>NZ_JBJKOP010000026.1:0-161275 GCF_046707225.1 Caproicibacter sp. | reverse complement strand
CCTATGCAATGATTGATGTGTACGACTCCAAAAATCATTTCCTGACTCATGCGTCCGTTCGCATTATCGTAAAAGGAGAAACGACAAAGCCTTACGGCAATTCCTGGCGCCAGTTTGGAATCTTTTAAGTAGAACCATACGAAATCTTAACAACGAACCCCTTAAGAGGTTACCCGGAAAATGATTAACACTTTCCGGATCCTCTTAAGGGGCTTTTTCTGTAGTTTGAATTTATTAACAGATCTTAGCTGTGCTTTGTTACGGAGAATCTTAGGGTCTGCTCATTATTCCTGCTAATGGGAGCACTGAATGTTTCTTTCCATCAATTTGCTCGTTTTGTTAAAGTTTGTTTGCAGAGTCTTAATGTCTCCAGTTTTTGGCTCTTCAAACGCTCTATCTATTACACGCCCTTGTCTCATTCCCCAGATACATACTTCCCATAGAGCCTTCAATTTCATTCGGCCTTCCATTTCTGCCTTGCTCTTCACCTGCGATTTCAGGTTGCCCACCAGCTAAGCAGGAACGGCGGCAGAGCAACGCCAATGTCGCTGATTTTTTTCAAAATGCAAGGAACACAATTACCTATTCGTTTTATCATACGGACAAACGGACCTTGCGTAAGCATAGCTCAGGGGGTGTTACCGTGAGTCAGGATAGAAAAAAAGGAAGTGTAAAAACCACCTGCTGTTACGAAGAAAATGGAGAAGACGCCAAAAATATTCTAGCGGAATCTTTTGCGTTATTCCTTGCTAGTGAAACTGAAAAGAGTTATCATGACCCAAATGGGTGGTTGCCTGTTGGAGGTACAGAATGTACACAAAAATAAGCAACCCAATGGACTATAAAACTGCATTTTACATTCGTCTTTCCAAGGAGGATGATCATGACAAGGAATCCGAAAGCGTAACCAACCAGCGCAGCCTGCTGACCGAGTTTGCCAGGGAACAACGGCTGGATGTTTTCGACACCTATATTGACGACGGCTTTTCCGGCACCAATTTCGACCGTCCCAGCTTTCAGCGTCTGATCACCGATATCAAAGAGAAAAAGGTCAACATGGTGGTCACGAAGGACATGTCGCGTTTGGGCCGGGATTATATCCAAACCGGCTACTACCTTGAAAAATTTTTCCCCATGAACGGCGTTCGCTACATCTCCCTGCTTGACGGCGTGGATACGGGAATCGACAGCAGTATTAACGACATTACACCGTTCAAGGCAATTATGAACGACATGTACGCAAAAGATATCAGCAAAAAAATCACCAGCGTCAAGCGGGATAAGCAGCGCAGGGGACAGTTCATCGGCGGCAAGGCTTCCTATGGCTACAAGATTTCAAAGGAACATAAAAACGCCATTGAGATTGACCCGCATGCAGCAGAAGTTGTCCGCAAAATATTTTCACTTGCCCTTGAAGGCAAATCCTGCCGTGAAATTGCCGTTGCCCTCAATCACGAGGGCGTCCCTACCCCATCACAGTACGCAAAACTGACTCCCGGGAAAAAAGGCCCTTACAGTGGGAAATGGAGCTCCGAGCGTGTGACATTCATGTTGAAAAACGAGGTCTATATCGGCAACATGGTACAGGGGCGCATCCGCAAGATCAATTATAAGATCGACGCCTGCCGAAAACTCCCGCCTGAGGAATGGACGGTTGTGGAGGGAACCCATGAGCCAATTGTGGAGGAAGAAACTTTCCGCAAAGTGCAAATGATGATTTCCAGCCGAACAAATACCCGCTCCCGCACCCATGAATTCCTTCTCAAGGGTTTAATCTACTGCCATGAATGCGGATATCCACTTGGTGTTTTGGAGCGGACGCTGTCCGGAAACAGAAAGGTTCTCTACTTTGTATGCCGAACTTATCAGCGCTTTACAACGGAACGAAAATGCACCTGCCACTGCGCGCGCGTGGATACCGTGACCGAAGCGGTTTTAGAAAAGGTGCGGGCAATCTGCTCGCAATACCTTGACCGGGAAGCTTGCGCCGAGCAGGTAAAATCTGCGAAAAAGGAAAAAGCAAACAGGAACGGCCCGGCGGAAGAACTAAGGCAGGCAGAACAGCAGTGCGAGAAACTTACCGCCCACCTTGATAAGGTATATAATGACAAACTTGCCGGTACATTGGATGAAGCAGATTTTCAGCGGATTTATGACAGAATCAAGCGGGAACGGATTGCGTTGCAGGACAAAATGAAGACATTGAAAAACGTGGAGAAAAAAGGCTCCGCACCTGATATGGATGCAGAGCAGCTGATGCATAAATTTATCGACAGCGTGGAGACAAACAAGGAACTGCTGGTAAGCCTTATCTCCCGAATCGAACTCACCGAGCAAAAAGAGATCATCATTCATTTCCGCATCAAGGAATTGAGCCATCTTCAAGGGGATGGTATTAAAAACGCCTGAATATTTCTAATTGCGAAGTCCGAAAGTATCCCGCATTGAAAAAAAGTCGCTTGCGGCACTTTATAAAGGATTCAGCAAAAACTAGCTCTTTTCCTGCGCGGCGGGCTCCGCCAAGGTGCTCCGGCTGACTGCGTAATCCATTGCAATTCGCCTCAAAAAAGGGTATAGTAGAGCTTAAAGAAAGCAGAGAGGCTTCCCGAAAAGGACGCCTCATTTTTTATTCCAAGGAAATGAGGGAAATTCTAAAATGAAATACGATTTTACTACTATTATGGACCGCCGGGGAAAAGACGCGGTCGCGGTGGACGGTTTGGGTACGGCGCCCGGATTTGTTCCCGAACTGCCGAAAGAGGGCTTCGACGTTATCCCGATGTGGGTTGCGGATATGAACTTTCCTACGGTCCCCACCGTACAGCAGGCGATGATCGAACGAGTAAAGCACCCCGCCTTCGGGTACTTCGATCCCACCGGCGAGTACTACGATTCTATCATCAAGTGGCACGAAAGCCGCAACCGGGTAACCGGCCTGACCCGCGAGTGCATCGGGTACGAAAACGGCGTCCTCGGCGGAGTAATCTCCACCCTCTGCGCGTTTACCGCGCCCGGCGACGCCGTTCTTCTGCACTCCCCCACCTATATTGGTTTTACCAAGAGTGTCACGAACAGCGGCCGCAGAATCGTGCACAGTCCTCTGCGGCAGGATGAAAACGGCGTCTGGCGCATGGATTATGAAGACATGGACGCGAAAATCAAGGCCAACAAAATCCACGCGGCGATTTTTTGCAGCCCCCACAATCCCTGCGGACGCGTGTGGGAACAGTGGGAAATTGAAAAAGCCATGGAGGTCTATGCGGCAAACGACTGTATTGTAATTTCCGACGAAATCTGGTCCGACCTTATTTTAAACGGAAACCGACATATTCCCACCCAGTCGGTCAGTGAAGACGCCCGAAACCGCACCGTCGCGCTTTACGCGCCCAGCAAGACCTTCAATCTTGCCGGGCTGGTCGGGTCATACCATATCATTTATAATTCCTATCTGCGCGACCGCGTTCGGGCGCAAAGCAGCAAATCCCATTATAACGAAATGAACGTGCTGAGCATGCACGCGCTGATCGGCGCTTACCGGCCCGAAGGCTATGAATGGCTGGACGAGCTCCGCGAAGTGTTAAGCGGCAATGTGAACTACGCCTGCGATTATATTGCGCGCCGTTTCAGCGGCGTGAACGTGTCCAAGCCCCAGGGAACCTACATGCTTTTCCCTGACTGCGGGCAGTGGTGCGAAAGCCACGGCAAAACTCTTGACGAGCTGCTGAAAAGCGGCTGGGACGTCGGCGTCGCCTGGCAGGACGGCCGCATGTTCCATGGGGCCTCCTCCATCCGCATGAACCTGGCGCTTCCTCTAAGCAGGGTCAAAGAGGCACTGAACCGCCTGGACAAATACGTATTCAACGCATAGCCAAGCATAAAACGCCCTCGTTTTCTCCCCGTTTTTTTATGCGAATTCTGTTTTTCGGCCAGAGAATATGGTATGATATTCAAGGGGTGTGCCGCATGGAACGCACGATTTTACACTGTGACTGCAACGGATTTTTCGCATCCGTCGAATGTATGCTGCGCCCCGAGCTCAAAAACGTACCGATGGCGGTCTGCGGCGATCCGGAGAGCCGGCACGGGATCATCCTTGCGAAAAACGAGCAGGCGAAAGCATACGGCATCCGCACCGCAGAAACCATCTGGCAGGCAAAGCGCAAATGCCCCCGGCTGGTTCTGGCCGCGCCCCGGTTTCGGGAATACCGGCGGATTTCCCAACAGATTAATGAAATTTACCGCAGATACACCGATCTGGTGGAGCCGTTCAGCATTGATGAAAGCTGGCTGGACGTGACGGGGAGCCGGGTACTGTTCGGCGACGGCCGGCAGATTGCGGACCGTCTGCGTGAAACGGTTCGCCGCGAAATTGGCATCACCATCTCCGTCGGCGTTTCGTTTAACAAGATTTTCGCTAAACTTGGCAGCGACTATAAAAAACCGGACGCGACGACGGTCATCAGCCCCGAGAATTATCAAAGAATCGTCTGGCCCCTTCCCGTCGACGCGTTAATGTTCTGCGGCGAAAAGGCCGCGCAGACGCTGGCCGGCCTTGGAATTCACACCATCGGCGACCTTGCTGCGTGCAGCCCGGAACGGTTGTCTTCCCGCCTTGGGAAAGCCGGGGCACAGCTGTATGAGTTTGCAAACGGCAGAGACTCAAGTCCCGTGGCGGACGGACGGAACAGGCAGGAAATAAAAAGCGTCGGCAACAGCGTCACCTTCCGCCGTGACCTGAGCGGCCCGGAGGACATCCGGAAAGCCGTTCAGGCCCTTGCGGACAGCGTGGCCTCCCGTCTGCGACGGCAAAAGCTGAAATGCTGGGTGGTACAGGTCGGAATCAAGGACCCGTCATTTCGGTATATCACCCGGCAGAAAACGCTTTCCGCTCCCACTCACCTTGCCCGTCTCCTGGCGGCGGCCGGAGAGGAGCTGATGGCGGCCTGCTGGAATACGAGCGCGCCGATCCGAATGCTTTCGCTTTCCGGAACCGGACTGGTGCCCGAAGACGCGCCGGGGGAACAGCTCTGCTTTTTCGGCGGGAATGATTTGCGGGGCAGCGAAAAGGAAGAGCGGCTTGAAACCGCGATGGACTGCATCCGCGGCCGTTTCGGCAACGGTGCGGTGAAATTCGCCGGACTTTTGAAAGAAGATCTCGGGCTTGACGGCCTGCATCGGGAATAAGGGGGATTATCTCTATGAAATGCAAAAAATTCGGCAACACGCTGGTTTTGCGGGTGGACCGTGGCGAAGAGCTGATTCAGGCGATTCAGAGCGCGTGTGAACAGGAAAACGTCAAATTCGGGTCCATCACGGGCCTCGGCGCCGTCGACCACGCCGTGGTCGGCCTTTACCGTGTCGCGGAGCACCGGTACTATTCCAATACCTTTGACGGCGTAATGGAACTGACCTCGCTCGTCGGCAGCGTTACTGAAATGAGCGGACGGGCTTATCTGCATCTGCACGCCAATTTTGCAAAGGCCGACGGGCAGGTGGTCGGCGGCCACCTGAACGAGGCTGTCGTCAGCGGAACCGGCGAAATTATTATTCAAATCATAGACGGCGGTTTGGGGCGGCGCGCCGACGCGGTGACAGGCCTGAATCTATTCGATCTGTAAAGGAGGCAAACCATGATCAGACATCTTGTATTCTGGACCTTGAAGCCGGAGGAAAAGGACCGTGTCAACGAAATCGCAGCGGACCTCAGACATAAATTTCAGGCTCTGCTGGGTACCGTAGACGGCCTGGAAGCCATAGAACTGGGGCAAAACTACAATGGCGGCGACTTCGACCTTGTTCTAAACTGCACTTTTTCCACCGAGGAGGCCGAGCGGGCCTACCAAACGCATCCGGCCCATCTCGCCATCAAAAGCGTGGTTCATACGCTCGTCTGCGCCAGAGCAAGCGCGGATTACGAAATTTGATTCCCGATAAGGACGGCGCGAGGCAGAAAAAAGCCTCGCGCCGTTTTTGTTCTGCCGTAACGGCCCGGCCCAGCCGCATAATGGTTTGCGGAAAAGTCGGCAAAAATCTTTTTGCCTCTTTACTTTACTCTGCTAATTCGTTAATATAGTAAGGTACCAATGAATTTACATAAGGATGGATTTTATGAAAAAACTGATCAGTTTCTTAATGACGGCAGCCCTGACAATTTCCTTTGCCGGCTGTTCTTCCGCCCCCGCCGCGACACAGCAGACCCCTTCCGCCGCGGTCTCTTCAGGGGCGGCGTCCGGGTCCTCCGCGCCGGACGGTTCATGGGACAAAGTCAAATCAGCCGGAAAACTGGTTTTGGGGCTGGACAAGGCTTTTCCGCCGATGGGATATGTCGACACACAGACCGGCGATCTGGTCGGCTTTGACATTGACCTTGCCAAAGAGGCCTGCAAACGCCTTGGCATTGAACTGTCGCTGCAGCCGATCGACTGGGACAACAAGACGGCGGAGCTGAACAACGGCAACGTGGACTGTCTTTGGAACGGTTTTTCCAAAACTCCCCAGCGGGACCAGGAATTCGCTTTAAGTATCCCTTATATGAAAAACAATCAGATCATTCTTGTAAAAGCCGGCTCAAATTACAAAGGTCTTGGCGGCCTCGCAGGCAAAACCGTCGGCGTACAGGCGGATTCCAGCGCCGAAACCGCGTTAAACGACAATCCTGATTTCAAAAGCTCTTTGAAAAGCGTCGTGAAAATTGACGATTACAGCAAAGCGGTTCTCGAAATTCAGAACGGCACCATCGACGCAATCGCCATTGACGAAATCGTCGCCCGCTATTATCTGACGAAAAATCCCGGCGCCTACTCTGTTTTGCAGGATCAGGACGGCAAGGACGCATCGCTTGCCACGGAGGACTACGTTGTGGCGTTCCGGAAATCCGATATCGCCCTCAAGGAAAAAATCGAGGGCGCTCTGAAGGATATGGCCAAAGACGGAACCATAGCCGATCTTTCGAAAAAATGGTTCGGGAAAGACGTCACCACCGTCGGCAAATAAGCGGGCTGCTCCGCCCCGGCGAGTTATCAATCGATGGAGGGCTTGATCCCCTATGAATTACACCGTGCTGCTTTCACAAATGCTGCAGGCCACGCTGATGTCTCTGCGCATCTTCTTTTCGACCCTGTTGTTTTCCGTTCCGCTGGGGCTTCTTGTCGCCGCGGGGCGCAGGTCAAAGCGTAAGGCGGTCAATCTGCCCGTGCGGTTTTACATCCTGCTGATGAGGGGCACCCCGCTGATGCTTCAGCTCCTGTTCATATTTTACGGTCTGAAGCCGCTGACCGGAATCCAGCTTGACCGCGTGGTTGCCGCGCAGGTCGCCTTTCTTTTGAATTACGCGGCCTATTTTGCCGAAATTTTCCGCGGAGGGATCGACGCGGTCCCGGCGGGGCAGTACGAAGCGGCCCGGGTCCTGGGCTTTACAAAACGGCAGACGTTTTTCCGCATCGTCCTGCCGCAGGTCTGCAAAATGATTCTGCCGCCCATGAGCAATGAATTTATCAATCTGGTCAAGGACACCTCTCTGGCACAGGTCATCGGCGTAACAGAGCTGCTGCGCGTCACCTCCGACTGGGTTTCCTCTGCCGTCAGCATGGCGCCGTTCGCGATCGCCGCCGTATTCTACCTATTGATGAACGCCGTTGTGACCCGCTGTTTCACCGTCGCGGAAGCCCGTATGAATTATTACCGTTAGGAGGAGCCTTATGCCGTTACTGACCGCGCGCAGCCTGTACAAAAGCTTTGACGGAACCGGTGTTCTGAAAGGGATTTCCCTCGACGTGGAAAAAGGAGAGGTTCTGACCGTCATCGGCCCGTCCGGCTCGGGCAAAAGCACGCTTCTGCGCTGCTTGACGCAGCTGGAGACCGTCGACCGGGGCGAGATTTCCGTCTGCGGAGAAACACTGGTGAAAACCGGTAAAAATCAGTCCGCCGTCTATTCCGACCGGGCGGCCTGCCGCCGGATTGCCCTGCACATCGGGCTGGTGTTCCAGAATTTCAACCTTTTTCCTCACTTTTCCGTACTGCGGAACATTGCGGAAGCCCCGATGCACGTTCTTGGCAAAAAAAAGGCGGAGGCCGAGGCCTCCGCAATGGAGCTGCTGAAAAAAATGGAGCTGTCCGACAAGGCGGATTTTTACCCGTGCCAGCTTTCCGGCGGGCAGCAGCAGCGCGTTTCCATTGCGAGAGCGCTGGCCATGAATCCGGACCTTCTGTTCTTCGACGAGCCGACCAGCGCGCTGGACCCGGAACTGACCGGGGAAATCTTGAAGGTCATCCGGGAGCTGGCCGCCGAGCATATGACCATGGTGGTCGTCACCCATGAAATGGCTTTTGCGCGGGACGTGGCCGATCAGGTTGTCTTTATGGCCGACGGCGCCATTGTCGAACAGGGCACCCCGGAGCAGGTGTTCGCAAACACGCAGAGCGAACGCACAAAGGCCTTTTTGTCCCGTTTCAACGAATCCTGACCCGGGGCTAGACTCGCACGCCCGCCTCCCGCAGCGCGGCGCAGAGCGCGGGAATATCCTGTTCAAAGCAGAAGCCGCGCATTCCCAGCTTTTCCCCGGCCTCCACATTTTCAGGCCGGTCGTCGATGAAAAAGCATTCCTCCGGCAAAAGGCGGTATTTGCGAAAAAGGGCCTGATAAATTTCGGGTTCCGGCTTAACGCACCGCTCGTCGGCGGATACGATCATTCCGTCAAAGTGCTTCATGGCGGGGATATTCCTGTAAAAGCGGTAGAATCTGCCGCTCATGTTGGAGAGCAGGTAGACGGAATATCCGTTTGCCTTCAGCCGCCCGGCCACCGCTTCCATTTCATCGATCGGCACCAGAACGTCGTGCCAGTGCTCATACAAGTAACGCGCCGTTTCGTGCAGGCGCTTCGGGATCCGTTCGGAGACCAGCGCGAAATATTCTTCGTCGCTCAGGGTTCCGCGGTCGGTTTCCAGCCATTCCGGCGCGCAGAACAGTTCCCGGTGGATCAGCTCCGCGTCCGCGTCATCCGGGACATGTTCCCTGGTAAAGCGCATCGGTTCGTAGCGGAACAGCACCCATGCCATATCAAACACGATGTTTCGAATCATTTTTTCACCCCGCAGAAGTTAATGCTTTCCATCGTAACATAAAAATTCCGTTTGTCAACCCCGCGGAATGCGGAACGCCCCCGCAGCAACGAATTGCTCCGGGGACGTTTTCTTATTTTTTCTCTTTCTTCTCACAGTTCTGATGATAGGGACACGCCGAGCAGTCCCCGCCGCAGGAGTTATTCCTGTGCCGCCAGGAATAGCGCGCTGCAAAAAAGAACAGCAGCGCCACAATCAGCAGAACAATCAAATCGACCGGACTCATCGAAGCATCCCCTTTCTTTCAGCCTGCAACCAGGCGTCCCACCTGATAAACCAGAAAAGCGGCAACCCATGCGACGCCGCACTGGTAAAAAACGACGCCGACCGCGCTGCGGGCACTGCCCATCTCCTGGCGCACCGCGCTGATCGCCGCGACGCAGGGCGTGTACAGCAGCGTGAACGTCAGGAATGTGAAAGCCGTCAGCGGGGTAAACAGAGTGGAAAGCGCCTGCGGCAGATTTGACACGTCCGTACCCGTAAGGACCGCCAGCGTGCTGATGACCGCTTCCTTGGCGGTGAACCCGGTAATCAGCGCGGTGGATGACATCCAGTCGCCGAACCCCAGCGGAGCGAAAACCGGCGCAATCCACCGGCCGATCATCGCCAGCATGCTGTCGGAACCGGAGGAGACCGGATTCAGCCTTGTGTCAAACGTCTGCAAAAACCAGATGATGATGGTAGCCACGAAAATCACGGTGAACGCCCGAACCAGAAAATCGCGAGCCTTGTCCCAGATGAGCAGCAGAACGCTCTTCGCGCTGGGCATCCGGTAATTCGGCAGCTCCATGACAAACGGGACCGGATTGCCGTGGAACACGGTTCCCCGCATCAGCAGGCCGCTCCCGACTCCCATCAGAATCCCCATCACATACAGCAGAATCATCACAAGCGCGGCATGTTTCGGGAAGAACGCCGCGGTAAAAACCGCGTAAATCGGCAGCTTGGCGCTGCAGCTCATGAACGGAGTCAGCAGAATCGTCATCTTGCGGTCGCGCTCGCTCGACAGCGTCCGCGTTGACATGATGGCGGGCACGGAGCAGCCGAAACCGATCAGCATCGGAACAAAGCTCCGGCCCGACAGGCCGATCCGGCGCAGCAGTTTGTCCATGACAAACGCGACGCGTGCCATATAGCCGCTGTCCTCCAGAATCGACAAAAAGAAAAACAGAACCACGATGATCGGCAGGAACTGAAGCACACTGCCCACCCCGGCGAACACGCCGTCAATCACCAGTGATTTCACGATCGGATTGATTCCGTACGCCGCCAGCCCGGCATCCGCCGCGTCCGTCACGGCGGTAATTCCGAGGGAAAGCAGGTCGCTTAAGGCGGTGCCGATCACGGCAAACGTCAGCCAGAAAATCAGCATCATGATCAGAAGGAAAATCGGAATCGCCAGATATTTACCGGTGAGCACCCTGTCGATGGCGACGCTCCTGCGGTGCTCTCTGGACTCCCCCATTTTCACAACGGTGGAAGCGCAGAGGCTTTCGATAAAGGAATACCGCATATCGGCAAGCGCGGCTTCCCGGTCTGTGCTCAGCTCCCGCTCCATCTCCGTCACGTCGTGCATCACCATTTCGATTTCGTTTTCGGAAAGGCGGAGGGCCTTTTTCATCGGCTCGTCCCCCTCCACCAGCTTTGTTGCTGCAAACCGCGGCGGAACCTTGATGCGCTGCGCGTGGTCTTCCACCATATGCGCAATGGAATGAATCGTCCGGTGTACGGCGCCGGAGCAAAAATCCTGCCGTTTGGGGGCGCGCTTGGCCTCGGCGACCTCAAGGACGGTGTCGATCAGCTCCTCTACGCCCTCGTTCTTACTCGCCGAAATCGGAATCACCGGAACGCCAAGCTGTTTTTGAAACTCGTTGATTTTAATCGTCCCGCCGTTTGCCCGTACCTCATCCATCATATTGAGAGCAATCACCATTGGAATATCCAGTTCGATGAGCTGCATACTCAAATAGAGATTTCGCTCAATATTGGTCGCATCCACAATGTTAATGATGGCGTCCGGATTGTTGTTCAGCAAAAAATCGCGCGTTACGATCTCTTCATTTGAGTAGGGGGATAAGGAATATATCCCCGGCAAATCGACCACCGTAACGTCTTTATGCCCTCGGATCTGCCCGTCCTTTCTTGCAACGGTGACCCCCGGGAAGTTCCCCACATGTTGATTGGATCCAGTCAGCTGATTAAAAAGGGTTGTTTTACCGCAGTTTTGGTTCCCCGCAAGCCCCAGGATCATTTAATTATGCCTCCTCAATTACGATGTTTTTTGCGTCGTCCATCCGGAGAGTCAATTCGTAACCCCGCAGATGAATCTCAATCGGGTCGCCCATCGGCGCCATTTTTCTTACCATCACCTCCGTGTTCGGCGTCAGTCCCATGTCCAACAGGCGGCGGCGCAGCGCGCCCTCTCCCCGCACTTCGACAATTTTAGAACTTTTTCCGATCTTCAGCCGATCAAGCGTCATTTTCCCTTTCCTCCTTTCGTAGTCTGATCATACCCTTCAGTTAGTCTCTGCTAACACTAATAGTTTATGCCTCCGTCCCCCTTTTGTCAATAGCCATTTGAATGTATTTGCCTGGTACCCGGCATCTCATTTCCGGCATTTCGCCGGATTCATTTCCGGAGTCATAAATAGATAAAAAAGGGAGGGCTTTTCAGCCCTCCGAAATAAATCGCTGTTCCTCATGACAATTCAAGAGTATCCAGCACTTTTTTAAGAGACTCGGCGGATTTGAGAAGCTTCAGCTGTTCGTCGCCGCTCAGGCCGATGTCCACCACCTTTTCCACACCCTCGCTGCCGACGATTGTCGGAATCCCCATACAGATTCCGTTCAGTCCGTAATGGCCTTCTATCAGGCTGGAAACCGGAAGGATCGAGCGTTCGTCCCTCATGATGCACTCCGCGATGCGGCGAACCGCCATGGCGATGCCGTAATAGGTCGCGCCCTTTTTCTGAATGATCTCGTAGGCGCTGTCGCGCACGTCCTCATACAGCTTCTGCATATTCCGTTCGTGTTCAAAGTGCCCGCACAGCTCGCAGAAGCGGTACAGCTCAACACCGGATATATTGGCACTGCTCCACACCGCCAGTTCGCTGTCGCCGTGTTCGCCAATAATGTAGGCATGCACGCTGCGGCTGTCGACACCCAAATGCTGCCCGAGCAGATATTTCAGCCTCGCCGTGTCCAGCACCGTGCCGGAGCCGATGACGCGGCTGGGTGGGAACCCGGACAGCTTGAGGGCCGTATAGGTAAGGATATCCACCGGATTTGACACAACCAGCAGGATCCCCTCGCATTGTCTCTTTTTGATTTCGGGGATAATTTGCTTAAAAATCCCAACGTTCTTATTGACCAGATCCAGCCGCGTCTCGCCCGGCTTCTGGTTGGCGCCGGCGGTTACCACAATCAGCCCGCAGTCGGCAATATCATCGTAGGTGCCCGCCGAAATCTCAATCGGGCGCGCAAACGGAGCGCCGTGGCTCAGGTCCATTGCTTCTCCTTCCGCCTTGTCACGATTCGCGTCGATCAGAACCAGCTCGGAAAACAGGCCGCTCTGCATCAGGCTGAAAGCCGACGCCGCCCCCACGAATCCGCATCCGATGATTGCGCATTTTCTTACATTTACCATTCTTGTTTCACCGTCCCTTTTCTACATTTTAACTTATGATTTATTTTACCCCGTATGGCTTCAGATAAAAGTAGACTAATTTAATCCACTTATATTATAACGCCCTTTTTCTATTTTTCAAGGGAATTATTAGAATATTTTTCTATTTAAAATTATTTACAGACCAGTATCTTTTTTACTTTTTCTGCATACCCTATTGACATATTTATAATTACACGATATAGTTTTAATAAGCAGATCACGAAATGTTAAACAGTAGAAAGAAGAGGAATGCGGTATGGATCTATCTGTTTGCGTTTTTGGTGATTCAGTATCGAAAGGCGTAGTTTTCGACAGTGTACTGAAAAAATACATCCTTCTGCGCGACAGTTTCGCCAACCGGATTTCAGGCAGCTTTCCGGTCATGATTCGGAATTATTCAAAATTCGGCTGCACTGTTACTAAGGGAATGGATCTCCTGCGGCGGCACTGGAACGAGCTCTCCAACTTCGATTATACGATTCTGGAATTCGGCGGCAACGACTGTGACTTTGATTGGGCTGATATTTCAGAAAATCCCGAACAGGAACATCTGCCGAAAACGCCGGTCGGCATCTTTGAGCAAAAGTACACGGAGCTGATCGAGCAGGTGAAAAGAAGCGGAAGCCGACCGGTTCTGCTGACACTGCCCCCGATCGATGCGAAACGGTATTTCGCGTGGATTTCAAAGGGACTGAACGCAGGCGCAATTTTAAAATTTCTGGGCGACATTGAGCATATTTACCGTTGGCACGAACGGTACAACCTGGCCGTATGCCGGGTTGCCAAAGAATGCAGCGTTCCGCTCATCGATATCAGCAGCGCGTTTCTGGAAACACACAATTATCAATCCCTCCTCTGCGAGGACGGAATCCACCCGAATGAAAACGGTCACCGTCTGATTTCCGGGGTCATCGGCGACACGATCAGAAATCTGCGGACTGCGACGGCATAGAGGTAGAAAACAAGGCCGGTTCAATGGAATTTCCATTGAACCGGCCTTGTTTTTCATTTACGGATTTTTCTCCGCGATGTCCCTCGCCACAACCACTCCGGTCACGGAGGACTGCATCAGCCCGCGCGTGATGCCCGCGCCGTCGCCGATGGCATACAGATTTTCCACCCCGGTCTCGAAATTGGGCCCCACCGAAACCTTGGAGGAATAGAATTTGACCTCCACGCCGTAAAGCAGCGTATTCTTGGAATAAAGCCCCGGCGCCAGCTTGTCGAACGCGCGCAGCGACTCCACAATGCTGGTCAGGTGGCGGTGCGGCAGAACGAACGACAGGTCGCCCGGAACCGCGCTTTTCAGCGTCGGAATCGTTGTCGACTTGGAAAGGCGCGTCGCGTCCGTTCTGCGGCCCATCAGCAGGTCGCCAAGCCGCTGCACCATGATTCCGCCGCCGGTCAGCATGTTGCCGAGCTGCGCGATGTAGCGCCCGTATTCAATCGGCTGATGAAACGGCTCCGTGAATTTTGTGGAAACCAGCAGCGCAAAATTCGTGTTGTCCGTGTGCCGTTCCTCCTCCGCGTAGGAATGGCCGTTCACGACCGCGATACCGGAACCGACGTCGTAGTGCTCCTCGCTGACAATGCCGCCCGGATTCATGCAGAAGGTGCGCACGCGGTTTTCAAACGTATCCGAATAGTAGACCAGCTTGGCCTCATAGAGATATTTGGTCAACGGGTCCATTACCGCGTTCGGCACCTCGACCCGCACGCCGATGTCCACCTCATTATTGGTAATGTCCAGCCCGGTCTCCTGCGCGATGCGCGAAAGCCAGTCGGCTCCGCCGCGCCCGGGGGCGACCACAACACGCCTTCCCCTGACCGCCTGCCCGCCGTCCGGTCCCGACAGGCGCACGCCCGCCGCTTTTCCGTTTTCGACCAGAACGGATTCGGCGGTCGTTCTCTCCCGGAACTCGAAATTCGGACGCGAGCTCAGGTAACGGTACATTTCAAGCAGCACTTTAAACGAATATTCGGTTCCCATGTGCCGCACCGGGCACGGAATCAGGCGGATGTTTTCCTTACGCGCCTCATAAGCGATTTTATCCGCGAACTTATCGCTTTTGCCGTAAACCTGATCCGGTGCGCCGTAGTGCAGGTAGACTCCGTCCACATAACGGATCAGCTCCCTTGCCTTGTCAACCGTCATATATTCGGTGATATTGCCGCCGACTTCTTCCGAAAGGGAGAGCTTTCCGTCGGAAAACGCCCCCGCGCCCGCCCAGCCGTTCATAATACTGCAGGTCGCGCAGTGGGCGCACTGTCCGAGGGTCCGCGCGGGGCAGGAGCGACGTTCCAGCGCACTGCCGGAATCCACAACCAGTATTTTTTTGTCCGGCGCCAGCCTGTCAAGTTCCAGAGCGGTGAAAATGCCCGCCGGGCCCGCGCCTACTACGATTACGTCATAAATTTGATCCATGATTGAACTGTTCCTCCGATTTTCCCGTTCTCCGAATCATCTTTTCCAACTGACGCGCAAATGATTCGTCGTCTTCTTTCGTTCTTTTTCTGTTTTTTCCCGCTTTGCCGCCCGCGCGCCGTATCTTTTGCCCGAGGGCGCGCTCAAACAGCAGGCGGTCCATGTTGTCCTCCCCGTAAACCATCCCGTTCTGATTCAAAGCGGTCGCCCCGCGGCTCAGAGACATGGCGGCTACACCGAAATCCTGCGTTACGACCAGATCGCCCGGTTCTATCAGGTTGACCAGCCGGATATCCGCGCTGTCCCTTCCCTTGTCGACGATAATTACCGTGCTGTAGCCGTCGTCAAGAACGTGGCTCGTGTCAATCAGCATCGTGACCGGGATTCCGAGGCTTTTCGCCTGACGGACGATGATTTCCTTCACCGGGCAGGCGTCCGCGTCCACCAGTATTTTCAAACCGCGCCCTCCTCAGAACTTGTTTCCCCAATTAATTTTATCACGTCGGTCAACGACGGCTCACAGGACCAGCACAGTTTCCTCAGCGCCGCGTCCGGTTCGATCCGGTCGGGAATCATCACGGCTTTCATTCCCGCCGCACAAGTCGCCTGAATTCCGCACGGCGAATCCTCCAGCGCAATGCAATCCTCCGCCGAGACGCCGAGCGCTTCCGCGACCTTCAAATAAATCTCCGGGGAGGGCTTGCCATGCTCCACCATATCGCCGAAAATCATCCGGTCAAAGTATCCGGCGGCTCCGGTCTGTTCCAGATAATCGGAAGCGTGGCGGCGCGAGGTCGAGGTCGCGACCGCCAGTCGGAACCCGCCCTGCTTTAAATACCGAAGGAGTTCAAACAGCCCCGGCTTGACCGGCACGCCGTTTTTTCGAATGAATTCGTCGATGATCTCCTGCCTGCGCGCCGCAAAACGCGGGTAAGAAAACCCGCTGCCGAAACGCTTTTGATACAGAGGGACACAGTCGGTCTCTCTAACCCCGATCATATCACGCGCCAGATCCGCGATACCGAAGTACCCCATCTCATTGCCGGTCTGTTCGATCGCCTGATCATAAAGGCGCTCCGTGTCGAACATCAGACCGTCCATATCGAAAATCACCGCCCGCACCATACCTTGCCGTCCTTTCCCAGTCGGAATCAATTCGGATTTATGCCAAAAGATTCCTTGATCTCCACATTCCCCTTCTCCAGCGAATCAGAAGGACCATGCCGCGGATGCATTCATCCGCGGCCATCGCGGCCCAGATTCCGCTAAGGCCCCAGCCTCCCCAAACGCCGAGCAAATACCCCGCGCCGACCGCCACAATCCAGACGTCGATCACCGATACATAAATCGGAAACCGGATATCTCCGGCGGCCTGCAAGGCTCCCACAAGAACAATATTCACCGCGCGTCCGATTTCCAGAATCATTTCAACCGCGAGAATCCGCCGGCCGAGCCGAATGACGCCGGCGTCGTCGGTAAAGAGCCCAAACAGCCAGTCGCTGCCGAAATAAAGCAGGACGGAAATCAGGAAAGAAACCGCCACGGCAAGCTTCAGCGTCGCCATCACCCTGCGGTTCGTATCCTCCGTGCGGCGCGCGCCCATCAGATAGCCGACCATAACCTGCGTCGCCTGTGAAATTGCCGACGCAAAAATGTAGGTAATCATGGCAAAAGTCCCGGCAAAGGCCTTTGTGTTGATGACAAACACCGGAAACAGGTTGCACATCGCCTGAATCGCGAGCTGCGAAAGGTTATAGGAGATGGATTCGCCCCCCGAGGGAAGACCGATGCGCAGCAGACGGTTCAGCTGCTCAAACGGAAACGGGCGCAGCGCCCGCACGGAGATACGGGACCCCACCAGCCTGCGGAACAAAAGCACAATCACAAAAAGCCCGATCAAGCGGCTCATATCACTGGAAATTGCCGCGCCCGCCACACCCAGGGCCGGAATTCCCCAAAAGCCGTTGATCAGGATAAAATTTCCCCCGATATTTGCCAGATTCAAAACAGCAGAAACGAACATGGTTACTTTCATCATGGCGTTGCTGCGGAAAAAGGCGATGAAGGTAACGTAAAGCGACTGAAACACCATTCCGCCGCCCACGATGGACGAATACAAGCAGGTCTGGTCCATCAGCTCGCCGGGCACTTTCATCAGGGTATAGATCGGCCTGCTGCAAAACATCAGCAGACCGCTGACCCCAAGGCCAGCCAGCAGGTTGACAAACAGCGACAAAGAATAGATTTCTTCCGCGCGCTCCGGTTTCCCGGCGCCGATATACTGGGTAATTAAAATTGTGGACGCCATACTGACAACGTTGAAAAACAGAATCAAAAGCCCAATCATCTGATTCGCGTTGCTGACGGCGCCCACAGCGCTTTGGGAGTAACGGCTGACCATCATCTGGTCCGCGTTGCCGACCAGCATCTGAAGCACAAGCTCCACAAAAATCGGCCATGTGATTGAGAAAACAGATCCGCGTCTCCCGGTAAATTCAATCTCCCGCATCGGGCCCTCCGTGTTCGGCATCAACAAACAAAACGATTGTTATTATAGCATTTTAAGCCGCAATGTCAACACGAAGAGACCAAACTTTGATTAAAAAATTGAATGTGAAAGGATAAGGCCCGCAAACACAATAGAGACCATGGAGGTCAGCTTGATCAAAATGTTCAAAGATGGGCCGGACGTATCCTTGAACGGATCGCCGACCGTGTCGCCGACCACCGCCGCTTTATGCGCGCTGCTGCCCTTGCCGCCAAGCTTTCCGCTCTCTATGTATTTCTTCGCGTTGTCCCAGGCGCCGCCCGCGTTCGCCATCATGACCGCCATGACAAACCCGGTCACCGTAGCGCCCGCCAGCATTCCGACCACGCCGTTTACACCCAGAATCAGGCCGACAACGATCGGCGTTGCGATTCCAACCAGAGCGGGAGCCACCATCTCTTTCTGGGCGGAACGGGTGCAGATATCGACACACGTTTCGTAATCCGGTTCCGCCTTTCCTTCCATCAGGCCCGTGATTTCATGGAACTGCCGACGAACCTCGTTCACAATGCTCTGCGCGGCGCGTCCGACCGCGTTCATGGTAAACGCGGAGAACAAAAACGGAAGAACCCCGCCGATAAACAGACCTACCAGAACGATCGGGTTCGTAATGCTCAGGTTAAACTGAAAGGAGGGATCGCGAACCTTGACCGAATCCATATAGGAGGCGATCAGGGCAAGCGCCGTCAGCGCGGCGGAACCGATCGCAAATCCCTTGCCGGTCGCGGCCGTCGTATTTCCCAGGGAATCGAGCGCATCGGTGCGTTCGCGCACTTCTTCGCCAAGTTCCGACATTTCGGCAATACCGCCCGCGTTGTCCGCCACAGGACCGTAAGCGTCCGTCGCAAGCGTGATTCCAAGCGTGGAAAGCATGCCGACGGCCGACAGGCCGATGCCGTACAATCCGTGGTTAAAGTCCGCCGCTCCGCCGGAAACAAAATAGCTCGCCAGTACGGAAACGCCGACGATCACGACCGGAAAAACAGTGGATTTCATTCCGAGCGCAAGCCCGCCGATTATCACGGTAGCCGGTCCGCCGGAAGAATCCGCGGCAAGGTCCCTCGTGGGCTGATAGGTATCGGAAGTAAAATATTCGGTGGAAATACCGATCAGGATGCCTGCGAGCAGCCCGGACAGAATGGCAAAGTAGAGTCCGGTCTTATCGGCGCCCAGACCGAAACGGATCAGCGGATAGGATACAATCGCGATCAGCAGCGCGCTGATCCAGGTGCCGCGCCGCAGCGCGGTCAGAAGATTCTTTTGCGTCGCGCCCTCTTTGGTTCTGACAAAGAAAGTGCCGACGATGGAAGCGACGATCCCGACCGCGGCCATGACCATCGGAATGCTTACTCCGCTGAAACCGAGCCCCGCCGCGGAAGCGAGGGCCGCCGTTGAAATGATGGAACCGACATAAGATTCGTACAGGTCGGCGCCCATGCCGGCGACGTCACCGACGTTGTCGCCCACGTTGTCGGCGATGACGGCGGGATTTCTCGGATCGTCTTCCGGGATACCGGCTTCAACCTTGCCGACCAGGTCGGCCCCGACATCGGCTGCCTTTGTAAAGATACCGCCGCCCACACGCGCGAACAGCGCCATGGAGGAAGCGCCCATGCCGAACGTCAGCATCGCCGTGGTAATGGCCTGAACCTGCGCGTCTTCAAGCGCCTGCCCCGCAACCGCCGCGAGATGCGCCGGGTTCGAGTACCAGAATTTCAGGAAATAATACCAGAAGGAGATATCGACAAGCCCCAATCCTACCACAACAAACCCCATGACCGCGCCCGCCGAAAAGGCGACGTGCAGGCCGGAGTTTAAGCTGTGCTGCGCGGCGTTCGTCGTGCGGTCGTTTGCATTCGTCGCAATTTTCATCCCGATAAATCCCGACAGGCCTGAGAAAAAGCCGCCGGTCAGGAAGGCGAACGGAACGAATATTGTCAGGAATCCCGCGAACGCCATGATCAGCAGAACAATGAACATAACCCCGAAAAAAATCGCGACACCGGTGTACTGACGCTTCAGATAAGCATTCGCGCCCCTGCGCACCGCAAGGGAAATTTTTTTCATCTTGCCGCTGCCTTCATCCGCTTTCAAGACTTTGACCGCGAGGTACCACGCAAACAATAGCGCAACGACAGCTCCGATTGGTGCGAAAATAGTTGCTTCCATAAAACTCCTCCTTAATTTCATTACAGAATTCCAATAATTTCATTATAAACCCGAATTAGTTAAATTTCAATCAATCTTTTTCGGAATTGGAATTATCGTAAATGAAATTTTACGGGAGAATTTTTGTGAAATAAGGCAAAAAACATCCTGCTGTTGAAAGAGAAGTTGAATGTCAGCGGCCAATCTGCTCCCTCAGCGCCGCTTCGTAGGCGGACTTGGTTTCAGCGTCAAAGCAAACCATGGTTACCTCCCGAACGACACGGTCGTTTTGTAAAAAAGCAAGGATTTCACAAACCGCGATACGGGCGGCCCTTTTCAGCGGAAATCGGTAAATTCCCGTGCTGATGGATGGAAACGCGACCGTTGCGCAGCCATTGCGCGAGGCAAGAACCAGGCTTTCGCGGTAACAGCCGGCCAGCAGCTCATCTTCCCCGCAGGCTCCGCCGCGCCAGACCGGTCCGGGCGTGTGAATAACGAATCTCGCGGGCAGACGGTATCCGCCGGTAATCTTTGCCTTTCCCGTTTCGCAGCCGTGCAGCGCCCGGCATTCTATCAGCAGCTCCGGTCCGGCCGCCCGGTGAATCGCGCCGTCGACCCCGCCGCCGCCCAGCAGCGAACAGTTCGCCGCGTTTACGACCGCATCCGCTTTCTGCATGGTTATATCGCCCAATATAATTTGAAGCATGGATTTACCCCCTTTTCATTATTATGGCAGAATGCAAAAAGACCCGCAAGGGCCGGAACAGCGGCTCTTCGGATCTTTTTATTATCATGATCAAACCAAAAAGGGGGAGAGAAGTAACTTAATCCAGCATTGAAAGAATATCCTGCTTGCTGCGCACCCCGACCGAAGTCTGGGCCGGCCTGCCGTCTTTGAAAACAATCAGAGTAGGGATGCTCATGATATTATATTTCGCCGCAATATCCGGCTGTTCGTCAACATTGACCTTCCCCACCATATATCTTCCGTCGGATTCGTTGCCGATTTCATCCACAATCGGGGAAACCATGCGGCAGGGGCCGCACCAAGACGCCCAAAAATCCACGAGAACCGGTTTATCGGCCTTTAAAACTTCAGATTCAAAATTATCCTGTGTTACCGTTACAACTGCCATATTGTTTTCTTCCTTTCAGTTTTATTTCTTGTGATTTTATTATAACCACACCTACAAGGTTTGTATGTGATAAAATCACACAAAATGTAAAATCTTTTTGTTTTTTACGAATCCTTCTTGACAAGCGCCGTTAAATTTAATATAGTGTTCCTATATAGTAACACTAATTGGAGTGACGTGATGGATTCCGTTTTACTGCTGACCCATTTCGGGCTGACACAACAGGAAGCAAAACTCTATTGGGCGTTGTTTTCGCAGGGGGACCTGACCGGCTACGAGGCGGCGAAGGTGACGGGGATTTCCCGCTCCAACGCCTATTCGGCGCTTTCCGGCCTTGTGGAAAAGGGCGCGGCGCGGCTGATGGAAGGCGCCGCGGCGCGGTATACGCCGGTCCCCGTTGCGGAATTCTGCGGCAACTGCATTTACAGCCTGCAGAAAGACGCCAAGGAGCTGAGCCTGCTGCAGCCGAAGCGCCGTACGGACTCCGAGGGGTACATTACCGTCGCGGGGGAAAAACACATCCTATTGAAAATGAGAAATCTTCTGCGCGGGGCCGAGGAGAGGGTATACGCTTCGATGTCGGCGGAGCTGATCGTCCGGATTCTGCCGGAGTTGCGCGGCATGACGGAGCGCGGGCTGAAAGTCGTCGTCATCACCGACCACCCGCTTGACCTGCCCGGCGCAACCGTTTACTGCACGGAAAAAAAGCAAAAACAAATCCGGCTGATCGCCGATTCCTCCAGCGTTTTGACCGGCGATCTGGACGACGGGGAAAACTCGACCTGTCTGTATTCCAAAAAAGACAATCTGGTCAGCCTGTTCAAAGAAGACCTGAAAAACGAAATCCGGCTGATTGAGCTGACAAAGGAAAGGGAGCAAGCATGACAAAGACACCTTTTGTATCACTGGAAAAGCTGAAAGAAATCGAAGAGAAAATTCCAACTCCATTCTACCTCTATGATGAAAAAGGCATTCGGGAAAACGTTCGAAAAATCAAAAAGGCTTTCTCCTGGAATCCCGGCTACCGGGAATATTTCGCAGTGAAGGCAACCCCGAACCCGACCCTTCTGAAAATTCTCAAAGAGGAAGGCTGCGGCGCGGACTGCTCTTCCCTGACGGAGCTGATGCTTTCCGACGCGGTCGGGCTCAGGGGCGAAGAGATCATGTTTTCCTCCAACGACACGCCGGACGAAGATTTTCTGCTGGCCGCAAAGCTGGGCGCGACCATCAACCTGGACGATTTTACGCATATCGAGATTCTGGAGCGGCTCGCGGGCATTCCGGAAACGATCAGCTGCCGCTACAATCCGGGCGGAGTTTTCAAGGCAAGCAACGCCATTATGGACAACCCCGGAGAATCCAAATACGGTTTCACGCGGGCGCAGATGACGGAAGGCTTTCAAAAACTTCAAAAACTGGGCGCTAAAAATTTCGGGATTCACGCGTTTCTTGCCAGCAACACAACCGGAAACGAATATTATCCCGCTCTGGCGGGGGTTTTGTTCCAGCTGGCGGTTGATCTGCACCGCGAAACCGGCGCGCATATTTCCTTTATCAATCTGTCCGGCGGAGTAGGCGTTGCCTATCGTCCGGGTCAAACCCCGCCCGACATTCTGAAAATCGGCCGCGAAGTTAAAAAAGTCTACGACGAAATTCTTGTTCCGGCGGGGATGGGGGACGTGGCGCTCTACACGGAGATGGGCCGCTTCATGCTTGGGCCTTACGGAATTCTGGTTGCGAAGGCCATTCGGGAAAAGCACATTTATAAGGAATATATCGGTCTGGACGCCTGCGCCGCCAACCTGATGCGTCCCGCAATGTACGGGGCATATCACCACATCACCGTCATGGGAAAGGAAAACGCGCCCTGCGACCACAAGTACGACGTAACCGGCGGCTTATGCGAAAACAACGACAAATTCGCCATTGACCGGATGCTGCCGAAAATCGATATGGGCGACCTTCTTGTGCTTCACGACGCGGGCGCGCACGGGCACTCCATGGGTTACAACTACAACGGAAAGCTGCGCAGTGCGGAGGTTCTTCTCCGCGAGGACGGTTCCTTCGATCTGATTCGCCGCGCCGAGACCCCCGCGGACTATTTCGCAACGCTCGATTTTCCGGGACTTCCGAAAAACCCCTAAACAGCGGAGTAACCCAAACGCCCCGCCGTGGCTTCTGCCGCGGCGGGGCGTTTGTTTAATAAACAGCCTGAATGGATTGAAGCAGCAAAAGCAAAACGTGGTTTACGGGAGTCGGAACCTTCAGCTCCTTTCCCAGCTCCACAACCGTCCCGGCAAAATAATCGACTTCCGTCTGTCGTTTCGCCTCGACGTCCTGCAGCATGGAGGTTTTTCCTTCCGGCGAAAAATTTCCCATCATTGCTTCGAATTCTCTGGCGTCCGCTTCGCTCAAATCAATTCCGGAAGCCTTAGCAAGCGCGACGACTTCCATCATCGCCTCGTGAAACAGTTGCAGCGTGGAAGGAACCGACGCGATCTTCCCATACGGAGAACGGGTGATGGCGGAAACCTGGTTGATTCCGACGTTCATCATCCATTTTTTCCAGACCGCGCGGATCATGTCCGGGCAAACTTCGGTTTTAATGCCCGCGCCGTTCAGATAGTCCCTTACAATGGCGACCTCGGGGGATAAAACCGCATTGTCGTCTTCCCCAAACTGAATCACTCCGTTCTTGGTGTTCACGACGCCGCTTTCCGTCCTTACCGCGTCGATATAGATGGAGAGCCCGTTCAGAACCGCGTTTTCCGGATACGCGTGCTTCAGGCGTGTCTTTGCCGTCACGCCGTTCAGAAGCGGGAGCAGCACCGTGCCAGGGCCGACAAATCCGCGGATATCCTCGATTGCCTGGTCGAGCTGATAATTTTTAACGCAGACAAGGATCAGATTCGCCGCAAATTCCGCTCCGGGTTCCGCGACACACGGAAAAAAGGGCTGCCCGTTGACTTTCATGCCGTTTTTCTTCAGCCGCTGGGCGCGCGCGCCGCCTGCAATTACGGCAAAGTCGTCTCCGTATGCCTGATGAAGCAATTTTCCATAGACCGACCCAATTGCCCCCAAACCGATCATTGCGGCTTTCTTGATTTCCATTTGAATTCCTCCATGTGCTTATGCGGGACGGCTTTCCAGATGGGGTTCCCGTCCAGTTCCGTTTCTTTTCATCAAAATCCGGGCGAAAATAACATTTTCATTATACCCTGCTTTTCGGTAAAATGCAAGTCATCATGCCTTTCGATGCAAAATTCACCTACCGGATCATAATTGCCATTCCGTTCGCATCGTCCAAAGCATCGAAGCAAAGCACATATTACCTCAGCGCCCGCAAGCTTTCACCCGCTTTCGCCGGCGTTTAGAGGCGCGTTCCGGGTCTGGGCGGGGAGGAACGCACCGCTTCGCCGGTGCAGCAGAAAAGCGTGTCCGGTCAAATTCTAAACAAGCTGCTTTCTGTCATTGAAAAAGCCCCGGTAGCAAAGGTAACAGGCCAGAAAAGAAGAGACCGCGGTTGTTGAAAGAAGCATAAAGGTCACCATAATCTGGTAACGCACCGCCTGAACGGGGGACGTGCCCGCCAGAATCAGCCCCGTCATCATTCCGGGAAGCGAAACGATTCCCAACGTTTTGGCGGAATCTATGGTCGGGACCATCCCCGTCCGGATGGAATCACGGATGATTTCGATGGAGGAGGGCAGAATATCTGCGCCGAGGGAAAGCTTGGTTTCAATTTCATCCCTCCGGCTTTGAAAATCCGCTGTGATCTGCCGGTAGCAAAGGCCCAGCGCGACCATAGCGTTGCTGATAATCATTCCCCCGACGGGAATGATCTGATTGGGCACATAGCGGATTGCGCCCGAAGCAACCAGAACCGCCAGAGTGGCCCCCGCCCCCGCCCCGATGGAGACAAACGAAATCAAAAGGCCGTTCCGGATTCCTTTTCCCCGCTTCGCGGCGTTATGGGAAGCGTTGAACGTCATCAAAAGCACAAACAGCGTAGTGAACAGAGGATTTTCGAGCCCGAAGATATACTGAAGGACATATCCGACGGCAATCAGCTGAACGACCGCCCGCAGGACGCTGACGAGAATTTCTTTCTCCAGCTTCAACTTTTGAAAATAGGAAAAAAGCAGCGAGACGAATACAAGCAGCGATGCGATCATCAGAGAGGAAAAACTGATATTGGCTGTGTTCATTTCAGCGCCTCCATCGATTTGATTTCGCCGTTTTCAATCGCAAGCAGCTTTCCGGCGTATTTTCTGCTCTGTTCCGGATTGTGGGTAATCCACAGTACCGTGACGCCGTCCTGATTCAGCGTCCGGATCACACGCTCGACGATCAGCGTATTCTCAGGATCCAGCGCCGAAGTCGCCTCATCCAGCAGAAGCACCTCCGGCTGAAACAACAGGGAGCGGATCAGCGCGATCCTCTGTTTTTCCCCACCCGATAAATTTACAATTTCATGTTTTAAATAATCCGGGTCCATTTGAAAAAGCGAAAAAAGTTTGTTCACCCGGTCCCCGTCCATCTTCCGGTATCGAAGCCGATAGGGATAGCTCAGGTTGTCCTCCACCGTCCTGCCGAAGAGAACCGGCGTCTGGAAGCAGTAACCGATCTTTTTTCTCAGTTCGACCGGGTCCAGCTTCATCGCATCGGCCCCGTTGATCAGGATGCTGCCTTCCGTCGGGCTGATCAGGTGGCAGCACAGTTTTAAAAACGTGCTTTTTCCGCTTCCCGACGGCCCGACAACCGAAATGTAATCGCCCGGGAATATTTCAAGCGAAAGGTCTTTCAGAATTGCTTTTTCACCGCTGCGGTAAAACACCTTATGAAAGGCAATTTGAGGTTTCATAGATTTTCCATTTCCTTTTCTGTTCATTCGGAGAAACGGTCTATTTCATTTTACCCATTTTTTCCATTTTCGTAAAGGCCGGACGCCGAATCTTAAAAAAACTGACGCCGAAGAAAACGGACGTCAGTTTCCCTTTACTTTGAAGAATCATTTTGCCTTTCCGCCGCCAAAGCCTCCGCCTTCGTTTCCTGTACCGTTCCGCGGGGATGTTCCGGCGGCGCGTAGATCGCATACAGCTTCAGCGGACAGTTACCCGTATTGATCACGTCGTGCCACGTCCCGGCGGGTACCATAATCGCGTCGCCGTCGCAGACTCTTCTGACATAAGTCAGCTGATTTTTTTCGTTCCCCATTTTAACAATTCCCCGGCCGCACTCGATTCGTATAAACTGATCGACATCGGGATGAATTTCAAGCCCGATATCATCCCCGGCACAGATGCACATCAGCGTTACCTGCAGGTTTTCGCCTGTCCACAACGCGGTACGGTAATTTCTGTTACAAAGAGTCGCCTTCTCAATATTAACGACAAAAGGTTCCGGCCCGTAATCCTTCAGGCAGGTCTGCTGTCCGGCCAGCCCGAGCGAATTGCCGTACGATCCTCTCATCCAATCCATCTTGCGCCCTCCTTTCTCAGTGATACCAATATAATATTCTTTCAACCCGAAAAAGTGCGGATTCGGAAACATGAATCCGGATCCCGCATCCAAGCGCAAAGCGCCCGCATGCCTGAAAGGTTCTCAGACACACGGGCGTCTTTGCGCTTCAATTTCCGGGTCTGCCGCCACCGCGCAGCAGGACTGCTCCGCAAAAGACTTCTCTCCGCCGGAGATTCTCCTGCGGCTTTTACAAAACGCCCCCCGCCGCGACGGAAACGGCCAGTGTGAGAACAAGAGCGCCGTTCATCAGAACAAAGTTTTGGACCGACAGCACAAAGGTCTCTTTCTTGCTCTGCTTTTCCCGAAAAGCCCTGATTCGTTTTCGCACAAGCACAAAAGTGCCGAACACAAGGATGCAAACCGGCGGAACGACCCCGGCCGCCAGCAGAACCGCCAGTGCCAGATAGCCCGTGTAGTACAGGGCCGCAAAAACCTTCAGCGCGTTGTATTTTCCAAGATAAATCGGGAGCGTGTATCTTCCGTTTTCAGCGTCTTCCCGCATATCGCAGATATTATTCGCAAGCATGATATTCGCGATTCCGACGGCGGCGGGCAGCGAAACCAGAACAACATAAAAGACCTCCGGCAGATTGACCGCTATGCGGAACACGCCGCCCTGCAAAGCCAAACGAAGCAGGCCCAGGTGATTTGTCTGGATATAAAACGCGAGAAACGGGATGAGAACCCCCATAAACGCGCCGGAAAAAAGCTCGCCGAAAGGCGTGCGGGAGATGGGAACGGGGCCGAACGAATACAGCACGCCGACCGCAAAGGAAACCGCCCCCAGGGCCAGCACCACAAAGTCGGTGTTCAGAAACAGCAGCAGGCCGAAGGCCGCGGCCACGAGCAGCAGGGCGAAAATCACCGCGAGAGCCGCCGCCTTCCCAAAACCGTATTTTTCAGCCGCGGGATGCGTCGCTCCACGCTTTTTGCAGGCCCTTTTTTCATCCATATAGTTGTTGATCGCCGTGGTCGCCATGTCGATGCAGAGAAGAGAAACCAGCATCAGAACAAAATTTTTCAGATGAAAAGTCCGAAACCGGTGAAGGGCATAAACGGTTCCAAGCAAAAAAGGGATCACGCTTGCGGCCTTTGTCCGTATTTCCACGAATTCCATGAAGCCCCTGACCGACATTCCGAAAACTCTCCTTCATCGCCTTTGCAAACGCCGCTCCCACCGTTTTAAAAGATGAGGGCAAGCTTGGCATACGCTTTATTTTTCGATCTCATAGGTAATGATAACCGACGCGTTCACGTCGATCTGCCCCGCCGCCGCCTGTGTGGACGATTCCGCCGCGTCCGCCGTCAGTTTCATCGACGAGTTGTAAACGACAGGCGGAGCGGAGCCTTCCTTGTTCTCATTGATCGCTTTGATGCCTTTCACGCCGACTCCGTTTTTCGCGGCAATTTTATCGGCCAAAGCTCTGCATTTGCCTGTCGCTTCCGTCAGCGCGGTACTGTAGGCGTCGTCGTACTTGCTGTAACTGTACCGAACAGAATCAATCTTGTTGACCCCCGCCGCAGCCGACCCGTCGAGCACCGTCCCGACTTTGTCAATGGAGACTCCGCTTACTGCAATGTCGGTTCTGCACTCGTAACCGACCATCTCTTCTTTTCCATCCGTATAGCTGTACCGCGGCGTCAGCGAATAGCCGTTGGTTTGAATGTTCTTTTCCTCGATTCCTGTCTTTTTGATTGCCAGCACCACTTGATTGACATCCGTGCTGTTTTGCGAAAGACAGTCCCCGGCTTCTTTTGCGTCCGTGACCACTCCGAAGCTGATTTCCGCCAAATCCGGAACCACCCGGTCTTTTTGCGTATAGGAGACTGTAATGGTATCGCCGCCGGACTGATTCTGCGCCGCTCCGCTCGTCCTGCCGCTGTTTGACAGCCGGAAAAATGCGCTGAAAGCGATTCCCACGATTGCGACCACCCCGATCAGCGCGGCCGCAACCGCGATGATAAACTTTTTCAGTTCGACCGACCCCTGCTTTTTCTCCTCTTCCATTGACGTTCCCCCCGTTTCGGTATATTTTTCCTGATTCCGTTTTATCATACCGCTTTCTTTTTACGGACGCAAGGGGCAGGGCAGGATGACAAAATCGTTTTTTCATCCTATAATAATATTTCAGGACAATAATAACGATAGGAAACGGGGATCTGAATGAACGAAAAAGAAATTGCGGAAATCCGCCGCCGCTTTCGTCCGGATAAAAGCAATATTACCCGGATTCGCGGCTGCTATGTCAATGATCAGAGAGAAATTGTTTCAGAGTTCAGCCAGCCGCTCGGCCTGATGCCTCAGGAGGAATCCGAAGAGCTTCTGGCGATTTTGAAAAAAACGCTGTCCGGCACGGTCGGAAAAAATTTAATTGATATTGAGTTTGCGACACGGCAGGTTTTGGAGGGTGAGGAGCACAAGCTGCTCATGGCGCTCAGAGAATCCGCGCTGAAGGATGACGCCGCCGTGCGCGAATTCTACGGCCGTATTATTGAAACCCTTGGAATGGAAGGAAATTATCTGATTCTTCTGGCGTCGGATCAGTACGACATTCCTTTCTATGCGAAGGACGGAGAAGCGCAGGAGGACTCTTCGGAGATCTATTCCTATTTTCTGTGCAGCATCTGCCCGGTAAAGCCGCGAAAACCCGCGCTCGGGTATTATGTCTCCGAAAACACCTTCCGCAATATTACGGCGGACTGGGTTGTTTCTCCCCCGGAGCTGGGCTTCCTGTTCCCGGCTTTCGATGACCGCAGCGCCAACATCTACAGCGCCCTCTATTATTCCCGTAATATTGAGGAAAACCACGCGGAGTTCGTTGATACCGTGTTTAAAAGCGAAATCCCGATGCCGGCCGCCGTCCAGAAAGAAACCTTTCAGTCGATCCTGGGCGAGGCCGTCGCGGAAGAATGCAGTCTGGAAGTCGTTCAGGCGGTTCACGAGCAATTATCCGAAATGATCGAGGAGCACAAGGCAAGCAAAGAGAAAGAACCGCTGGTCGTTTCAAAGGGCACGGTAAAAGGAGTTCTTGCTTCCTGCGGACTTTCCGAGACCCGCGTAACCGCGTTTGAAGAAAAATACGACGAAGAGTTTGGCTCCGAAACTCAGATCAGTCCGCGGAATCTGATCGACATGAAGCAGCTGGAGGTTCGCACCCCCGACGTGACGATCCGCGTAAACCCGGAGCGCGGCGACCTGGTGGAAACCCGGGTCATCGACGGCGCCAAATATATTTTAATCCGCGCGGAGGAAGGAGTCGAGGTAAACGGCGTGCCCGTACATATTTCATGACGATCCGCGATGAGAAAACAGGCCTGACGGCGGGATAAAATTTGAGGCGGAATGCTGCATTCGCAGCATTCCGCCTCATTTCATTCCATTTTTGCACAGATGGTAAGGACTAGTTTTGACCGTTCGAGGAATCTTTCAGCTTAATTGCAGCTAATGTGTTTTTCAGTTCCTGTGCCTGTCCGCTCAATTCTTCGCTGGTCGCGGCGCTTTCCTCACTGGAAGCGGAATTCGTTTGAACAACCGCGGAAATCTGGTCAATACCCAACATGATCTGGTGAATGGAGGCTGCTTGTTCGTTGGATTCAGATGAAATATTATTCACCAGCTCGCCAACCTTTTCAACCAGCTCCGTGATCAGGCCAAACGATTTTGCGGTTTTATCCGCTATTTCTTTTCCCCTGCCGACACTTGTCAAAGAGGCCGCAATTAAGTTTGAAGTGTTTTTCGCGGCGTCGGCGCTTTTGCTTGCCAGGTTGCGGACTTCTTCCGCTACAACCGCAAAGCCCTTCCCCGCAGAGCCCGCGCGCGCCGCTTCCACGGCCGCGTTCAGTGCGAGAATATTGGTTTGAAACGCGATGTCTTCAATCGCCTTAATAATTTGCTGAATCTGACTGGAAGATTCGTCGATTTCACTCATTGCGTCAACCATATGCTGCATCTGCTGGTTGCCCTGTTCAATCTCAGCGGATGCTTTCTTTGAAAACTCATTTGCCGTCGCGGCGCTGTCGGCGTTGTGATTCACTTTTGTATTTACCTCAGTGATTGAAGCCGACAGCTGTTCAATGGAGCTTGCCTGCTCGGTCGCGCCCTGTGCCAAAGCCTGCGCTGCATCGGATATCTGGCTTGCCCCGTTAGCCACCTGGTCGGAAGACAGCCTGATTTTGCCGAAGATGTCGTTCTGGTTTGACACAATGTTTTGCAGGGAATTTTTGATTTTTATGAAATCCCCTTTATACTCCCGGACGGCGGTTACGGTGCAATCCCCTCGCTCCAGGTGATTTAATACCTGCGAAATTTCTTCAATATATTCGTTTAACGTCTGCACCGTGCTCGTGAATGAGGCAGACAATACACCGATTTCGTTCTGTGTGTTAACCTGCGGAACCTCGGAGTGCAAGTCACCGTCCGAAAGCTGTTCGACTCTGTGCGCCAAACTAACAATCGGGGTAACAAGGGGATTTGCAATTCTCAGCGCCATAAATATCGATAAGAGAATAAAGAGAATCATCAAAATGAGTGTTATGGAAATGGAGATATAAAAGTTTTGCAGCATTTCAGAGGTTTTTGCCACAACGCCGATCGACCATCCGTCCGTATCCGGAATCGGCTGATAGCTAACCGTTAAGTCATTGCCTTCTAATTGAAAGGACTGCGTCCCGCTTTTGCCCTGTATCATATTTTGTATTGCGGAGGCGGCGCTGGAATAGGTGCCGTCTTTCTTTGCCATATCAATATAATTTGTAAATTTCGTCACTACCGACTGGTCTTTGTGTGCAATCACTTTTCCGTCTTTGTCAACCATAAAGCCATAACCGGTTTGACCAATCGAAACATCGCTGATCATTTTGCTGAAGATATCGCTTAATAACATCCCGTAAACAACGCCGTTATATTGGTTGTTGTCGGCCTTTGTCGCGATGATCAGTTCTGTCTTTTTGGTTACCGAACCGACAAGAGTCGAGGAGAAAAATGTATTTCCCGCCATCGCCTGCTTAAAGTACTCGCGTTTTTCCACATGGGCTCCGTTTGATGTGTTTCCCGCGGCGTCTGTCACAACAATTGAGTCGAATCCATATTTTTTTGCCAAAGCGTTCCTTTGATTTTCTCGTTCCTTATCCGTCTTGCTCATATCCGTAATGATGGGGTCCGCCGCGATCGACTCAATTTCCGCTTTATAAGTCGAAATTGCGTTCTGAACCGAGTGATTATATGCAGTCGCACTTTCGCTGATTCTTTTATTCATATTATCCATAGCGGTTTGGTAAAGAATGATTGAATTTACTACGCCGCATAAAATACTGATCAGCGCCGCAAAACCAATAAGTTGAATCAGAAGAGTTCTTTTAATGGATTTTTGAGTAAATTTTCTTTTGTGTGATAATTTTAACAATTTTTATCCCTCGATTTTATTTCATTTCTATAACATGTATCGGTCACAAAAACCCATTTATTAGACAAATACCGCAAATTTTAATAAAATTTGAAATTTCGGCAAGTCCGGCATACCCCGTTTCGCCCTGCCGCGCTCTTTTCTTACGGCCCGCGGGCAGTCCGACAGCGCCAGATGCTTCCGAAGCCCATAAAAGCGCCGCCCGGAGGCATTTCTCCGAGCGGCGAAATTCGAAAGCAATTCAAAACTTCCGTATGTTTTTTGTCCAGAACCCGCCGATGAAATTTTTCGGTTCATAAGAGATCACAAAAGCGTTCGGAGCAATTTCATTCAAATATTTCATCAGCTTTTTTTCATTGCTCCGTTTGGCCAGAACATGCAGAATCAGCCGTAAACCGTCTTTCCCCTCCCCGCTCCACGAGGTTACGCCGTACCCTTTTTCCCGCAAAAGGCGCGGCAGATCCTGTTCCACGGAATCGACGATAATTTGAAATTCCACATACCCCAGCGCAAGGTATTGCTCAATGAGGCTGCCAATATAAACGCCCGCGCCGTAACCGATACAGTAAGCGATTATGTTAACCGGCTTGTCGAGGTTTTTCAATACGATCGTAAGCCCAAACAGATAAACCCCGACTTCAAAGACCGAAATCACGGAGGCAAAAAGGCGCTGCCCTTTAATCACGAGAATGGTACGCAGGGTATTGATGGAAACATAGACAATGTTGATACCGATAATCAATAGGACCAGTGTAATCATAATTACCTCCTTGTAATCCATCCAAAATGAGATTCTCTGCACAGAAGCCTGTTTATCTTTATGATATTTTTCCCATCTTGATTATATCAATTAATATTCCGTTATTTTTCCATTCTATAAATAAATTCGCCGCGGCACACGGCGTCAAAGGAAAACAAAAAGGCGGTACCTCCCGGTCTTGCCGGTTGGTACCGTCTTCTTCTGATTGTGCAGCGGCTTCCAATGCCTATTTCCCATAATCCGGGCTGGAGAGGCTGTCCTGAAACAGCTCAATATACTTATCGGGTCTCCAATCGGTCCCATTTACAGCGGGATTCTGTTTAAATAAAAATCTGGTCGCCAGAGAAAGGTCGATGGTAGCCGTGAACATTTCCGATTCGTCGGCGCATTCATCCGTGAATTTATGGCCGGCATAATAATAGGTCTCCCATGTCTTTCTGCTTGGGCCCATAATGGAGCTGCCGCCCCAGAAGTAATTATCCACATCCAGTCCTCCAAGGTTTGCGGAAGCGATATAGATTCCCTCCCGAATGACGGCGGCTTCCAGAGTTGACGTGCCCAGGCACTTGCCGTGGCACTTGGCAAGCGCGGTCGAGTTAATATACAGTCTGCATCCCTTTGAGGCATAATAACGCATCAATTCCGGGAAACAGTACGAATCGTAACAAATCGCGCATCCGACCGGGCCCCAGGGGGTCTCCAGGATAAAAGGTTTATCTCCCCGTGTCGCCCAGTTCGGCTCCGGGGGAGGCAGATGCATTTTGTGATAGACTCCGGCTAAACCTTCCGGTGAAAAAGCCGCGAGCGCGTTATAAATTACGTCGGAATTCTGCTCGTCTCTTGCCGGCATTCCCATGACCACATATATGCCAAGGTCCTTCGCAAGTTTCTCTATTTCCATCGTTGTCGGGCCGGGAATGGTTTCCGCCAGCCGATACTGCATTTTTTCTTTCAGCGGCTTGTCGGATTCATCGTCATACCCGGTCAAAGCCATTTCCGGAAAAATGACAAAATCGCTTCCCCTTTTGGCAGCACATTCAATGTATCCCTTGATTCTGTTTAAGTTAACTTCTTTTTGACCCCATGCCGCGTGAAAGGTGACAACCGACACGGTGCAGATGTCTTTGTACATTTGGCATTCCCCCTGTTCAGATTCTTAAAACCGACAAAAAAAGAGGGCTTTCCTGTGAAAAGGAAGCCCTCTTTGACTTACGGTTTATCAAATAATATCACTCTCTTGGCAAAAATTCAAGGCTTTCCTCCGCTTATGCCAGCGTTACGGCCCGGTCCGTCCGTAAATATTCCTCATTTGCCATGGCCGAAAGCCAGACAAAGAATTGATTTTTAACGTTATTTTAATCTGAATGTTTAAAATAGAATTCTAAACTTCAACCCGGAGGGCGAATTGCATGAACTACAAAGTATTTCTTTTGATTAACGGGCTGGCAAACCGGAATCCACTGCTGGATCATATCATGCTATTTTCATCGGAATATCTTCCGTATCTCATGGCTTTCTGCGTTCTGATTCTGTATCTGTCCGGAATCATCAATCAAAACAGGAAATACAGGGAGACGGCATTCCAAACGGTTCTGCTGACAGCGGTCAACCTCATAATAAACCTTATAATAGGAACGATAATATATGTTCCACGGCCGTTCACGGAACATCAAGTGCATTTGCTTTACCCGCATGCGCCGGATTCCTCTTTCCCCAGCGATCACGCGACGGCCTCGATGAGCATCGCGATCGGCCTGAAATACGGGAACCGGGTGTTAGGCCTTTTAATGATCGTTTTATCCTTTCTGGTTGGCTTTTCAAGGATCTATGTGGGGCATCATTACCCCCTGGATGTTGCCGCGTCGTATCTGATCGCAGCCGGCAGCGGCTTTCTGTATCACAAATTCCTGTTGAAAAAAACTTCAGAAATCTATTTTAAGGCGGAAGCATGGGTTGTGAAAAAATATAGTAAGGCAGGTGGAATATGAAACATTTCGCATCGCCAAGGGACAAAACGCAGGGTCTGATTCAAAAGTATCTGCAGCCGGAACGGCTCTTATTTACCGCCTTTGGTATTCTTGCGGTCGCTTTTATCCTATGGGCTTCGGAGCTTCTGGAAAACGAGCTCAGTCCATTCGACAGCCTGATCTATCATAACTTCCAAACGCTTATTTCGCCGGACCTGACCGTCTGGATCAAGCTTCTCTCGGATTCAGGGGCTTCGTATACGCTGGGTTCGATTCTGGCGGTATTCTGGTACGTTTCCTGGAAAAGGAAACGCGTTCTGTACTACACAAAAATCATGACCGTGAACCTTCTTGTCGCTGCCGGGATGAATCTTTTATTCAAAACATTTTTTCATCGTACAAGACCGGATATTTTAGTGCTGGTCCACGCAGGCGGATATAGCTTTCCGAGCGGGCACTCCATGATCGGCGCGGCTTTTTACGGCTATCTGATCTATCTGTGCGTCATCTTCCTGAAAAAGCCGTGGAAACAGCTTTTTTCGGTGCTTTTCATGATTCTGATCCTCTTCATCGGCCTGAGCCGGATTTACCTCGGCGTGCATTATGCCAGCGACGTTGTCGGCGGATTCCTCGCGGGATTCGCGTGGCTGGCGATTTTACTCTCGTTCATCAACAGAAAAGGTGCTTTTGCCAGGGAGGGTCCGAAATAGGACGCGGGCTACACAGAATATTTCATTTTTCTGTATTCCAGTTCAGTCAGAGCAACCATCAGGAGATCAAATGCCGTGAGAAAAAGGAGAAACACGGAATGGCTGAACGTATAGCGGTAAATCTGATAAGCGATAAAAAGCAGGAGCGAAGCGATGGTCAGCGGATAGGCCCAGAGCTTTCTTCGCCACAGCAGAAGAATCAGCACCAGCTTGATCGCCCCGTGGGACAAAAGATAAATCACCCCGAAGCTTTGCGTGCCGATGGAAAAGCTGTGGCTGAACCGGAGCAGCGAATTGGCAATCAGATCCTTCGGGTCTTCCGACAATTCGTGACTTGTCAAAAGGAACACCAATCTGCTGATCCGATCCGGGTTCAAGTACATCATCAGAAAACCGCCGGCGATTTCCAAAAGGCCGTCGATTCCTTTGAGCAACAGAGTAATTTCAAAACCGATGTGAATCAGATTTTGGTCCGCAAGGACCCCCCTGATCTGCGCAATGATAAAAGCGCCGCCAATCCTTTAAAATTGTGCCCCGGAATTCTCGCCGCTTCCATCCGGCAGCCGGATCGAAACGGTCGTTCCGGATCCTTTTTCACTTTGGACCGACACGGTTCCTCCGTGCGCCTCCACGATCTCCTTTACGATGGACAGGCCGAGACCGCTCCCTCCCGTTTCCTTGGAGCGGTTTTTATCCACACGGTAGAAACGGTCGAACAATTTTGAAAGCTCGCTGTGCGGGATGCCAATCCCGGTATCAGAAATTTCCAGCACGGCAAGTCCGTCGGCAGGATAGGCCAGGAACCGAATATTTCCACCTTTTGGGGTGTACTTGACGGAGTTGTCCGCTACGGCACGCAGCGCCTGTTTGAGAAGCTCCCGGTCCGCAAAAAGAAAAATTTCTTCCGGCGCCTTCCACTCAAAATTGTGGTCCGGGTCAACAAGCATGCTGTCATCCGCCAATTCCGCCAGCAGGCCGGCCGCCCGGAAGGTCTCCTTTTTCAGCCTGCGTTTCCCGCTGTCGCCGCGCGCGAGAAACAGCAGCTGTTCGGTCATGGCAGCCATGCCCTTCGCCTCCTTGCGAATCGCCGATACGGATTCCGCCAGTACCTGGGGATCGTCTTTCGCCCATTTTTCAATCAGGGCGGCATAACCCTGAATCACCGCAATCGGCGTGCGCAGTTCGTGGGAAGCGTCGGAAACAAAGCGGCCTTGCTTTTCAAAGGCGGTTTGCAGCCTTTCAATCATGTCGTTGAACGTAACGGCAAGGCGTGTCAGCTCATCGTCCGCCATTCCCACCACAACCCGCTGTTTCAGGTCTCCGGCGCTGATCCGCGCGGCTGCCTTCGTCAGGCTGTCGATGGGCCTGAGTGCGCGCCTTGCAAGCAGGAAGCCGGTCAGCACCGACAGCGCCACCCCGAGAAAATCGGTGAACGCCAAAAAAACCGCCAGCAGCTTCATAAAGCGATAGTCCGAATCCATATTATAGGATATCTGAAGATAACCGATCACCCGCCCCATTTTTTCGATCCGGCTGTTCTCCGCAACGAAATGATGGTCGCTCCTCTCCGTCAGAAAAACGGACCCGATATTTTCTTCCGGTGTCGGCAGCGTCTGAAGCACACGGTCGGATGAAGCGGCCGTGTTGCCGCTCAGGTCGGTGATCCGGACGCCTATGGACGGGAATGCTTCCGCTTCGCTCAGATAGTCCGGATCGGACAGATCAATGCTCTGTCCTGCGGAAATCAAATTCAGGGTATCGGCGGTGCTGCTGATCACCTGGGATTTTGCCTGCTCTCTCAAGTAAAACCGGATGCCAAAAAGCGTTCCGGCATTCAGTGCGATTAAAACAGCGGAAAAAAGAACGGCATAGGAAATTGTCAGCTTCCATGATATTTTTCGGGGCCGTATTTTTTCAATCAGGCCCATCTTTGAGAACATACCCGAACCCCCTCACCGTATGAATCAGTTTTGGTTCGAACGGTTCATCGATTTTACCGCGCAGGTAACGGATATATACGTCAACCACGTTTGCTTCGCCCTCGTAGTCAATGCCCCAGACGCGGTCGAGGATTTGTTCTCTTGTCAGAACGATACCCTCGTTTTTCGCAAGATAAGTCAACAGGTTAAACTCCCGTTTGGTCAGGGAAATAGGAATGTTACCGCGTTTCACGGTATGTCTCGGCAGGTTGATACAAAGATCATGAATCCTCCATTCCGGAGTTTCCTCCGCCAACGCGCTGCTTCGCAGCGCCGCGCGGATGCGCGCCAGCAGTTCGTCAATTTCAAACGGCTTTGTAATATAGTCGTTAGCACCGATGTCGAGTCCCGCCACCTTATCTTCCGTCTCGCCTTTCGCGGTCAGCATGAGGATCGGCACAGAAGAAAATTCCCGAACCCTGCGGCATACCTCCAGGCCGTCGATTTCAGGAAGCATCAAGTCCAGAAGAATCAGGTCGGGCTCCCGTTCCGAGGCGCTTTTCAGGCCGCTCAATCCGTCGTAGCGGATTTCAGCGTCATATTCCTCGTGGAGCAGGGTCAGTTCGATTAACCGCGCGATCCGTTTTTCATCCTCAACGATCAATATCCTTTTTGCGGGTGCCGTTACCACATTTCTTTCCTCCCTGACTTGATTGCTCCCGTTGGGTGCGACTCCCTGCCAATCCACTCTTTACAAAGGATACCGCCCCCGGGATAACCGACAGGACGATAATCGCAATGACTACGAGGCCAAAATGGCTTTTTACATAACCGATATTTCCGAAGAAAAATCCCAGATAAAACAGGAGCGATACCCAGGCAATTCCTCCGACGATATTATACCCTAAGAAACGGGGATAGGACATTGTGCAGGCTCCCGCCACAAACGGGGCAAACGTCCGAATAATCGGGATAAACCGGGCAACGGTGATCGTCTTTCCGCCGTTTCGGTCAAAGAAAGCCTGCGTCCGCGTAAGGTACTCCGCCTTTATGAAACGAATCTCTTTCTTTTGATTCACTTTTTCGCGGAAAAAACAGCCGATATAATAGTTCGCCGTGTCGCCGGCGACGGCGGCGACGTAAAGCAAAAGCAGTACAAACGGCACGGAAATCTGTCCGCTCGCCGCGGCGATGGCGCCGGTCGTGAAAATCAGGGAATCGCCGGGCAAAAAAGGAGTGACAACCAACCCGGTTTCAATGAAGATGATCAAAAACAATATCCAGTATGCCCAAAACGGATATTGGCTGAACAATGTGCTCAGATAACGGTCCAAGTGCAGAAAAAGGTCAAACAAAAACTGGACGTTCAAGTTTCATGTCTCCTTAAAAATCTGTTTGACCTTAATGATAAACAATTACATTAAAATACCATTAAACAAAGGAGCAAAAATCAGATCGCATGATATTCCTTCAACAGCTTTTCAATATCGGTACCGCCGACTTTTTTCAGGATTGCCTTCAGCGCCAGTTTTTCAATGAGTCCCTGGTCCATATCCGTGATTTTTTTGCCGTCGCGTAATTGGACGGCCGCGCTGAGCAAATCGCGAAGATCATAGGCGCTGCCCCAAACCTCCGGCACACCGCGGTCGATCCCCAGCAGAGTGTAGACCGCTTCCATCCCGGTACGGATTGAATATTCCGTCGTAAAGATGGTGTCCCGCTCCGTTTCGGCAAACTGCCCCAGGAACGCGAAGTTCACGGCGCCCTGCGGTACGACGGCCGGGCGGTCGCCTGCGCTGCGGGGCATAAAAAAGGCGGTGATATAGGGCATCATGCAGGGCACGGTGTTGGCGCTGTTTTCAGCCAGTTGGTCGATCTCGCTTACCGGCACGCCCATATGGTACAGCCACTCCATACAGATTTCTTTGCCCGTGCACTCACGCATTGCCTTTTTCACATAATTGCCCGGCTTGTCGCTGAACAGCCCGTATACCCAGCCCACCAGCTGGTTTTCCGGCTGATCCCGGAACTGCGGCTGACGGTTAAAGGTCCAGCTGAGCAGCCAGTTGGAGTCTTTGGCGGTAACAATGCCCCCGGTAACCACCTTGCCGCTGAAAGGGTCCCGTTTGCAGATTTTCCGGATATAAGGAGGAATGCGGTCATCCAGCGTTGTCACGGTCGCGGACATCCAGTTGCTCTGCTCCGGGTCGCAGCAGAATTTGTCCGGATGGCCAAAGGCCGGGTCCTGCGCGGCAATTTTCCGCCACAAGTCCCATCCGCCGCCTTTTTTAATCTCCGTATGAAACGGCGCGGGGTGATTCTGGTCCCCAAGGGCGGAATTTTCGACACAGCCGCCGTTGGTGAGAAAGACAAGATCGTTTTCGGTCAGATCGATGTGTTCCTCTTTTCCGTCCCGTTCGACGAGAATGCGCTTTGCGATTTTTCTGTCCTTCTGAATATCAAATTCCACATTTACAACCTTGGTAAGATAGTGAAACTGAACATGGTATGATTTCAGGTATTCGATCATCGGCAGGATCATGGACTCATACTGATTGTACTTTGTGAAACGGAGCGCCCTGAAGTCCGGCAGGCCGCCGACGTGATGAATGAACCGTTTGAGGTACAGCTTCATTTCCAGCGCGCTGTGCCAGTTCTCAAAAGCAAACATCGTGCGCCAGTACATCCAGAAATGTGAATTCAGGACTTCTTCATCGAAGACTTCGTCAATTCGTTTCTCATACAAATCTTCCTCCGGCGTAAAGAAAAGCTTCATGATCTCCAGAGCGCCTTTGTCGGAAAGCCCGAATTGGCCGTCGGTGCGGGCATCTTCGCCCTGATTTACCGTCGCGCGCATCAGCGAGTAATTGGGGTCGTGCTTATTAAGCCAATAGTATTCGTCAAGAACGCTGACGCCCTTTGTTTCAATCGATGGAATCGACCGAAACAGGTCCCACATGCACTCGAAGTGGTTGTCCATTTCACGGCCGCCGCGCGTCACATACCCGAGGTTGTCATAATGGTATCCGTCGCAGGCCCCGCCTGGAATCGGGTCTTTTTCAAGAACATGCACTTTGTGCCCATCCATTTGGCCGTCGCGAACAAGAAAGCACGCCGCCGCAAGTGCGCCCAGCCCGGAACCGACAAGGTAAGCGGATTTTTTGTCGACACCTTCCGGCTTTTCAGGATGCGCGAACGCTTCATAGTTACCGCTGGAATAATACATCGCTAAACCTCCGATTGTATTTAGAAAGATTCTGTGCTTTTATTTTATCCTTAATTGCGAATATATTTCGAAAGTTGAGGCAGCGGCATGATCATTATTTTCCCTTTTCTTTGATCCGTTGTTACGAAACTACCATTTGCTGAATAAACCGTTTCGCCGCGGCAATATCCTTTTCATCGGGATGGCCCTTTGCGATACCGCCTATCATCTTAATCGGCCCAAACGTGTCATACCCTTTGCAGGCGAAGGTACCAACTAAGGAAGCACCCGCATTTTTCAGCAGCTCAACGAGCGCGGAGTTATATTTAGCCTTTCCCATCCCGCTTGTAGAGAACACAAACACAGCTTTCCCTTGCAGATTTAACTGCGCTGCCGCCTTCAGCATTTTATCGTAAGGTCTGGCGTAAGCAATTCCCGCTCCGAAACCAATGATTTCATATTCTTCCACTCGGACCGTATGGACCTTGTCAATCGTACAGACTTTGGCGTTTGCTTGCTCTGCCATCGCGCGAGCAATTTTTTCCGTATTGCCATGGTGGTAAGACTCATAGAGTATCAGGCATTTTTTCATAGGTAATCCCTCCCAGCCCTCTCGGTTTCAAAGGCTTTTATCGCAAAACGGTCTCTTTCGTTTGCAGAGAGGGGCCGTTGTGACAAAGACCTTTTCCTGATATGCTTTCCTACGGCGATTATATCATCAGAGATTTGATTTTGCCAGACTTTATGCTTTCGGTTTGGATTCACCGATTCAAAATTCTGAATTTAACCGGTCTTCTTTCACACAATATCTTCCATCACGAAACTGAACTGTCTCTCCACCGCTATGCTGTTGATTTGTTTTATTCAGCGAAGATTTCTTGCAAATAAAGTTTTGTCTCTTGAGCAACATCGGCAGACTTGAAATACTGTATCATGTGACTGCAATCAAGCTGGATAAGTTTGATTTTACCTGATTGCCTCGCAAAGCTGCGTTCACATTGTACCCATTTCTCACCAAGCCCGGTACCATTCGACGAAAACAGAAGCATCGGGATATTTGGCATGCCGCCCTTCTGAACTGTCTGGGCATTGCTTTTAACCGCGTCCGACTCCGCTAACACATCCTTGTTCAGCAGCATTTTGTATGTTAAGTATTGGTTTTGGGCAAATTCTTCTTTCGTCAAACTTCTATCGCTTATTAAACCGACGCCCGGAATCCGATCCAAGCCCATAGAAACCAAAGCCTTCAGGAATTTGGAAGAACTCAAAAAGCGCGTAATAGGGTTATGATCCCGAAACCGGTAATACTCAGGGACAGACATATCAAGCCCCACGATCGCCGAAACTTCGTTTGGATCATGCTGTGCCCAATAGAGGGCTTCCAGACCGGACATGGAATGGGGCATTAGCACAAAAGGACCATTTTCATTCGAAAGCCTTAATGCCTCGCGGTATTCTTTTACAATCGTGCCGACATCTCGTGGCAGACCGCTTATATCCGAATAGCCGTACCCGAATTTTTCAACAACGACGATATGATATTCACTCGACAGTTTTGAATACAGTACCTTGTAGTCGTATCCGGGTGCGGCAGTCCCAAAGGCCGACAAAATCAATATAGTAGGTCTGTTTTCCTTCGGCCCTACTGTGTATACGTGCATTTTATAACCGTCAACCGTTACGAATGTCCCATTAGGTTTTATCCATTTGGATTCTTTTGTCAACATGATCTGATTGAAAATCGTCATGCTCAGCAGAAACAAGACGACGAGACCAACAGCAGATACCAGTATCTTTCTTATAATTTTCTTTTTCTTTCTCATATGTCTTACTTCCAAACAAAAGGCGGTGCTTCCCGGATCATTCCGGTCAGTACCGCCTTATTTTATTGCGTGCTATTCTATTCTTGGTAAAAAGTAGGTCAAAATCACCTGTTCCGCTAAAACTTAGCCCGCGAAAGCCTCTTCGGCCCTCTCTTTGTAGTGGTGGGCTTCCTCCAGCATCATGTCCTTGACCTTCATCAGGCGAATCTGCGTGGAGCGCTCGTTTTCGTCGAGCTTCATCGTGATATACTTGATGTTCTCCTGCAAATCGGGAATCATGATGTGTTCCAGCGCGTTGACGCGGCGGCGGGTCTTTTCGATCTCGGCGGCCATCAGGCGGCAGGACTTCTCCACTTCCGCAAGCCTGAGCATATCCGGCATCAGGTCGGCGAGGGATTTCACCGCGTCGTCCAGATCGCCGGAGGTGAACGCGAAGCCGTAGGAGTAAATGTCGTTCGGGTCGGAGGTTCTGGTCTGATACTCAAAGACCGGGACCTCCACGCTCATGACGTTGCGCTCGGAAACTTCCAGAGAAACCTCCTGCTTCGGGGCCATCAGGGCAACGTTGACCTCCTCGTCCGGCATGCCTGCGCGGGCCAGGACAAAATTCCGGTTGGCAAAGCGGATTCCCTCCTCGACCTTTTCACGCAGGGAGCGGTTCAGGCGGACCAGGTCCAGATACTGCCGCATCAGTTCGTCGCGCTTATCCTTGAGGAGCTTATGCCCGCGCATCGCCGTGACCAGCTTTTTCTTTAAACGGGTCAGCTCCATACGGGTCGGATTCACATGTGTGGCGGCCATACCGTCGCCCCCTTCCTAAAACTTGCCGTAATATTCGTCCAGATACTGATCCTTAATTCGTTTGAGTTCGCCGCGCGGCAGGATGGAAAGCAGCTTCCAGCCAAGGTCCAGCGTTTCTTCAATGCCGCGGTTGCTGTCGTAGCCCTGCGAAACGTACTGCTTTTCAAACTCGTCGGAAAACTTTGCGTAAAGCTTGTCGATCTCCGTCAGGGCCGCTTCGCCGAGAACGACCATCAGCTCTTTCGCGTCCTTGCCGCGCGCATAGGCGGCAAACAGCTGGTTCATCGTGTCCGCGTGGTCGGCGCGGGTTTTGCCCTTGCCGATGCCCTTATCCTTCAGACGGGACAGCGACGGCAGAACGTCGATCGGCGGCGCGATCCCCTTGCGGTAAAGCTCGCGGCTCAGGATGATCTGGCCTTCCGTAATATATCCGGTCAGGTCGGGAATCGGATGGGTCTTGTCGTCTTCGGGCATGGAGAGAATCGGAATCAGCGTAATGCTGCCGCTCTTCCCCTTCTGCCTGCCGGCGCGTTCGTACAGGGACGCGAGGTCCGTGTACATATAGCCCGGATATCCGCGGCGGCCCGGAACTTCCTTTCGCGCGGCGGAGATTTCACGCAGCGCGTCGGCGTAGTTCGTGATGTCCGTCAGGATGACAAGCACGTGCATGTTCTTGTCGAACGCGAGATATTCCGCGGCGGTCAAGGCCATGCGCGGCGTAGCGATACGCTCGACAGCCGGGTCGTTCGCCAGGTTGACGAACACGACGGTGCGGTCGATGGCGCCGGTCTCGCGGAAGCTCTGGATAAAGTAGTTCGATTCCTCATAGGTGATGCCGATGGCGGCGAACACCACGGCGAACGGCTCTTCCGTCCCGATAACCTTCGCCTGCTTGGCGATCTGCGCCGCCAGATTCGCGTGCGGCAGGCCGCTGGCGGAAAAGATCGGCAGCTTCTGCCCGCGCACCAGCGTATTCAGTCCGTCGATCGCGGAAACGCCGGTCTGAATGAATTCCTGCGGATAGTTGCGCGCCGCCGGATTCATCGGCAGGCCGTTGATATCGAGGCGTTTTTCCGGCAGAATCTCCGGCCCGCCGTCAATCGGATGCCCAAGGCCGTCAAAAATGCGGCTGAGCATATCCTCCGAAACACCGAGCTCCATGCTGCGGCCCAGAAAGCGCACCTTGCTGTTATCCAGGTTGATTCCGGTGGAGCTTTCGAACAGCTGTACCAGCGCGTTGCCGCCGTCGATTTCCAGCACCTTGCAGCGGCGTTTTTCGCCGTTCGCAAGCTCGATTTCGCCAAGCTCGTTGTAAGCGACGTCTTCCACGCCGCGCACCAGCATCAGAGGACCCGCGACCTCCTGAATGGTTTTATATTCCTTCGGCATCAGAAGTCCTCCTTTCGGCTGAGCAGCTCTTCAATTTCTTTTGCGAGCTCCGTTGTAATCGCATCAAATTCCTTGGCGACCTGATCCGCCGGAATATACTTAAATCGTCCGATCCGTTCACGGACCGCCAGCTTCACGAGTTCGTCCGCGGGCGCCCCCTGTCTCAGGGCTTCAACCGTATCGTCGTAAAAACGCAGGACCAGCTTCATCGTCAGGTACTGCTTTTCCAGCGGCGTGAACATATCCACTTCATTGAAAGCGTTCTGCTGCAAAAAGTCCTCGCGGACGCTCCGCGCGGCTTCCAGCTTCAGGCGGTCCGGTGCGGAGAGCGCGTCCATGCCGACCAGCTTGACGATTTCATCCAGTTCGGATTCATCGTGAAGCAGAAGCATAACCCTCGCCCGCAGATCCATCCAGTCCTCATGAACATTTTCATTGAACCATTTTCCCAGCGAATCGGTGTAGAGCGAATAGCTGGTCAGCCAGTTAATGGCCGGGAAATGCCGTGCGTAAGCCAGCGCGGAGTCAAGGCTCCAGAATACTTTCACGATGCGCAGCGTCGCCTGCGAAACAGGCTCAGAGATGTCGCCGCCCGGGGGAGAAACCGCTCCGATGACGGAAAGCGAACCCTCGCGGCCCTCTTTGCCGAGAGTCACGACGCGCCCCGCGCGTTCGTAGAACTGCGCCAGACGGCTGCCGAGGTAAGCCGGGTAGCCCTCTTCACCGGGCATTTCCTCCAGACGGCCGGACATCTCGCGGAGGGCTTCCGCCCAGCGGGAGGTGGAGTCCGCCATCAGAGCGACGGAATAGCCCATGTCGCGGAAATATTCCGCGATGGTGATCCCCGTGTAAATCGAAGCTTCACGCGCGGCAACCGGCATATCGGAGGTGTTGGCGATCAGCACGGTGCGCTTCATCAGCGAGTAACCCGTTTTCGGGTCTTTCAGCTCCGGGAATTCGTTCAGAACATCCGTCATCTCGTTGCCGCGCTCGCCGCAGCCGATATAGACGACAATATCCGCGTCGGCCCATTTTGCCAGCTGGTGCTGCACGACGGTCTTGCCGCTTCCGAACGGCCCGGGAACCGCCGCGGTGCCGCCGCGCGCGATCGGGAACATGGTGTCGATGATACGCTGGCCGGTAATGAGCGGCATATCGGGCGACAGCTTGGTTTTATAGGGACGGCCGACACGCACGGGCCATTTCTGCATCAGCGTAACATCCTGCTCCGCGCCGTCCGCCGTTTTGATTTTCGCCACGGACTGTTCCACGGTAAAATCGCCCTCCGTGACCGACACGACGGTGCCGTCCATCCCGTTCGGAACCAGAACGCGGTGCTCCACGATTTCCGTTTCCTGCACGGTGCCGAGTACGTCCCCGCCGGTCACTTCCGCGCCGGCGGCAACCTTCGGGACAAAATGCCATTTCACGTCGCGTTTCAGCGCCGGAATTTCCACGCCGCGGTGGAGGCTGTTTCCGGTCATTTTCATGATTTCCTCCAGCGGTCGCTGGATTCCGTCGTAGATACTGCTGATCAGGCCCGGGCCAAGCTCCACGCTCAGCGGAGCGCCGGTGGATTCCACCGGTTCGCCCGGTTTCAGGCCGGAGGTTTCCTCATAGACCTGAACGGACGCCTGTTCCCCGTGCATTTCTATAATCTCACCGATCAGACGCTGTTCGCTGACGCGCACCACGTCGAACATATTCGCGTCGCGCATCCCGTCCGCGATGACCAGAGGCCCGGCAACCTTTTTGATCGTGCCTTTGCTCATTTTCCTTCTCACCTGCTTCTTTCGTTTTCGCTGTTGAAGATAATATCGGAGCCGACCGCCTGCTCCACGGTCTTTTTCACATTGCGCATTCCGATTCCGGTATTTCCGGAAACGCCCGGAATCGGGATTACGGCCGGCAACTGCTGTGACTCATACCGTTCGATTTCCGAGGGAATCCCCTCAAACACGGCTTCCGTCACATAAATGACGGCGTAATCCTGTTCCGCCAGGCGCCTGAGCTCCGCGGCGGCTTCGGAAAGGTCGCGCACCGGCCGGACCTCCAATCCCAGCGAGGCGAATCCGTAGATACTGTCGCGGTCTCCAAGTACGGCGATTTTATACATACGTCTCCCTCAGCCTTTCCCGGACGGACTCATCCGAAAGCCGGTTCAGCTTGCCGGACAATATGATCCTGACCGTTTTGATCTCATTTTCACGCGCCAGAAGATAAGCGGCAACCGGCGCGATGGTAAACGGATTGTGTTTCTGCGGGCGAATCTGCTCCATCAGCAGATTGTCGCACCAGCGTTCAAACGCCGAAACCGATTCCCTCACGGCGGAAACGGCGCCGGCGTAGGGGGTCAGCGCCAAATATTCCAGAGCGGCGTCCAGACCGGACGCCGCCGCCCGCGCCAGCTTTTTCACATCCAGAGTGGAGCAGGGCGCGAGGGCGCGTTCCAAAAACTCGAGTGTTTTGCCTGTGCGGACCGAACGGACCGCGATCCGGATATCGGCGGACGCAACGGTCAGCTCGGCGTATTTCTGCAGCACCTCGTTGTCGGAAACGCACCCCGCATCCAGCACCGCCTCCAACGCGGCGCGGTCGATGATCACGTCGCACAGCTGGCCGTCGTGATTCTGAAGAAGCGCTTTACAGGCTTCCTCGGCGGCGGCGCGCATCCGCTCGGGCAGCAGCGTAAAATCCTGATCCTTGATCGCTTTTAAAATCGACTCGGGATTCAGGGTGCCGTTCTCAAAATAAATTTTCGGCGTCTTCGCATCCATGCAGACTTCCTTGACCGCAGCTTTCAGGTTGTGGTAGTCGTTCGCGTAAAGGAAAACGTCAAAGACGGAAAGGTCGCCGACCAGCTCGCGCATCAGGCTCCACGTCTTTTCCCGCTCCGCCGCAAGAATTTCCTCGGCGCTGCCGGAAGAAACGTCCCAGCCCTTGTCGGAAAGGACGCGCAGGCAGTCTTCATAGGTTTTGCAGGCCATCAGCTGTTCCAGCGTCTGCTGGCTGAAAAGGGAAAGCTCTCTGGAACGGATGCGGGCGACCGCATATACATAATCCTGTTTTTCGGCCATTTTCAACCCCCCGCAAACACGAGCCGGTTCACTTTGTCCTGCAGCTCGTCACGGCGGGCGTCAAACAGGGCGGAAAACGAGCAGTTTTCCTCGATTCCGCCGTAGGACAGCACAAATCCGCCGTCGATGTTTCTCGTCTGCCCGGAGACTGTGAGCGACGCGCCTTTTCCGCCGACCGCCTCGTTCAGGGCCTTTTCAAAGCCCGCGGGAAGTCTTTTCAGGTCCGCGGGGGAAAAGAGGATTTCCCCCGTGCGCGCGGGCGCGTATTTCACCGCCATTTTCAGGATGAGCTTAAAATATTCGTCTTCGGGCAGGGCATACAGAGACTGCTTCGCCTTGTCGATGATTTCCGCAATCAGCTGCTGCTTTGCGCCCAGAACCGCCTTGCGAGTCCGCAGGGCGGCCGCGGACTCGGCCCGCTCCCGGATCATGGCTGCTTCCTGTTCGGCGCGCCTGCCGACGGCGGCGCACTGTTCGACCGCTTCCCGTTCGGCTTTTGAGCGGAGTTCCTCCGCCTGCGCGCGCGCCTTTTCCAACTGCGCGTTCACGGCCGAATCGGATTCGGACACGATATCCTGTATGATTTTATCTAACCCTGTCATTGACAAGTTCTCCTAACTGTTAAACATTCAGTCCGCCGACGCCGGAAATGGCCAGAATGGAGACCAGGAGCGCCAGAATCGCATAGGTTTCCACCATCGCCGGGAAAATCATGGCCTTGCCGAACTGGTCGGGACGTTTTGCCTCCAGCCCGATGCTTGCGACGGCCGCGTTGCCTTGATTGACGGCGGAGTAGTAACCCACAATCGCCATCGGCAGGCAGGCCGCAAGGTACAAAAGCCCCTTCGCGCCGGAAATGGCTGCGGCGCCGCCGCCGAGAATGCCCATCTGGGAAAGAGCGATGAACGCGATCAGCAAGCCGTAAATTCCCTGTGTGCCGGGCAGAAGCTGAAGGACCAGGACCTTACCGAACTGGGACGGGTCCTCCGCCACGACACCCGCTGCCGCCTGACCTGTTTTGCCAACGCCGATTGCCGAGCCGATGCCGGGGAGAAGCGCCGCGAGCGCGGCGCCCAGAAGCGCGAGGGGAAGCCCAAGACTGTTAAAGAAGTTCATGATTCATTTTCCTCCTTGAATTGATAATATTGAGTATGAGCGCTTGCGGAAAATGGGTTGAACTTCCGCCCGCCGCCCGAATAAAACTTGCCGAAGAATTCCACATACTGAAGACGATTGGTGTGTACATAGGCGCCCAGCATGTTGATGGCGATGTTGAGCGTATGCCCGACGATGAAAATAAGGATAAAGACAATCGCGCCGACCGCGCCGCTGCCCGCCATGGCGGCCATCTTGTTGACCACGCTGGCGATGACTCCCGTCGCAAGGCCGAGGGCAAGCAGACGGGAATAAGAAAGCATATCGCTCAAATACCCTGTGACGTTATACAGGGCGTAAAGCCCTTTCATAATCCTTTTGACGGGATTTTTCGACTCCCGTCCGCCCGTCAGGATGATTCCGGCCGCGGCAAGCGCGGCAACAATCCCGGCACCTGTCGCCACGGGCGATGGGATGACAAACGAAAGACCGAACATGCTGCGGATCATGCTGCTGGAAAGCAGCATGATAATCAGTCCGCCGACCAGAAGATACCAGAAGACAACGTCGTACAGGGCATCCCGATAGCGCCCCGCGTGAACGGCCTCGTACAATCCGGCGCCAAGCCCAGTGAACAGGTGGATCACGCCGACCAGCAGGCAGAAAACCAGAAGGCGCATCGGCTGATTCAGCGGAGCAAACCACAGCGCCGGTATCGAAACGCTTGTATGAAAGAACTTGCTGCCGACGACGTCGACCACGTCCCCGAAATAGCTGCCGAACATCACGCCCCAGAAGGTCGTGGAAATTCCGCAGTAAAAGAACATATTCAGCATCTTATGCATGGTGGGACTCATGCGCGGAAATTTCTTCATCAGGAGAAAGGTGACCAGCGTCATGATGATTCCATATGCCGCGTCGCCCAGCATCATGCCGTAAAGAAAATAGTAAAACGGCGCCATGATTGCGGTCGGGTCGATTTCTCCCTTTCCCGGAAGGCTGAAGGACTCCACAACGTCCTCAACCGGAGTTGTAAACGCGTTGTTCTTCAGAAGAACGGGCACGTCCTCTTTCTCATCCGGATCGGAAAAATCGATCGCGAGGTCATATCTGCCGGTCAGAGCGGCTTCCAAACCCGCGGCCTTTTTCGCCGGGACAAAGCCGGTCAGCAGAAACGTGCGTTTTGACTGGGCGAGACGCCCGATCACCTCGTACTTGTCGGAACGAATGGTATCGTAATCCGCCAGCAGCTCCAGGTCGTTTCTTCGGTCGGCCAGACTTTTAATCTCCGCTTCGCCGCGTTCAATCGCCTGCCTGTGTTCCTCCGCCGCAGCCTGTAAAGCCTCGGCCTGCTGTTTGGGCGGCCTGTCCGACTGGGCCGCGGGGCGCGCAAAACCCAGCGCGTTCAGCGCGGCGGCGTACGTTTCCCTGTCCTTCTTTTCGCAGAGAAGAAAAAAGCAGGTCTGATCCTGCGCAGCGCCAACAACCTCCGCGGTAAAAGGCCCGGCCTGCGGGGCGGCCTGCGCCACCCGGACGGAAAGCTCCTCCCGCGTCATAGCGCCCGGCAAAGACCCGATGAAAGCGGCGGTCGTCTTTGTCCCCGCGAAATTCAGCGGAACCTCCGTCTCCATCCAGGGGGACAGTGCCTCGCGCTCCAGTTCCGTGCGGACAATTTCCGACTGGCTTTCCGCGATCGACCTGTCCAGCGCCTCAAGGCGTTCCGCAGCGCGGACCGTCTCGTCGTGCCGCTGCGCAAATTCCTCGTACTGCCGCGCGGAAAGCTGCTTTTTCCCTTCCAGCGCCGCCAGCATGGACTGGTTCTGCGGAACGACACGGTTCAAAATTTCAAGTGCGCGCCGCGCCGCAGAGACGTTCTTTGCAAACACGGCTCGGGAATCCGAGAGGTCGGTTTTCTGAAATACTCCGTCTTTGATGTCGATGTCGCTGATTTCAACAACGCCGCGGCGCTGAAGGTCTTCCAGAACCTGCTTGCGGTTCTTTCTGAGCGCGCAGAGCGTCACGCGTTTCATTTGTATCACTGCCAATTGGATTTTCCCTCCTTGCGGCCGGTATCGGCAGGCGTCAGACCAGTTCGGACAGGATCAACCGAACCGCCTCGTCCTGCCGGGTCAGTGCCGTTCGGCGCATTGATTCTATCTGGGAAGCAATTCCGGACTGCGCGCCGTTTTCAGTCTCTTCGCCCGCGCGCTTCGCATCGTCAAGAAGCGCCTGCGCCTCCTGTTTTGCTTTTGCCAGCTGCGCCTGGGCGTTCTGCGCGGCTTGTTCGCGCGCGTCTTTCAGAATCCGGTCGCATTCGGCCGCTGCCTGTTCTTCCGCGTTCTGCGCGTCGGATTCCGCCTTTTTAATCGCATGAATGATTTCCGTTGCCATTTTTTCACCTCGAACCGGCCGGCAATTTTTGCCGTTCATATTTTCTTTATTTTACCTCTAAGTGAAAAAATAATCAATCTTTTTCCGCTGTTTTTTATGCAGAGCGACAGAAATTGTGAACGAAATGAAATTTCTCCCGAAGAACAGATATAATATAGGTATCGATATATGCCCGAACGGTTTCACTTTTCCGCCCGCGCTACCATAATAGTTCGAATAGGTCTAAAAGAAAGGACGTGTATCTCATGGCTGTTGCGGGAGCTTTCATCCTGCCTCATCCCCCGGTCATCATTCCTTCCGTCGGAAAAGGCGAAGAACGCAGAATTCGGAAGACCGCCGAATCCTGCGCCCGCGCCGCGGAGGAAATCGCGCGTCTCAGGCCCGAAACGCTTGTGGTTCTTTCGCCGCATGCCGTCGCCTACGCCGACTACCTGCACATCGCTCCCGGGGCAAAGGCAAAAGGCGACTTTTCCGAATTCGGCTCCGCGGACGCGCCGCTGGAATTTTCCTGCGACACCGAATTTGTATCCGTTTTGTCCGACGAGGCTGCCCGAAGCAGCCTCCCCGCGGGAACCTTCGGGGAGAAACTTCGTCCGGTCGACCACGGGGCTCTGGTTCCCCTCTCCTTCATCACGCGCGCTTACCGCGATTTTAAACTGGTCCGGTGCTCCGTTTCCGGCTTGGGCGCGCTCGCCCACTACCGGTTCGGCCAATGCATCGCGCGCGCGGCGGAAACGCTGGGGCGCAGGGTCGTACTGGTCGCGAGCGGCGACCTTTCCCACCGCCTCAGGGAAGACGGGCCCTACGGCTTCGCTCCGGAGGGTCCCCGGTTTGACCGCGAGCTGACTCAGGCAATGAAAGAAGGGGACTTCCTGCGCTTTCTGGCGTTTGACCCGGAATTCTGCGAAGCTGCCGCGCAGTGCGGTCTGCCCTCGTTTCAGGTTCTGGCCGGAGCGTTCGACGGGCTTGCCGTGGCGCCGGAGTTTCTCTCTTATGAAGGGCCGTTCGGCGTCGGCTACGCGGTCTGCGGTTACACTCCCCTCGGGCCGGACAACCTCCGCCGGTTCGGGGATCAGTTCGAACAGCGGGAGAAAGAAGCCCTTTCCCAGAGAAAAGAACGCGAGGACGAATACGTCCGGCTCGCGCGGCTTTCGCTGGGAACCCGCGTGATTGAAGGCCGCCGCGTCCCGCTGCCGGAGGGGCTCCCCCCTGAGCTGACGCAGAGGCGGGCGGGCGTGTTTGTCTCCCTGAAAAAGGGCGGACGGCTGCGCGGCTGCATCGGCACGATTCAGGCGACGGAAAGCTGCGTTGCGGAGGAAATCATTCAAAACGCAATCAGCGCCGGCCTGCGGGACCCGAGGTTTGACCCGGTCGGCGAGGAGGAACTGCCGGCGCTGGTTTACAGCGTCGATGTTCTGGGCGAACCGGAGCCCGCCGGCTCCTTCGGCGATCTCGACGCCGAACGGTACGGGGTCATCGTCCAAAGCGGCGAACGGTGCGGCCTGCTGCTGCCGAACCTGCCCGGCGTAACAACGCCGCGGGAACAGGTGAAAATCGCGCTCGGCAAGGCCGGGATCCGGGAAGACGAGCCCTATTCCATGGAGAGATTTGAGGTGGTGCGTCACACATGAGTCGAATTGTCTGCGATGTATGCCCCCATCTCTGCGCTCTGGAAGAGGAGCAGACCGGATTCTGCGGCGCGCGTTCCAATCAGGGCGGCAAAATATCCGCCGACAGCTACGGCCGCGTCACGGCCATCGCTCTGGATCCGGTGGAAAAAAAGCCGCTTCGCCGTTTTTTTCCGGGCAACCGTATTCTTTCCGTCGGCAGCTACGGGTGCAACCTGCGGTGCCCCGGGTGCCAGAACCACGCCATTTCCATGGTCAGGCCGGGGGAGGATTCCGGGGCGGAGTACCTTTCCCCGAAGGTTCTTTCCGACCAGTCGCTGGAACTGAAAGCAGCCGGAAATATCGGCATTGCATTTACCTATAACGAACCGCTCATCTGCCCGGAATACGTTCTGGACTGCTCGCGGCTCAACCGGAAAAACGGCCTGAAAAACGTAGCGGTCACCAACGGGTACGTCAACCCCCGGACCCTCCGTCGCCTGCTGCCCATGCTGGATGCGGTGAACATCGATTTAAAGAGTTTCTCCCCGGAATTTTACCGAAGGATTTCCGGGGGTCTGGACGAAGTCAAGCAAGCCATCTCTATCGCGTCGGAGGTCTGCCACGTGGAGGTAACCACGCTGATTATTCCCGGTGAAAACGATACCGCGGAAGAAATGGACCTCCTCTCGGGATGGCTTTCGGAAGTGAACCCTGAAATTCCGCTGCACGTCACGCGGTTCTTCCCGCGGTACAAGCTGGCCGACAAATTCCCGACGCCGGTCGGCACCGTCGGCTCCCTCGCGGAAGTCGCCCGCCGAAATCTGAAATATGTCTACGAAGGAAACGTGTAAAACACGCGCCCGGAACGACATTGCCGATCCGGGCGCGTCGGCCTTTCAGCCGGTTACTGAATTCCTTCAATTTTCTTGACAAACATTCGCTGGGAATCATTCCCCTTGTAAACGCCGGTATAGGTCACTTTCACATTCTGGCCGACCTTGAAGCCATCGTCCAGATTGACCAGATCCACGCCGAGCCTGCGGATCGTCAGGTCGCTGCCATCCGTCGTGTGAATCTGCACGCTCATCATGGCACCGTCCTTTACAACGCCCGTAACGGTATGCTCCGTCTTGTCGAACGCCGGGTCCTGGGCGGCAAGAATCGGCGCCGTGTCTTTATAAGTATAAGTGTACAGCTTTCCATCCTTCGGGCTGTAAAGAATCAAAGGGCCTTCCGTGTAATCATCATCCCAGGCGGCATAGGTGCGGTAGGTGACGCCGCCGACCGAAACCGGCTTGTCCGTCTGCTCTTTGAGCGTGTATTTCTTCCAGTCCAGCGGAATCTCCGATTTGATCTTTTCCGTAATCTGGTCGTCCGTCAGGCTTGAAACGCTTTCCGGTTCCGACGCGGAGGAAGGAGTTTCCGAAGAGACAGAGGACGACGGAGCGGATGCTGAACCGGCGTCCGATGACGCCGACGGGCTCTGCGCCGGATGATATCCGTTAAACAGAAGGACGCCTCCGCAAATGGCTACGACTAAAACAATTAATAGAATCCAGCCTGTCTTTTTCATTGATGTTGCCTCCTGTTAAATATTTCCGAAATGTTCTGCCTTTTCACTATAACTTATTTTCCGACCGAATTCAACAGATAAGACAAAACTGTAAAGAATCGCTTCAAACATCGAAACAGAATCGTTGCAAAGTTTTTAATCCGTGTTATAATAAAAACGAAAGTGGAATACAATAGATTCGGAAACTTAAAAGTTGCCGAAAAAGAGGGAGCTTTCATGCACTGGAAAAAAATGATCGCGCCGATTGTGATTACCGTGGCCGCGGTAGCCGTTTTCCTTTTATGGCTTCTCGGGTTTGCCATGGTGCCGGGCCTTCCGGTACTGTATAAAATCATCGCGGGACTGATCCCGGCCGCGCTGATCGGCGTTGCCGTATTTGTTCTGGCAGAAAGAATTAAGGAAATAAGGAGCGGCGAAGAAGATGATCTTGGTAAATACTGACTACATTACGGGCAAGGAGTTTGAAATGCTCGGCCTTGTCAGGGGGAGCACCATCCAGTCCAAAAACCTTGGGCGGGACATTACGCAGGGATTCAAATCCATCGTCGGCGGAGAACTGAAATCCTACACCGATATGATGAACAATGCCCGCGCTTTGGCCACCAAACGCATGGCCGAAGAAGCGGAATCCATGGGTGCGGACGCCGTTGTCAACATTCGCTACGCGTCTTCTTCCGTCATGCAGGGCGCGGCGGAGGTCATGGCTTACGGGACCGCTGTGAAATTCAAATAATATATTGTTCAGCATAAGAACAAAGGCGGGCGCGGCGGGGTGCTGCGCCCGTCTTTCCAATGCGGGGGTTATTTCTAAATGAATCAGGAACGAAGCTATCCGAAACTGACTGTTACACAGAAAGCGGAGCGCGGCATCCTTTCGGGGCATCCGTGGATCTATGACACCGAAATCACCGGCGGAGACCCCTGCGGGGACGGCGAACTTGCGGACGTGGTCGGCAGGCGCGGCACCTACCTGGGCACCGGCTTTTTCAATTCGCATTCCAAAATCCGCGTGCGGCTGATTTCCCGCAACTCGAACGACCGGTTCGACGAGGCGTTCTACGAACGCAGGCTGCGCTATGCGTGGGAATACCGCAAAGCCGTGTTGGGAAAAGAGGACCTGGCCTGCTGCCGTATTATTTTCGGAGAGGCGGATTTCTTTCCGGGACTGACCGTGGACCGGTTTGAAAACATTCTGGTGACTCAGACCCTGTCGCGCGGAATCGAGCAGATCAAGCCGATGCTGTTCCGGCTGCTGCACCGGATTCTGACGGAGGACGGCCAGAAAATCGACGGAATCTACGAGCGCAATGATTCCGGCCTGCGCAACCTCGAGGGAATGGAGCAGGGGCGCGGGTTTTTTCCGCTGAACGGACTGCCCGCGCCGGATTCCGGGACAACCGTCATCCGCGAAAACGGGATTGAATATGCTGTCGATTTCGCGAACGGACAGAAAACGGGATTTTTTCTCGACCAAAAATACAACCGCAGGGCGGCCGCCTCAATCAGCCGCGGAAAACGGGTGCTGGACTGCTTTACCGACACCGGCTCGTTCGCGCTGAACGCCGCCCGCGCCGGAGCGGAGCAGGTACACGCGGTGGATATTTCGGAAAGCGCGATCGCCATGGCAAAGGAAAACGCGCGGCGCAACGGCCTTTCGGACCGGATGTCCTTTGAAGCCGTCAATGTGTTCGATCTGCTGCCCTCCCTGGCCGAGAACGGAAAAGGAAGCTATGATTTCGTCATACTCGACCCGCCCGCCTTTACCAAATCCAGAAAAACGGTCGCAAACGCCTCCCGCGGATACCGGGAAATCAATTACCGCGCGATGAAGCTCCTGCCGCGTGGGGGATACCTTGCGACCTGCTCCTGTTCCCACTTCATGACGGACGAGCTGTTCCGCGACGTGATCCGCCGCGCCGCGGCGGACGCGCAGGTTTCGCTGCGCCAGATCGAGGCCCGCCAGCAGGCGCCGGACCACCCGATTCTCTGGAATGTTCCGGAAACATCTTATTTGAAATTTTATCTCTTTCAGGTTGTGTAACCGGCTCGGGCGGGGTTTCTTCCATTTCGCTACCGTTGTAAAATTCAACACGGTGCTTTATAATAATGAAATCAACCTGTTCGCAAACCGCCGATCCGGCCCGCGACCGTCCGGGCCCCTCTGGGAGAAACCATTTTATGAGTAAAAAAATCCTCGCGTTTCTTTTTGTCCTCGTTTTCAGTCTGACGGCCGCCTGTTCCTCCGGGAACGGCGCGGCGCCCTCTTCCCCGACGACGTCCACCGGAGCCGCGGAATCTTCTTTCGATTCCTCCCCGGCCTCCGGCAGCGCGGATTCGGCGGCCTCCACCGGCTCGGGTTCCTCCGCCGCATCATCGCAAGCCATATCCTCCTCCGATTCCTCGAAAACGTCTTCTCCGGCTTCCGGCTCAAAAACTCCTTCATCGGAGGAGAAGCCGAAGACCGTCAAGGTCACGATTCCGGAAGGGTTTACCCTTCCCCAGGTTGCGGCGCGGCTGGAAGCAAACGGGGTCTGCAGCAGCAAGGACTTTATCAGCACGGCACAGGCCTATGACTTCAGCTATTATTCCCTCGTTGCCAAGATCGGGAGCAGTCCGAACCGCTGCTATCGGCTGGAGGGCTATCTGTACCCGGACACATACGAGTTTTACGTCGGAATGAAGCCGCAGGACGCCGTCGGAAAATTCCTGCGCAACGCGGAGCAGCAGATCGGCGACAAATACTCCTATTCCGGCATGACGACCGACCAGCTCGTCACGCTTGCCTCCATCATCGAACGGGAAGCCGACGACCCGGACAATATGAGAAAGGTGTCGTCCGTGTTCCATAACCGGCTGAAAACCGGCATGATCCTCCAGGCGGATTCCACGCGGGATTACTGCAACCTGTATCTGGTTCCGCAGTTTGGAGACAAATATAACAAATACTATAATACATACCCCAACCGCAGCCCCGGTCTTCCGGCCGGGCCGATCTCCAATCCGGGCGCGGGCGCCCTTTACGCCGCGGCCCACCCCTCGGACACGGATTACCTGTATTTCGCGACCGGGACCGACCATAACTATTATTACGGCGCCACCCAGCAGGACCGTGACACGCTCATGGCAAATGCGGGAGTGACTCCCCTTTATGCGGACTGACCCATACACAGGCCGTCCCCTTTGCATCCAAATCATCTTTCCACAGGACGGAGTGAAGTTATTTTATGCCTTTGACAACAGACGCACGCAAACAATTTGAAAAAATGACACAAACACCGGTTCCTCGTCTGATCTGCTCCCTCGCAGGCCCGACGATTGTCAGCATGCTGATTTCCGCCGCTTACAACCTTGCAGACACGTACTTTGTCAGTCAGCTCGGCACCAGCGCGACCGGCGCCGTCGGCGTCGTCTTTTCGCTGATGGCGATCATTCAGGCGGTCGGGTTTATGCTGGGCATGGGCTCCGGCGGGGTGATTTCCCGCTATCTGGGAGAAAAGCGGAACTCCGAGGCAACCCAGGCCGCTTCCACCGCTTTTTTTACTTCCATCATGGTCGGCTTTGTCATCACGATCTCCGGGCTGATTTTCAGCGACCAGCTGATGCGCTTTCTCGGCGCTACGGATACCATCCTCCCCTATGCCCAAAGCTACGCCCAGTATATTCTTTACGGCGCCCCGATTATGGGCGCGACCTTTGTCATGAACAACGACCTGCGCGCGGAGGGCAAAGCGTTTTTCTCCATGGTCGGGATTTCCGTCGGATGCATCCTGAACGTGATTCTGGACCCGCTGATGATTTTTACGTTCCATCTCGGAATCGCGGGCGCCGCGATTGCAACCGTGATCGGCCAATCCGTCAGCTTTGTCATCCTGATTTTCAACTACATCCGCCGCAAAACAATTGTCGGAATCAGCTTCAAGCATTTTTCATACAAATGGAGTATGCATTCCGAAATCCTGAAAACCGGCATGCCCTCCTTTTTCCGTCAGGGGCTCGCCAGTATCGCGACCATCGCGCTGAATGTTTCCGCCGCGATATACGGCGACGCCGCCGTCGCGGCCATGTCGATTGTCGGACGCGCCTTTTTCTTCCTGCTTGCCGCTCTGCTCGGCTTCGGTCAGGGCTTTCAGCCTGTGGCGGGATATAACTACGGTGCCAAATGCTACTCCCGCCTGAAACAGGCGTTCTGGTTCTGTGTGAAGGTCGGATTCTTCGGTTTGCTGATTCTGTGCTCGCTCTCCTTCGTCTTCGCCCCACAGATCATGATGCTCTTCCGCCGGGACGACCCGCAGGTCATCGCGATCGGCACGCTCGCGTTCCGGGCACAGTGCGCCATTATGCCGCTGCAAACCTTTGTGATAGTTTCGAATATGCTCTTTCAGTCCATTGGGAAACCGAAACAGGCAACCTGGCTGGCCGTTCTGCGGCAGGGGCTCTGTTTTCTGCCGGCAATTCTGATTTTGCCCCAGTTCCTCGGGCTTCTAGGCGTTCAGATCAGCCAGCCCATCGCGGACTGCTTCACCTTTCTCATCGCGCTGTTCATCACGCTTCCGTTCCTGCGCAAATTGAACGGATTTATCCGAAACGGTGAAAGCCGTGAATCGGATGCGGATTTCGTCCCGGAACCCTTGGAATCGGCAAATACGGACCGGGAAGAACCATAAGGCTCCGTCAGCCGGGGTATGACGGAAAATGAAGGAGGGATCGCCGTGTCTCTGAATCAATCCGATTTGCTGTTTCTTCGCCGCTCGCTTCCGTTCTGGGGCCGTCTGTCGGAACGGGAAAGAAAGCTGGTCGAGTCCTCCGCGGCGATGCGCGCCCACCCGAGCGGCAGCAGCCTGCACAACGGCGCAGCCGACTGCACCGGCCTGTTCGTCGTGAAAAGCGGCCAGGTGCGAACTTTCATTCTCTCGGATACGGGACGGGAAATTACTTTATTCCGCCTGTTCGAGCGCGACATCTGCATTTTTTCCGCCTCCTGCATGCTCAAAAACATCCGGTTCGACGTCTTCATCGAAGCCGTCGAGAACAGCGAAACCATTCTGATTCCCACCGCCGTTTACAACGACCTGAACCAGAACTCCCTTGCCGTGTCGGATTACACAAATCAGCTGCTTTCCTCGCGTTTTTCAGACGTGGTCTGGCTGCTGGAGCAGATTCTGTTTATGAGCTTCGACCGGCGGCTGGCCCTGTTCCTGCTGGAGGAATCCGCGATCAGCGGCGGGGACCGCCTGCCGACGACGCATGAGGAGATCGCCAAGAACATGGGAACCGCGCGTGAAGTCGTCACACGGATGCTCCGCTATTTCCAGTCCGAAGGGCTGGTGGCGCTCTCCCGGGGAGAAATTCGGATTCTGGACAGAAAAAAGCTGGAATCGCTTTCCGCGCAGGCTCACGGTTCGCCGTAAAACGGCCCGGATATTTTTGTAAGAAAATAAAAATCCCCCGCCGCGCGGCCCAAAAATCCACGCGGCGGGGGACTCATCTTTCCATACAAGAACAAATGCTCAAATATAAAACATGTAGCTGGTATCCTGCTTCTGCCTTTCCGCTTCGGTCTGAAGATCGAGCAGCGTTATTTTGCCGAGGGCCTTTTCGACGGTGCTGTCCAGCACGGAAAAGACGGACGCCTGCATTGCCTTTTCGATGTTTTCCGCCTTCTGTGTCACGGACTCCGCCGTTTTTTCAAACAGAGACTGTTCCAGCGCCAGGAGTATTTCATAAACGGGAATTTCCTGCGGCGGCCTTGACAGCTTGTACCCGCCCTGCGCCCCTTTAATGGCGAGCACCAGCCCCCCGCGTTTCAGAAGGGAAAAAACCTGTTCCAGGTATATTTTGGAAATCCCCAGCCGTTCCGACAGGCTGATAATTGTAATACAGGCGTCGCTCCCGTAGCCCTGAGCCATGCAGACCATTGCGGCCAGGCCGTACCTTCCCTTTGACGAGATTCTCATTCGAGCGCGCTCCTTTTGCAAACTTTCATTATAATTCAAATCAATCATATCGAAACTTTTCTTTTAAGTCAAGTATTCCCCGTCGAAAACATAGTATTTTTCTATTTTTTAATTGCATCCGGCATTGACAGGGAACGGAAAAGAAATCTATAATAAGTGAAATAAAAGCCTGAAAATATGAGAATAACAGGGGTGGTACATTTGATCGCGAAAAGCGTTACAGACCTGATCGGGAATACCCCGATGATGGAACTTTCAAATTATGAGTGCCGGCACGGGCTGAAAGCGACCGTCCTCGCAAAGCTGGACTACCTGAATCCGGCGGGCAGCGTAAAGGACCGCATTGCGAAATACATGATCGAGGACGCGGAGCGGGCCGGCCTGTTAAAGCCCGGTTCGATCATCATCGAACCGACCAGCGGCAACGCCGGAATCGGGCTTGCGTCGGTCGCGGCCTCCAAAGGATACCGCGTCATTCTGACCATGCCGGAAACCATGAGCATCGAGCGCAGGAAGCTGCTGGGAGCCTACGGCGCCGAAGTGGTCCTGACGGATGGAAGCCTGGGAATGCAGGGCGCCATCGACAAAGCCGCTGAACTCCGGGAAAAAACGCCGGATTCGTACCTTCCCGGCCAGTTCTCCAATCCCTCCAACCCGCGCGCGCACCGTGAAACAACAGGGCCGGAAATCTGGAAGGACACGGAGGGCGGCGTAGACATCTTCATTGCCGGAGTCGGAACGGGCGGAACGATTACCGGAGTCGCGCAGTACCTGAAGGAAAAAAAACCGGAGGTACGGATTGTGGCGGTGGAGCCCGCCGAGTCCGCGGTTCTCTCCGGCAAAAAACCGGGGCCGCACAAGCTGCAGGGCCTTGGCGCCGGGTTCGTTCCGGAAACGCTCGACACAAACCTTCTGGATGAAATCATCCCGGTGGAGGACGAGGACGCCTACCGCACCGGACGGGAACTCGCCCGTTGGGAAGGGATTCTGACCGGCATTTCGTCCGGGGCCGCCGTCTGGGCGGCAAACCTGCTCGCCCGGCGCCCTGAAAACCAGGGAAAGCAGATTGTCGCTCTTCTGCCGGACACCGGGGAACGCTATCTCTCCACGCCGTTTTATCTTGACTGAACCGGAGGAACCCATGCTGGATCAATTCTCACGCTCTCAGCTTCTGCTGGGGAGCGAAGCCATGAAAAAAATCAACAATTCGGCGGTTGCCGTATTCGGCATCGGCGGGGTCGGCTCCTATGCCGTCGAGGCCCTTGCCCGGGCCGGAATCGGAAACCTCGCGCTGTTCGACGACGACCGCGTCTGCCTGACAAACCTGAACCGGCAGATTCACGCCACCCGCAAAACCATCGGGATCCCGAAGGTGGAGGCCATGCGCGACCGCATTCTGGAAATCAACCCCGCCTGCGGGGTTGAGCTTCACCAGTGCTTTTACACCCCGGAAAACGCCGGGGATTTCGACCTTTCCGCATACGATTATATCATCGACGCGGTGGATACCGTCACCGCGAAGCTGGAACTGATTCAGCGCGCGAAACAGGCCGGCGTTCCGGTCATCAGCTGCATGGGCGCCGGCAACAAGCTGGACCCGACCCGCTTCGAGGTCGCGGACATTTATGAAACCAGCGTCTGCCCGCTCGCGCGGGTGATGCGCCGGGAGCTGAAAGCGCGCGGGGTAAAATCCCTGAAAGTCGTCTACTCGAAGGAGCCGCCGCTTCAGCCGATCGACGACGGCGAAATCAGCTGCCGGGATCACTGTGTCTGCCCGCCGGGCACGCAGAGAAGCTGCACCGCGCGCCGGGCGATTCCGGGCAGCGTTCCGTTTGTCCCCCCGGTCGCCGGGATGATCCTCGCCGGGGAAGTCCTCAAGGACATCGCCGGGATTGGTTCCACTCCTCTGTCAGGCGGTTAGACGCCGTCAATCTATTTGAATTAAATCCCTTTGGAAGGATTATAGGAGGTAATTTCATGAACGCAAGATTTCTGCACACCAATTTCACCGTACTGAATCTGGAGAAAAGCCTTGATTTTTACAGCCGCGCGCTCGGCCTGAAAGAAGTGAGCCGGAAAAACGCCCCGGACGGTTCGTTTATCATCGTCTTTCTGGGCGACGGTCAGACCGACTACAATCTGGAGCTGACCTGGTACCGCGACCGCAGGGAGCCCTACAACCTCGGCGACAATGAAATCCACCTTGCCGTCAGGGTTCCGGATAAAAAAGCCGCTTATGCCCTCCATCAGGAAATGGGCTGCATCTGCTACGAAAACCACGACATGGACCTTTATTTTATCGCCGACCCGGACGGATACTGGATCGAGATTCTGGACTGATCCGATGAAGCTGCTTCATCTTTCCGACCTTCACATCGGCAAACGCGTCTGCGAGTTCAGCATGCTGGACGACCAGCGTTTTATTCTGGAACAGATTGTGGGAATTGCGGGGGACGTAAAGCCGGACGCCGTCCTCATTGCGGGAGACCTCTACGACCGGAGCATTCCGGTCGGGGAGGCCGTCACGCTGCTGGACGACTTCCTGACCGAGCTGGCCGGGCGCGGAATCCCGGTCTTCGCCATCAGCGGAAACCACGATTCTCCGGAGCGGCTTGATTTCGGCAGCCGCATTATGCGCGAGCACCGCGTCACCATCGCGGGAACGTTTCAGGGGACCGTCCCCCGCGCCGATCTTTCCGATTCCTTCGGCGCCGTACATATTTATCTTCTGCCGTTCCTGCGCCCGGCCGCCGCGCAGCCTTTCTTCGGCGCGGAAAAAACGGGCAGCTACGACGGCGCGGTTCGCGCGGCGATTGAAACGGCGGCTCTTTGTCCCGACGAACGGAACATTCTCGTCGCCCATCAGTTTGTCATCAGCGGTTCCAGCGAGCCGCTCCGCTGCGACAGCGAGACGGTTTCCGTCGGAGGCCTCGACAGCGTGGACGCTTCCGCCTTTGACGGATTCGATTACGTCGCGCTCGGCCACCTGCACGGTCCCCAGAAGATTGGACGGGATTCCGTGCGCTACGGGGGTTCGCCGCTGAAATATTCGTTTTCGGAGGCACGGCAGAAAAAGAGCGTGACCGTGATCGAGCTGGGGGAAAAAGGAAAGCTGGAGCTGACCCAAATCCCCTTAAAGCCGCTGCGCGACATGCGGGAAATCCGGGGCCCGATCGCCGAGCTGACCGCCCCGGAGACCGTCGCGGGCGCAAACCCGGAGGATTATATCCGCGCGGTTCTGACCGATGAAGACGAAATCGCGGACCCGGCCGGAAAACTTCGCGCCGTCTACCCCAACCTGATGCGAATTGATTTTGAAAACAGGAGGATGAACGCCGAAAACTCCGGAACAGCTGCGGCGGGGGACCCTTCCCGCAGAACGCCGATGCAGCTGTTCGAGGAATTTTACCGGGACCGCAGCGGATCGCCGATGTCCAAACGGGAGCGTGAAATCATCGGCAAAATCATAGAAAAAGCCGGGGAGGAAACCGTATGAAGCCGCTGGATCTTGTCGTCAGCGCGTTCGGTCCCTATGCCGGGCGTGTGGAAGTTCCTCTGCGGGAGTTTGGCTCCGGCGGATTATTTCTGATCTGCGGGGATACCGGCGCGGGCAAGACCACGATTTTCGACGCGATTTCATTCGCCCTGTTCGGCGACGTGAGCGGTTCCACCCGCACCGTGGACACGCTTCGCAGCAATTTTGCCTCGCCGGAAACCAAAACCTTTGTGGAACTGACCTTTTCCCATGCGGGGAAGGAATACAAAATTTTCAGAAATCCCCGTTACCTCCGTCCCAAAAAGAACGGTGCCGGGGAAACGGCGGAAAACGCGGACGCCGTTCTCACCCTGCCGGACGGCTCCGTCCGGACGGGCAGCTCCCATGTCACGCGGGAAGTGATCCGCCTGCTCGGCATCGACCACCGGCAGTTCAAGCAGCTGGCCATGATCGCGCAGGGGGAATTTCTGGACCTGCTCCTCGCCGAAAGCAGCGAGCGGGCGGAAATCTTCCGCCGCGTGTTTTCCACTGATCTGTTCCGCCGCATGGAAGAACTGCTGAAACAGCGGGAGCTGGAGCTGAGACACGGCTGGGAAGACGGGACGCGCGGCATTCTGCAGGACGCCGCACTAATCCGCCCCGAAGAAGACGGCCCGCTTCGCGAGGCCCTCTCCTCCTGCCTTGGCGACAAAGACGTCAACTTGATTCCCCGGGTGCTGGAGCTTCTCCGCGCAGAAAACCGGGAGAACAGCCTGAAGCGAAAAGCCGCCGAAAGCGACCTCGCGGCGGCAAGGGAGAAAACCTCCGGCTTGATTGCCGCCCTCGCCGCCGCGCGGCAGACCGCGCAGACGTTTACCGCGCTGGGATCGGCACAAAAGCACCGGGCGGAATTGCTGGAGCAGCGTGAGGAAACGGAGCGGCAGGCAAAGCTTCTCCGCGCCGCCGAGCTGGCCGAATCCCGCGTCACCCCCGCGCGGCTGTCCTTTTTTCGGGAAAAGAACGCCGTGCATATTCTGGAAGAAGAGATCGCCGCGTTAACCAAAAAGGTCGCCGAGGCGGACGGCGCTCTTGCCGGGCTGAACGCGGCTGCGGAAGCGGAACGGGCAAAAGAGCCCGAACGCGAACGGCTCGCGGGCAGGATCGCAACCCTTACCGCCGCGCTGCCGGGCTACCAAAAAGCGAACGCTCTGGAACGGCAGGCCGCGGAGCTGGAACGTTCCCGTGAGGAGCAGGACAAACTGCTGGATCATCTGGAGCAAAAGAAGAAAACTCTCGCGTCGCAGCGCGACCGGCTACGGGCGGAACTCGAAACGCTCGCGGACGCCGAAACAGAACGCCTCGCCGCCAAAACGGAGGAAAAAGCATCCCGCAAAACCTGCGAAGTTCTTTCCGGCATTCTGGACTCCGTCGGAAAAATCCGGACGCTGATTGACGGGTACCGGTCGATGCGTTCCGGGTATCTGAAAGAGGAATCCGGCTATCGGGAGGCAAACGCCGCCTACGATCTGGCGGAACAGGCTTTTCTGCGGCAGCAGGCCGGAATTCTTGCGTCCGCCTTGAAAGAGGGCGATCCCTGCCCCGTCTGCGGCTCGCTCAGCCACCCGCGCCCCGCGGCAACCGACGCTTCGGCCGTGTCGGAAGACGAGCTGCGAAAACTGAAAGCGGAGCGGGACCGTCTGCACAGCGTTCTGGAAAGCTCCGGTCTCAGGCTGAAAGCCGCGGAAACACGGATTCTGTCCGACCGGGAAAACCTTCGGAAGTCCGTCGACGACCTTCTTGGCAGCGTCACGGGCGACGAAAACGTGCAGGCTCTGGAACGCCGGGCGCGCGAGGCCGGTTCGCAGGCCGAACAGACTCGGAGGCGCGCGCTGGAAAACCTGAAAGTCCAGGAACAGCGGTGCAAAAGAAAAGCGGAATGCTCCGCGCAACTGCGCCGGGCCGAGGAAGGTCTGGAAGCTGCCGGCCTCGAACTGGAAACACGGCGCGAAGCAAAAAACACCCTGACGGCATCGCTGGAAGCGAAGCGGGCCGAGGCCTCTTCCGTACAAGCCTCTCTCCCTTTCCCGACGGAGGAGGAGGCACGGCGAAGCCTGAAGGAACTGAGCGGCAGGCTCGACGAAATGAAGCAGGCGCTTCAAAAATCGGAAAGCGCCTACCGTTCCTGCCTCAGTGACCGGGACGGAGCGGCAGCGGTCCTTTCCGACAACCGCAGAAAGCTGGAAACCGCCCGCGGGCAGGCGGAGGAGCTGGAACAGGAATACCGGCTCCGTCTGACCGAATCCGGATTCCACACGGAAGAAGAATACCTTGGCTGCGTTTTTCCCGCCGAGCGGATGGAGGCGCTGCGCCAGCATCAGTCGGACTATCGGGACGACTGGATCCGGACGGAGGACGCCGTCCGCCGTCTCACGGAAGAAACCGCCGGAAAAACGCCCGCCGACTTAACCGCGCTGGAACGGGAACTCGCCGAAGAGCAGGAACATCAGCTGTCAAGGGAAAATACTTTCCACACGTTTTCCGCCCGGCTGCAGCAGAACCGCGGAGTTGAAGAGCGAATTGCGGAAGCACTGAAAAGCCGAATGGAGCTGGAAGAGCAGTACGCCTGCGTGCGCGGCCTTTCCAGAACCGCCAACGGAGAACAGAGCGGAAAACAGAAACTCGACTTTGAGCAGTATGTTCAGGCGGCGTATTTTACCCGTGTTCTGGAGCAGGCAAATCAACGGCTATCCGGAATGACGAACGGCAGGTACGTTCTGCTCCGCCGCCAAAATTCCTCCGACCTGCGCTCCCGCTCCGGGCTGGAAATCGACGTTCTGGACAATTACAACGGCAAAACGAGGGACGTCCGCTCTTTGTCCGGCGGGGAATCCTTCAAGGCGTCGCTTTCGCTCGCGCTCGGACTGTCCGACGTCGTCCAAAGCTTCGCGGGAGGCGTCCGGATTGAAACCATGTTTATTGACGAAGGGTTCGGTTCTCTGGACGAGGAATCCCGCCAACAGGCAATCGCGACTCTGGCCGGTCTCGCGGAAGGAAACCGGCTGGTCGGCATTATCTCTCATGTCGCTGAACTCCGGGAACAAATCGACCGTCAAATTGTTATACAAAAAGGAGTAAACGGAAGTAAAATACGGATTGTTAAATAATCCTGCCGATTGCAAAAGGATTCTGGGGAAGGACAACGCATCCAATACAATTCTGACGTTTCGTCCTGATTTTCAACATAACCGGTCGAATTATAATACAAACTGTATTTTTTATGTTAAATATACCGTAAGTGAGTTGTTGCAAAGCTCATGCAAAACACCGCGAAAATGAAAAAAGGCCCTGGTCCCGAGCAGATCGGAACCGGACCTCTTTTTTGGGGCAAGAATCAGTAAAAGCAATCCACGAGGATCGGAAAAAGCGGCATCGTCAGTGCGGAAAAGAGCGTTGTCAGCGCCACCGCTTTGGAGCCCAGCCTTGTGTCGCCGCCGAACTGCGCCGCGAACATCACCGAATTGGCGGCGGACGGCGCGGAGGAAAGAATCAGCAGCGTGGTAAAAATCGTCCGGTCAACATGCAGAGGCAGCAAAATGAAAAAGCAGAGAACGGGAACCACCAGCAGCCGGATCAGCGAAAGATGGTACAGATCGGTATCGGCGAAAAGTTCTTTCAGCGGAATCTCTGAAATATAAACCCCGACCACCAGCATGGCAAGCGGCGTATTCAGGTCTGAAAAATATTCCATCGGGGACAGAATCACTTCCGGCAGGCGGGCCGAGAGCACAAAAAGAGCAAGGCCAATTGCAAGTCCAATGATTCCCGGATTCAGAATCGCCTTTTTATAATCGATGCCCGGTTCCTTCTTCATGCACGATACGCCGTGCGTCCAGACGAACAGATTAAACGCGGCGATAAACATGGAGGCGTATGCGACCCCCTGCTCGCCGAGGACCGCGCTCACCAGCGGGAGCCCCATAAAACCGCAGTTGGAATAGGAGACCGCGAAACGAAGAATTCTTCGGCGTTCCGACGGATGCTTTCGATACAGCAGAAAACTGACTCCGATGCCGACCGCAATACTGACGACGGACAGCGCGCCGGAAAGAAAGATGCTGCCGACGCCGACTTTCCCGATCATGCTCTGCAGGGAGGCAATCACCAGGCACGGGGTGACAATCCAAAAAAGGACGGCGGTCATCTCCTTTGCTCCGCCGTCAGAAATCAGATTCAGTTTTCCACAGAAATAACCTGCGGCCACCATGAAAAAAAGGACGGCCACTTTCAGCAAAACACTGAGAAATAACGATAACATTTTCAATCTCCCTGCTGTTTTCAGGATGTGTTCCAGCAAGGGTCGAAAATAGCCGGATTACCTGTTTTGATAAGGTTCTAAGTAAGTATAAAGCGCCTTTTCGTGCATGTCAAGAGATCGGCTGCTGCAAATTTCTCATCATTATTTCGTATCAGAATTAAATCAAGAAATGGATCTGCTATGATATGGAAAATAGTAAAATGATTCACCCACGATAAAGGGGAGTAGCTGAATTTCGGAAGGTCAACAACCGTTGCGAAAGCTTCTGGCCTCCGATCCAAATTAATTTGGAAAGCAAGACCTTTACCGGAAATTTCGATTTCCGGCAGAGGTCTTTTTCTATGCCGGAACTTGAAAAATTGAAAGGAGACAGCGGAAATTGTTTCAAAAACAGGACACGATAAGAACAGAATCCGTGCGAAGGGGGGAATCGCCCATAAACGATTATCTGAAGGATTCCGGCGCCGTGATGAACGAGCTTGGCAGCCGCCCCGACGGCCTTACACCGGAAGAGGCGGAACGCCGTCTGGAAGAGTGGGGACCAAACCGTCTGAAAGACGCTGAAAAAAAATCCATGCTGATCCGTCTGAAGGAGCAGCTTCTGAACCCGATGATTCTGATTCTGATTGCCGCCGCGCTCATCTCAGGTCTGATGGGGGAAGCCGCGGATGCCTCCGTCATTTTATTTGTGGTTGTGCTTAACTCGGTTCTCGGGATTGTGCAGGAAAGCAAATCAGAAAAGGCGATTGAGGCACTGCAAAGCATGACCGCTTCCCGCGCCAAGGTCAGGCGCGGCGGAGAGGTTCTTTCGGTCCCCTCCGCCAAACTGGTAACGGGAGATATCGTACTGCTGGAGGCGGGCGACGCCGTGCCGGCTGACCTGCGTATCCTGGAATCGGCTTCCCTGAAAATCGAGGAAGCCGCGCTGACCGGGGAATCCGTCCCCGTGGACAAAAGCCCGGACGCGCTTGCCGCGCCGGAGGGCGGCGTCCCGCTCGGCGACCGCAGAAACATGGCTTATCTGGGCGGCAGCGCCGTATACGGACGCGGCATCGGCGTCGTCACCGCAACCGGTATGGAAACGGAAATGGGAAAGATCGCGGATACCCTCGCGAAAGCAAAGGATGAGGAAACCCCGCTTCAGCAGAGGCTGAATCAGCTGAGCCGCCTGCTGAGCCTGGGCGTGCTGGGAATCTGCGCGTTCATTTTCGCTTTCAGCCTGTTCACCAGTCACGATTACAGCACCCAATCCGTTCTCAACTCTTTCCTGCTTGCGGTCAGCCTTGCCGTCGCCGCCGTTCCGGAGGGTCTGGCCGCCGTTGTGACCATCGTGCTCTCCATCGGCGTTTCCAAAATGTCGGCCCGCAGCGCCATTATCCGCAAATTAACCGCTGTGGAAACCCTTGGCTGCACACAGGTGATCTGCACGGACAAAACCGGCACGCTGACGCAGAACCGGATGACGGTTGTGGACTCGTTCGGGAACCTTCCGCTTCTAGTCAGGGCTTTCGCCCTTTGCAGCGATTCTCGGCTAAATTCGCAGACCGGAGAAATCGTGGGCGAACCGACGGAAAACGCGCTGGTTGCATTCGCGCGGAAGGAAGGGCTCGACAAGAACGCTCTGGACTCCGAATTTCCGCGCCTCGGCGAGGCCCCGTTCGACTCAGCGCGGAAGATGATGACCACCCTGCACGGCCTGCCCGACGGCGGCGTGATTCAATATACCAAGGGCGCTCCGGATGAAATTCTGAAACGCTGCGGCAGCGTGTTGTCGGACGGCGCCGTCGTTCCGATGTCGGAAGAGCTGCGGCGGAAGATCATCGGCTCCAACCGGGAGATGGCAAACCGGGCGCTTCGCGTCCTCGCCGCCGCCCAAAAAGAGCTCCCCGCCCTGCCGGATGATCTTTCCCCCGAAAAGCTGGAATCCGGCCTGACGTTCCTGGGCCTTGCCGGCATGATCGACCCCGTGCGGGAAGAGGCGGCCGAAGCCGTGCGCGAGTGCCGGCGGGCCGGAATCCGCCCGGTCATGATCACCGGGGACCACCGCGACACCGCAGCGGCGATCGCTGCCCAGATCGGCATTGCGGAACCCGGCGATCCCGTGATGACCGGAAGCGAGCTGGACCGTTTGACAGACGAGGAATTAAAGGAAGCTGTCCTCCGCTGCGGAGCCTACGCAAGAGTTCAGCCGGAGCATAAAGTACGAATTGTACGCGCCCTGAAAGACCTCGGGCTGGTCACCGCCATGACCGGGGACGGCGTAAATGACGCGCCAGCCCTGAAAACCGCGGACATCGGCGTGGGAATGGGAATTACGGGAACGGATGTGACCAAGAACGCGGCGGATATGGTTCTGGCGGACGACAACTTTGCCACGATCGTTTACGCCGTGCGGGAGGGCCGCAGAATCTACGACAACATTCTGAAAACCGTCCAGTTTCTGCTGTCTTCGAACCTCAGCGAGGTCGTCTCCATTTTTGCCGCAACACTGCTCGGCTTCTCGCTGTTCCGGCCCATTCACATTCTGTGGATCAACCTGATCACAGACAGCCTGCCCGCCGTCGCCCTGGGGACGGAACGCGCGGAGCACGGGATTATGAACCGCCCGCCGCGAGGAAAAAGTGAAAGCCTGTTCGCAAACGGGCTTGGAGCCGACGTGCTCTATCAGGGCGCCGCGGTCGCCGTTTTGACCCTTGCATCTTACTGGGCCGGCAGCGGGAGCGGGCCGGACACCGGAACGACCATGGCTTTCGTGACGCTGTCGATGTGCGAAATTTTCCATTCCTTTAATCTGCGTTCCCGCAGGGGCTCCGTTTTCCTTCTGCACGGACAGAACCTGATTCTGCTTGGGACCATGCTCCTGTCGCTGCTGCTGACCTTTGCGATGGTGGAGCTGCCGTTTCTCTCCCTGACCTTTTCGCTCATATCCCTGACTCCGCGCCAATATCTGATTTCCATCGGAATCGCCCTGCTGATTCTGCCGGTTGTGGAAGCGGTCAAAGCGGTCCAGCGCCGCATGAGCCGCTGAAAGCTATTCCCTGCTTTCGGGTTGTGGTATAATAGGGAAAAAACGGAGGAACGATCGATGAGCATAGAAATCCGATATTTATACCACAGCGGCTTCTCTCTGGAAACCGCCCGCCATTTTTTGATCTTTGACTATTATCTTGATACTCCCAAAGGCTGCGGGCTGGCCAAAGGTGTGATTGACCCGGAAGAAATCCGTGAGAAAAACGTCGTCGTGTTTTCCTCCCACAGCCACCCGGACCATTACAGCCCCAGGGTTTTCAGCTGGCGCAAAACAGTCAAACAGATTCGCTACGTCGTCGCGGATGAGATTCGCCCGCCGGAAGACGCCGTGAAAATCGCCCCCGGCCAAACCGTCGACCTGGGCGACCTGACCGTTCACGCGCTGGAATCGACGGACCTGGGCGTCGCGTTTCTGGTTCGGGTTGACGGGCTGAATCTCTACCACGCGGGCGACCTGAACTGGTGGCACTGGGATGGGGAACCCGAGGAAGACAACGAAGAAATGGGGCGGCGCTACCGGGAGCAAATCGATACGCTGCGCGGTGAGAAAATCGATGTTGCGTTTCTTCCCGTCGACCCGCGGCAGAAAGAAAACGCACTGCTCGGTCTGACCTATTTTATGAAAACCGTCGGCGCCCGGGCCGTTGTTCCCATGCACTCGTTCGGCGAAACGGAATTTTACGACTCCCTGAAAACCGACCCAGCGCTGAAGCCCTGGCTGAACAGCATTCTGTTCTACCGCAGCCGCGGCGAAATTCTGACGATTGATTAACGCAGAAACCCTCCCTCAGAAAAATGGACAGGCCGCAGAAAAAGTCTTTAACCGAAAATTGCAGGTACAGTCAGTCGATGGATCTTATGGAATAACAGATTAGAGGCCCCGCCGTTCGGCGGGGCCTCTTTTTCGCGAAAATAACAGTCTTCAGTCTTTCAGCTTCAGCTGATTCAGCGCGGCTTTCAGCTGCTGCGCAAGGCGGTTGAGCTCCTGGCTGGTCGCGGCGCTCTGTTCGGCGGTCGCCGAATTCGACTGCACCACGGTGGAAATCTGTTCCGCGCCCAGATTCATCTGGCTGATGGCCTTTGCCTGTTCCTGCGAGGACTGAGATATGGATCCAAACAGGGTCGCCATCGATTCAACGCCACCGACAATCTCGTTCAGGGAAGCAGCCGTCTCGTCGGCGATCTTTCTTCCTTCCGCCACCGCGCCGATGGAATCCTGAATCAGTACGGAAGTGTTTTTCGCGGCCTGCGAGCTCTTTCCGGCCAGATTGCGGACTTCATCCGCGACAACCGAAAAGCCCTTGCCCGCTTCGCCGGCTCGCGCGGCTTCAACCGCTGCATTCAGGGCCAGTATATTGGTCTGGAACGCAATGTCTTCAATCGTTTTAATGATTTTTTCTATTTTAGATGAAGATTCCTCTATTTTTGTCATCGCGGTAATCATATCTTTCATCTGTTCGCTGCCGCGTGTAACCTGTTCCATCGCGTTCTCAGCAATCTCATCGGCCTTTTTCACATACTGAGAGCTCTCGTCCACCTTTCGGGTAATTTCTCTCATGGAAACCGCAAGCTGCTCGACGGTTCCCGCCTGCTCGGTCGCGCCCTGGGCAAGCGCCTGCGAGCCTTCCGCCACCTGCTGTGAGCCCCCCGCCACCTGATCGGCCATTTCGCTGATGTCGCCGAACATGGAATTCATCGAATTGAGAATGGAATTCAGCGCATCTCTGATGGCTATGAAATCACCGCGGTATTCCCGCTTTGTAGTCATCGTGAAGTCGCCCTCAGCCATGCCCCCCAGCACAGCGGAAATCTCTTCAATATATCCGTTGAGCGACTCCACGGTCGTCCCGAAGGTTTTGGAAAGGGACTCGATTTCATCCTTCGTTCGGACAATCGGAACTTCGGAGTGCAAATCCCCGTCCGCCAGCGTTTCAATCCTACCCGCGAGCGAAATCACCGGCCTCACGATCGGCAGGGCAATCCTGCTGGAGATCAGGATGGATAATAGAATAAACACGGCAATCAGTGCGAGCGCGATGTAAATTGCCGTGTACATGCCGCCCATCATTTCGGATTTGACGGCAACGACGCCGATGGACCACCCGCTTGTGCCGGAAATCGGCAGATAGGATACATAGACCTGCTTTCCTTCAAGGGTCGTCATCTCGCCGCCTGTCTTCCCGGCGGCCATATGCTTGTCGACCTCCGCCATTCCGGAATAGGACGAATCCTTTTTGGCAAGCTCAATGTAGTTGACGGAATCGAGAATGTTGTTCAGATTCTTGTCCGCCACGATCTTCCCGTCCCCGTCGACAATAAAGCCGTAGCCGGTCTTTCCGACGGTCACATCGTTGATCAGGCTGTTAAGCGTACCGACGGAGAGGGAGCACGCAAGGATTTTGATGGAGTTGTCCTCCGGATCGCTGATCGGCATGGCCATCGTCACCATCATACCGCTGTTTTTCTTCGATATGTAAGTACTGGAAACCGCGGAATGCCCCATCATGGCTTCTTTAAAATAGGTCATTCCGCTGATGTCGTCGCCGCTGAGCGTTTTGCCCGTACTGTCGGCAAGGTCGACCGCAAAAAAGCCGTGCGCCCTGCTCTGCACCTGCAGCTCGCGCTCGACATCCTCGTTCGACAGGCTCTTGTTAAACAGCGCGCTGTCCTGTGAAATGTCGGTGATCGACGTCTGAAATTTATCCAGTGAATTTTTGACAACCTGACTGTAGGCCAGCGCATTCGAATCGACTTCGCTCTTCATAAAACTCATGGAATTTTCGTAAATCAGGTACAGCGTGGTTCCGCCGAAAATCACGCAGATGGAAACCGTGATCAGCATAAACCGGAACAGCAGCTTTCGTTTCAGCCCTTCCTGTTTGTGTTTTGTCCGCTTCGCAGCCGATGCTGCCGGACGGGATTTTGCCCGAAATGATTTTCTGCTCTGAAAAAGCGACTGAATGGATGATTTCAAATTCACACTCATCAATTTCTACAACTCCCGGTAAAGATTTATTTCAAGTGCTGAACAATAAGATCCGCGATTTGCTGCAAGGGCGCCTGCTTTACCACGGCACCGATCTCATAGGCCGCCATCGGCATTCCGTAAACGACACAGGTAGCCTCATCCTGCCCGATGGTGTACGCGCCCGCCTGCCTCATATGCAGGAGGCCCTCGGCTCCATCCTTCCCCATTCCGGTCAGGAGCACCCCAATTGCTTCACGCCCGGCTGTTTTGGCGGCCGAGTCGAACAGGACTCCCACCGATGGGCAGTGCCCGTTGACGCGCGCCCCCTGAACGCATTTGACATAGTACCCGCCGGCGTCCTTTTTCAGCTGAAGATGGAGGCCGCCCGGCGCAATCAGTGCGCTCCCGCGCTCCACGCGGTCGCCGTCCCTTGCCTCTGCAACGCTGATGCCCGACAGCCCGTTAAGCCTTTGGGCATACATTTTCGTAAAGCCAGAGGGCATGTGCTGAACAATCACGATTCCGGGAAGATTATTGGGCAGGCGCTTGATGATTTCGGCCGTTGCGTCGGTCCCCCCGGTGGAAGCGCCGATCACGATGACGCGGGAAGCCGCTGTTTTCGGGGGCGCCGCCGCCGTTTTGAGAACGCGGCTTTTTCCCGGTGCAGAAGCGATCTTCGCTTTTACGCAGGCCTCGCTGCAAAATGCCTCCCAGCTTTTTTTCTCCGGATTCTTTGAAAGCAGAATCACATCTGCGGCCCCGAGCCTGTGGTACTCCGCCGGATCGGTTTCCGGCGGAAAAACGGCAACCACGGGAATCTTCAGCTCTTTGATCAGGGTCCCGGCGCCGCCGCCCCGAAGTTCGGCACCGGCTATCATCACATCAGGTTCGTATGTTCTCAGCAGCGAGGCGGCTTCTGAAAAGCTGCTCACCGTTCTGATTTCGTCAAACGCGGGGTCTCGAGACATTGCGTCGCTCAGAACGGACCTGAAAATCAGCGAATCGTGGGCTATCAGAACTTTGATCGGTCGAAAGGGCATAGCGCTTATCCTTTCTGATAAATGGAGGGTTCAATATATCGAAACGGCACGGTATCCCGCTGAACGGTCTCGGAATGACCGATCAGCAGATACCCGCCGGGCTTTAAACTGTCATAAAATTTTTGAATCAGTTTGTTCTTGGTTTCCTGCTCAAAGTAGATCATTACATTTCTGCAAAAGATCAGATCAAACGGCTGCCGGAACGGAAACGGGTCCATCAGGTTCAGGCTGCGAAAAATGACCTCTTTTTTGACCTCTTCGCTCAGAAGATAGACCTGGTCTTCCTGTTTGCGGAAATACCGTTTCTCCCAGCCCGGGGGAAGATTCCGCAGGGAATCCGCGGAATAGACTCCCGTCCGGGCCGCGTCAAGGACCCTGGTGGAGATATCCGTCGCAAGAATTCGGTAGTCCCACCCGGAACACGGCCCGAACCATTCCTTCATCACCATGATCGCCGTGTAGGCCTCTTCCCCCGTGGAACAGCCCGCGCTCCAGATCCGCAGGCATTTGTCCGCCCGGTTCTCCGTTAGCTTTGGCAGAATCACTTCTTTCATAAATTCAAAGTGGCGCGGCTCCCGCATGAAGTAGGTATGATTCGTGGTCAGCCGGTTCATCATTGTGTGCAGCTCTTCCTGGTTGCTGCGAATCAGGCTGAAATACTCCGTAAAGCTTGAGATGTTTTTCTCAGCGAGCACGGAAAAAAGCCGGGCCTCGATCAATAAACGCTTTTTACTGAGATTAATGCCGAAATTTCCGCGGATAAAATCGACAAGCTCCTGAAACTCCCGGTCGGTTAAATGAATCATGCTGCCTCCTGTCCGGCGCCTCAGCTGGCATTGTAAAGATTCTGAACATTCAGAATCAGGCTGATGCTGCCGTCCCCGAGGATCGCGCAGCCATCGATTCCGCTTTTCTTCACCTTGAACTGCGTCAGATAAGCGGGGAGCGGCTTAACCACCACCTGCTGCTCCCCAAGCAGCGCGTCCGCAAACAGGCAGAACGAATTGTCGTGAGTCCCGACCAGAATCATGATTCCGTCGCCGACACTTTGCACCTCAGTGTCAAGATGGTACGACTTGTGCAGGCGGACGACCGGATAATAACGGTCGCGCACCATAATAATCTCGTGCATGTCCGTATCATACATGATGTTTTCATCCTTCGCCTTGAAGGACTGAAGAATATTTTTAATGGGGATGGTAAACATCGTATCTCCCACGGAAATTTTCATGCCGTTGACAATGGCGAGGGTCAAAGGAATCTTAAAGATCACTTTCGTCCCCTGGCCCGGCGTGCTCTCGACCGTGACGTCGCCGCCGATTTTCTCCACGTTTTCCTTTACCACGTCCATTCCGACTCCGCGGCCGGAAAACTCCGTGACCACTTCGTTTGTGGAAAATCCGGGCATCAGGATAAACTGATTCACTTCATGATCCGTATATTCGTCGGCAGGTTTATTCAGCAGGCCCTTTTTCTGCGCCTTGCTGAGAACGGCCTGCCGGTCTATGCCTGTGCCGTCGTCGGAAACGGTGATCAGAATTTCGCCGCCGGTATTCTGCGCGGAAAGCGTAATCGTGCCGACCTCCGGCTTGGATGTTTTCGCCCTGGCCTCTTTTGTTTCGATTCCGTGGTCCATCCCGTTGCGGACAAGGTGCATAATAGGATCAGAGATGCTATCCACAATCGTCTTGTCCACTTCGGTTTCTTCCCCGACCAATACCAACTGAACCTCTTTGTCAAGCTTTTTGCTCATATCCCTGACAATCCGGTTCATCTTCTGGAACACGGTGGAAACGGGGACCATGCGGATGGACATGACGATTTCCTGAAGCTCGTCGGTCAGCTTGCGAAGCTGGCGCGACGCTTTTGTAAAGTTGTTGTCCAGTCCGGCCTGCTGAAGAGCGGGGGTAGAGGTCACCATCGATTCCGTAATGACGATTTCGCCCATCAGGTCCATCAAATTGTCCAGCTTGGAAAGGTTGACGTTGATCAGACTCTGCTTAACGGGGACATGGGGCTGCTGGGCGGCATTCTGCGGCTGCGAACCGGCACCGGCTTTCCCTGCGGCGGCCGATCCGGAAACGGCGGGTATCTGTTCCGACGGGGCCTCCCCCAGAACGGAATAGGTCTTCGTGTATGTAAACGCCTCTACTGCAGAGACCGCGCGGTCGCGCGCCTGTTCCTTGCTGAAAAAAAGGTAAAAACCGTTTTTCTGAATCTCGGAGGCGGTCGCTTTGTCGGTTTCAATCTCGTGCGGGCGGTATTCAAACTCCAGGCTGGAATCCTGCAGGCTGTGGACCAGCATAAACGCGCGCAGATTTTCCATCTGGGCTTCCTCGTCAAAAGAAACGCGGATTGCAAAAGGGAATCCTCGCTCCGATTCCTCTTTAACGATTTTCTCTTCATAGCCGGAAACGGCCGGAGCTTCTTTCGGGGCTTCGTTCTGTACCGATGCCTCGGGAACCACCGTGGCATTGTCGGAAATCTTTTTGAGGAAATCGTTAATTTCCTGCTCCAAAGTGCCGATATTGGTTGTAAGGGGCTGTCCTTCCTGAACCTTTTTTACTTCCTCCTTCAGGAAGTCTCCCGAACGGAACATCAGGTCAAACAGGTCCTCCAGATCCTTCTGGCCGATTCCTTTTTCTCTGACGAAAGCGAAGAGGTCTTCCATCTTGTGGGAGATGGTCGCCAAACTGTTAAACTGCATCATCGCGGAAGAGCCCTTGATGGTGTGCATGATCCTGAAAATTTCGTTGATATTTTCCTGGCCCAGTTCTTTGTTTTTTTCACTTTCAATCAAAATATCGTCCAGATGCTCCAGCAGATCATTGGTTTCAAACAAATAGACGTCCAGCATGGATTCGTTTCCGCTTTCCATATTATGTTTCTCTCCCATCCTGTTAGGCAAAACCTGAAAAATACCGGTAATCGGTTACAGATTTCCCCTATTTCTTATTATCTATATCGACCGGTTTCAAATAAAATTAACAAATTTCTCCCCTATTTTATGAAAGAGGTGCTTTTATGCCGGAAAACCTGCGAATAACCGCCCCTGTTCCAAACAGCGACGGAATTCTGAAGCCGAATCCTTCCGCTCAATCCTCTCAGATTGAGCCCATGGACCCGGCCAGGGTAAACAGACCCAACACGCAGGATCAGAACACGGATTCGGCATCCCTGAATCTGCTGCTGAGCAGGGATTCCGTATTCGGAAAATTCATTCAACAGCTCAGGCAGACGCCCGCGCTCTCCGAAACGCTGGGAAAACTGCTTCTCAATACGGTCCGCCGGATGGAGACAAACCCCGGTTTTCTGCCCGAAAACTCCGCGCTGAGGGAACTGGTGTCGTCTCTCGCAGCGGAGCAGGACGGCCTGATCAACGACCTGGTGTTTCAGCAGAAAAACAGCACCCTTTTTTCCGGCCCGCTGTTTCAGCTGCTGAGCCGCATTTCACAGCAGGCCGAGGACCCCCAGCTGGACCTGAGAATTGCCGGGTTTCTGAAAGCGTTTGACGGATTTTCCTCCGCGAAGGAAACAACGGATGCCATTCTCTCGAACCTGAGCGCCATCGGGCGCCGGATTCCGACGAATTACGCAAAGCAGCTGGCTCTGCTTTCCGAAAAGCTGAACACCTCCGACCCCGAAGGCGCTGTGAACGAGAACCTGAATCTGCTGAAAAAGGAGATTCTTCCGTTTCTCTCCGATTATGTCTCAAAAAGCAGCGATTACGGAAAGATGCGGGAAACCCTCTCCCTGCTGCTGCAGAATCTGTCCATTCTGAACGTGAGCTCGCGTGAAAACCTGCAGTCGCAGTTCCAGCAGCTCGCCGCCTACTGCGGCCGCCACACCGCGGAGCCGACCCTCCGCCTGATGCGTTCCTTTTTCGCGGACACGGTTGAGGCCGGGGCCGGAAAAGAAAAACCGGAAAGCCGCTTTCTCCATTCGCTCGTCGCCCTGCTGTCCCACGGCGGCCAGGGTTCCTCCGGGGCGGATCAGGCGGCGGTCGGCGACATCGGCAAGGCCCTTCTTCTGGACAACAGCGTCTACATGCCGTTTACGCATCTGTTCCTTCCCGCGGTCCTTCAGGGAAGATTCCTTTTTTCGCAGATCTGGGTCGAGAAAAAGGACAGAAACGACGAGGGGCATGCCGTTCCCGGCGCGGCGGCGCCGCCGAAGCGGCTGTATCTGAGCTTTGAGATTCAGGATCTGGGTTCCTTCGAAGCGAAGGTTGAGCTGACGGGCAAAAAGATCGACCTTTCCCTTGCCTGCCCGGAAAAGCTGCTTGGGCAAACCGGGGCGATTACCTCCTCTCTTGCCAGGATTCTGGACAGAAACGGCTTTTCGTTCGGCGATATCCGGCTGTCGCGCTTTGAAAAGCCGCAGATTCCGGAGCTGATTCTTCAGAAAACAATGGAAAGGAAGCGTTCGGTCGATGTCACAATTTGAAAAACTTCAGAAAGCGGCCGCGCTCAAGTACGACGATTCCTCCGACGGTGCACCCGTCGTCGTGGCCTCCGGAATGGGCAGCGCAGCGCGGGAGATTGTCGGAATCGCCGAAAAAAACGGCGTGCCGGTTTTCCGCGACGACTCCCTCGCGACCCTTCTATCCAAAATGGACGCGGGCGTGCAGATTCCGCCGGAGCTGTACCGGGCGATCGTAGACATCTATGTGTATTTTCTTGGCTTTCACGTTGATTCCTCCGGAAACGCGACGCGGGAACCCACAAAAGAACAGGAATAAAACGTGCCACGTAAAATTTCAAGAAGTTTTTTTACTTTTTCTAATTTTTCAGTCTAAAGTGACGATATAGATATAGGGAAATTTTAAGCGCGTCTGAATAGAAACGAATCTAAAAGGTGAGTGGAATGAAAAGAACAAAAAAGAGCGCAAAGAACACAATTTCCGTGATGGAGAACGTGCCCTCGGAAAAATATCTGACTTTTTTTATCGACCGGCAGACTTATGCCCTTCCGACTTCTCAGGTTGTTGAGATCATCCGTCTGCAGCCGATTACCCTGATGCCGAATCTTCCCGATTATGTAAAGGGAGTCATCAACCTGAGGGGAAAAATCGTCCCGCTGATCGATATCAGACTGAAATTTTTAAAGGATCCGATTCCGTATGACAACCTGACAAGCATCATAATCGTTGAAAACGGCGATATGACCGCGGGACTGATCGTAGACTCGGTCAAAGATGTCAGGGATATTGCAAAGAGCCAGATTTTTGACGCGCCCAAGTACAAAAGAAGCGTCGGAGACCGTTACGTCTGCGCTATCGCATCGCTTGAAAATGTGTCCGCAATGGTTCTGGACATCAACCGGATCTTGTCGGACCGCGGCGCCGAATCGCAGCCCGGCCATACGACGGCGGACCAGCTTTTAAAAACCGCCGTGGAATAAAAGCGAAAAATTCAATCCCGAAAGGAAAACGTTTAGGGGGCTTATCAGATGCTGCCACTTCCTGAAACTTACCTCCGGTCGCCCTGCGAAGTCAAGGCGATGGACAACAAGCCGATTCTAACCGGATATCTTGACAGCACAGCGGACAACGAAATCCAGATTGTGAACAAATCGGACCCGCTGCCCGTCGTACACTGCAACACCACCGTCAGAATCAGCATCTTCAACAGCACGTTGGGATTCCGCGTGCTGGTCGGAAAAGTATACCTTTCTACGCCGGAATTTATTCGAATCTCCGACGTACAGAGCGAAGCCGATTATGAAAAGCGGAATTTTTTTCGCGTCAGGGTTGATCTAACGGCGGAAGTGCTGCCCGAGGACGATAACGGCAATGTCCACAGGGAAGAACCTCCCGTTCCGGTTAAAATCAGGGATTTGAGTCTGAGCGGCCTGTATTTTAAAAGCACGATCAAGTTGGAGACGGGCAACCGGCTGTCGGTTCGGCTGAAGCTGTATGATTCGGTTGTTTCCATCAGCTGCAAAATTGTCCGGAAACTTGTGGTGGAACGGGCACAGGAAGACGGCTACGGATGTGAGTTCCTGCAAAATTCCGGGCCGACTTTTGATCTTTTGTGCAAATATCTGTTTGAATGCCAGCGAGAGCAAATCCGAATGATGAAGGAAAACCAGCTGTAGGAGGCTGCGTTTTATCGTTCGGTTTGCCGGCGTTTCTGAAAGCAATAATTTACTCTACGAGGTGAATCACATGCAAAACAATTTGGCGGAAGACGGGACTGTGCGGGATGGCGAACAGACCGCTTCAGAAAACAAGTATCTAACTTTTTGGACGGACGACGAGCTTTTCGGCGTTCCGATTTCGGATGTGGTACAAATTATCAGCATGCAGGGAATCACGCCGCTCCCGGATTTTCCCGATTATGCCAAGGGCGTCATTAACCTGCGTGGGAACATCATCCCCGTCATCGATATCCGCGTTCGTTTCGGCAAACCGGAAGCGGAATACAACGAAAACACCTGCATCATCGTCACAAGCATCGAGGACTCCTTCATGGGATTTATCGTGGACGCCGTCGATGAGGTCACGGACATTGATGAAGACAACATTTCTCCCGCGCCGAAAGTTTCCAGGGATATTACCAACCGTTATCTCACCGGAATCGGCCAGATCGGTGAAAAGGTTGTCCTTCTTCTGGACGCTGCAAAGATTCTTTCAGAAAACGAGCTTTCAGAAATACACGATACTTCAGGTCAGGTCAAAGACCCCGACCAGACGGACAAGTCGCCGGAAAATCCCGTCATAAGTTTGCACTCTGCGTCTACTGAAAAAAAAGAAGGAGAGTAATCGGACATGCATCCATATTTAAATATGAAAATCCGTGGAAAACTGATTTTAAACATCTCTCTAATTTCTCTGCTGTTCGTCATTCCTTACGTGGTCTTTCTTATTGTCGTTTCCGCAAGCAAGGGAAACGCCGACGCTCTGCAGAACGCCGTGGGCACTATGGCCCCGCTGATGATCGCCGCCTTAATCGCCATCTGGCTGGTCAGCATTTTCATCATCGCCAGATTCGCCAAACAGCTGGTTTCCCGAATTGATAAAATCATCGACGCCGTCAAGGCGATGGGCGAAGGCAAGCTCGACGTGAAGATTGATTACGAGTCGGACGCGGAGCTTGGCCTGCTTGCCAAATCCACCAACAAATTTTCGCAGGATCTTACGGTTGCCATTAAAGAGATTATTTTTCTTCTGAACGCTCTGTCAAAAGGCGATTTTACAGTGCAGTCCCGCGTCGACTGGCCCGGTGACTGGGTGCAGATCAATGTGGCCATGAAGGATATTCTTGATACCTTGAACGGGACCTTTACGAAAGTTTCAAATGCTTCGGATCAGACCGCCAGCGGTTCCGAGCAGGTTGCGAGCGGTTCACAGGCTCTGGCTCAGGGGGCAACGGAACAGGCGAGCGCCATTGAAGAGCTTTCCGCGACTATTCTTGAAGTTTCCGACCATGTGAAGAAAAATGCTTCAAACGCCTCGGAGGCGAACCGTTCTTCCAGCGAGGAAGAACAGAAGCTGCAGGATGCAAGCACCAAGATGGATGAAATGCTGAAAGCCATGACGGAAATCAGCGATACTTCCAAGCAGATTGGAAATATTATTAAGACCATAGACGACATTGCGTTCCAGACCAATATTCTCGCGCTGAACGCCGCTGTTGAAGCGGCACGTGCCGGCGCCGCAGGCAAGGGCTTCGCAGTCGTCGCGGATGAAGTCCGCAACCTTGCCAGCAAGAGTGCGGAAGCGGCAAAAGACACAACCACCCTGATTGAAAATTCCATTAAAGCGGTCAGCAACGGCGCCAAGGTCGCAGATACCACGGAAAAAACGCTTCAGGAAGTGATTGACTCCGCAAACCGGACCAACGAACTGGTTAACGAAATTGCGACCGCCTCCAACCAGCAGGCAACTTCCATTACCCAGATTACCCAAGGCATCCAGCAGATTTCCGCCGTCGTTCAGACGAATTCTGCAACTGCGGAAGAAAGCGCCGCAGCAAGCGAAGAACTCGCCGCCCAGGCGAAAGAGCTCAAGCGCTCCATTTCCGGTCTGAAACTGCGCGCCGCCGCGCAGCCTTCACCGAAGAAAAGCGCGGAAAAGAAACAGGAAATTGCCCCCGTCGGGGACAACCCCCACCCCGATGCGAAAAAGCCCGAAGAAAAACAAGCGGAAGAAAAGAAACCAAATCACCCTCGGCATCCGGCTGCCGTTCCGGCCTATACCCCTGCCGGCGGCGATGACAAATACCTATAATCAAAAGCCGTGAAGTTTTGAGGACGTCCTTAAAAGGGACGTCCTCCCTTTTATCCGGAAAAACCGGAAATTGAGAAAATTGAAGCATATTTTCATAAATATTTCGGCTTACGTGCCGATATATGCTACAGATCGGATTATTATGACAAATCAAGCCGACAAAAGGAGGAATCCTTATGAGTTCATCCAATTCTACATCTTCTTCGGCAAGCCTTGACACCTCTTCGATTTACCGTCTTTCCGGTACCAATCTCTATTCCGGGCTGGACACGGACAAGATTATCAAGGCTTTGGTTTCAAACACACAGAGCAAAATCGACAAGCAGCAGCAGTTGGAGCAGATTGCGGAGTGGAAGCGGGATTTATACCGCGATGTAACTTCCGATATGCAGAATTTTGAAAACACTTATTTTTCGTATACAAGCGATACCAATCTGTTGAGTCCAACCTTTTTCAAGACGGCGGATATTACCAGCTCATCCAACGCCGTGAGCGCGACCGGTAACACGGACAATGCAAAAAACCTGATCATTAACAGCATTTCACAAATGGCAGCCCAGGCGTCCTACAATTCCACCCAGCAGGTCTCCGACCAGGAGATTACCTCCGGCAAGCTCTACGACAGCTGGACCCCGTCAGCCGTCGGCGGGAAATCTCTCGTGGTCAGCTACAACGGGACCGATTATACGTTGACGCTGAGCAATTCGGTCAAGCTGGACTCTGAAAACATGTCCGCGACGGACGCGGAAGGTCATAATGTTGAATTGCAGAAAATTGTCGACGGCCTGAACGACCAGGTCAAGAATAACAGCACGCTGAACGGTAAAATGGAGTTTACCCTGAACGCCGACAACAGCATCTCTCTCGCTTCAAAAACTTCCTACGATGTCGGCGTCAAAGCCTATACCACCAGCAAGGACACCACCACCGGCCAGAAATTTCTGGACGCGCTCGGCCTCACGAAGTCAACCGGCCTAACGATAAACGGTACGGCCATCGATACCAACGTGAGCACAAGCGGGCTTTTCAACCAGACGATTCCATCGTCTTCCTATTTGAAATTCAACGTGGGCGGCGAGGAATACACCGTGTCGACGGGCGTCGATATGACCTTATCCGGCGGTACGGACAGCGCTTATGCCGTCGCCATCGCAACCCGGCTTCAAAAACAAATCAGCGCGAATGACGATTTAAAGGATAAGATCAGCATTTCCTCCGATGCATCCACGGGTAAAATCACATTTTCCTCTCTGGACGGCAGCAATCTTTCCATCAGCGGCGGTTCACAGAATCTTCTGAAGGGACTCGGAATCACGACCTCCAACACGCCGAGCGGAACCAGCGTGGAAAGCTCCGGCGTGACGAAAGACGCCCTGTTCAAGTCTTATCTCGGCGACACGCTCGCCGGCAGCACCGTAACCTTCCGTCTCGATGGCATTTCGAAAACCGTCACCTTCGACGCCCTCGACGAGGCGGATTATTCTTCCGCGGACGGCATTTCAACTTATTTGCAGAAAAAACTGGACAGTTCGTTCGGAACCGGGAAGGTTCTGGTTTCAACAGAATCGGCAAACGGCACTCTCCAGTTTCAAACGGGTGATTCAACTTCCGTGCTGACCCTGTCGTCCTCCAGCAGCTCCAACGTATTAGGCAAGTACGGCGCGCTGCGTGTCGCCTCCGGGGAAACCAACCGCGTGGAAACCGGTAAAACGCTTAATGACCTTGCCGGCGAATTCAAACAGACGCTGACGGCCGGGAAATACACCATCTCCATTAATGGAAAAGAGCTCTCCTTTGACGGGGACACCACACTTTCCAGCGTGATTTCACAGATTAACAGCGACCCGGATATGGGCGTGACGGTCGCATACTCCCAGACGACCGACTCCTTCCGCATCACAGCGGACGACAGCGGTTCCCAGGGAAAGATCTATTACAGCGATGTGAGCGGAAATCTTGCTGATACGCTGTTCGGTTCCATGTCGGCCGGTACCTTCAGCAGCATTCAGTCCGGCAAATTAACAGCGGATAACGGGAATGTCGCCGTCAGCGGCGACGCCGTTTACTCCCTGACGCTGGGAGACACCCAGAAGACGATTACGCTCGCCTCCGGTTCCTACTCTCTTTCGGACTTTCAGTCCGCCGTTCAGGCCCAGATTGATTCGGCGTTCGGGACTGGCTCGGTTACCGTATCCGCCGATACCACGAACGGGACGCTCTCCTTTAACGCGGCCGACGGAAAGACCCAGCTTTCCATTACTTCCCAATCCACGAATGATCCGCTGCAGATTTCGTCCGCGTCCAACCTTGCGGGATATACGGCCGGGCAGGACCTGAAAATGAACGTCACGATCAACGGCACCACGGCCGACGTCGTCCGTTCCTCCAACACCACCACACTGGACGACGTAACGCTTACCGTTTCCGGTACGACCGACAAGGCCGTGTCTTTCTCATCGGAAAACAACGTCGACGATCTCGTTTCCAAAATCGTCGATTATGTGAACGCTTATAACAAGATTATCGATAAGGTCAACACCCTGACTACGGAAGCTCAGGAAAGAAAGAGCAATCATAAAGTCAAGTATGAGCCTCTGACGGACGACCAAAAGAAAGACATGACGGATGATGAAATCGACAAATGGAATACGCAAGCCAAAAAAGGATTGCTGCAGAACGATTCCGCTCTTAATGGGATTTTAAACGATCTGCGCTCGGCAATGACCGACGCCGTTAAGTCGGCCGGGCTGTCGCTGAGCGACCTCGGCATTTCCACCAAGGCATACGACGTTACCTCCGGCGGGCAGCTAGTCGTGGATACCGCGGCACTCAAGGAAAAGCTTCAAAGCAATCCGGACGCCGTGACAAGCCTGTTTACGGATGAAGACGGCGTATCATCCCGTGTAAAGGCTGCTTTGGATAAATACGTCGGCACATTCGGCGGGGACGGCGTTCTCCTTCTGCGTGCGGGAAAAGAAACGGACGCAAACGACACCAGCCAATTGACGACACAGATTAACCAGTATGAGGATACAATATCCAAGTTGAAAGACCAGCTGCAGACAGAAGAGGATCGGTACTGGAGCAAATTTACCGCGATGGAGCAGTCGCTCAGCACGCTTACTTCTCAGAGCAATTACCTGACCTCCATGCTCAGCAACAACAGCAGCAGTTCCTGATCCCTGCGATCATTGAATTACAGGAGGCAAAAAATGGCGGACAACAATAACCTGATTATGCAGTATCAGGAACAATCGATTCTCACCATGTCGCGCGGGGAGCTTTTGATTAAGCTGTATGACGAATTGCTTAAAAATTTAAAATATGCATCTGTCCTGCTCGGCCAGAAGCAGTCTGAACCCGCCCAGAAGTACACCTCCAAGGCGAAGGATATCATAAATTATCTTTACGCGACTCTGGATGATAAATACGGAATTTCGACAAATTTGAAACAGATTTACTCGCATCTGCTCGGGCAAATCATTAAAGCGAATGTTTCGGGGGACCCGGCTTTTCTGGACGGGGTCATCCCGACCGTGCAGGAGCTTCGGGATGCCTGGGCTCAGGCGGAAAAAGCAACGCGGATGCGGAACGGATCAAAAAGGGCTGCCCTGTAAAAGGGCGGCCCATTTTAAAAGGAGCGGATTGTTTTGACAGCAATGGAAGAGCTTCTGGCCTGTGTCGACCAGAAAGAGGTGCTGCTGACCCGGATTTTTAACCTGGCGCGGCAGATCGAAGTCGTTTGCCGCGAGCCGGAGCACCCTGTGCCCACGGCACTGATTCAGCAAAGGCAGGTCTTTCTGGAGCGGCTGAAAAAATGCGCGGACCGTATCGCCCTTTTGGTCGGAAAAATGCCGGCCCCGGAGCGGGAGCGCGTTTCAGGCGTTCTTGCCGGGCGGGTTTCCAAGCAGGAGTGCTCCGCGCAGGAGCAGCTGCTTCGGGACGGGGAAACGCGGTGCCGTTCCCTTCTTCGGGGAACCCTGGCCAGCGACGCGGAAAGCGGAAGGCAAATGAAAAAGGAGCGCGACCGGCTTCGAAAGCTGGTCAACGACTCCCGCGGCAAAGGAAGAGAAACCTCTCCGTTTTCCAATGTTACAGTCTAAAAGCTCTTTTCCCCCTTGGCGAAAGATTTTACCAGCATAATTCCGGTTTCCGTGTAAAAATAGACGGTTCTTCCATAGTTCAGCCCCGTGTCCTCCGCGTAAATCCGAATTCTGAGGTTACCCAGCGTCTCTTTCACCGCGGCGACATTCCGAGCCCCGATATTGCCGAACGCGCTGTCGTCCGCGACCTCGAACATCTTTGCGCCGCCGGCAATTTTCGCCTGCATTCTCGCGCGCTGGCAACCCATCGCCTCCATTTCTCGAACCATGACCGGCAGACACGAGTCGGCATACCGGCTGATCTGTTCTCCGTTATTGTTTTCCGGGCGGTAGGGAAGCATGATATGGGCAAGGCCGCCGATCTTTAATGCGGAATCATAAAGACAGATCCCGATACAGGACCCCAGCGCGTAAGTCACCAGCGCGCCGGGGTTTTTTGTAATCTTCACATCTGAAATGCCAACCGTGATCAAATCATTCATAACTGAATCCCCAGACTATTCATTAGCTTATTCAGTGACGCAATATCCGGGATCAGCATCATATTGGCTGAAATCGTCTTGCTGGCGCTGAGAAAGTCGTCCTCGATAAAAATGATTTTATCGGAAACGGCGCCCATCTCCGCCGCGGGAACCGTCAGCAGAGCCCCAGCCATATCGACCGTAACAGCCGGAACTGATATTTTAATCTCAAGATTGGAAAGCGCCGCGATGGAGGCCGCATAAGAACCGATCATGATGTTTCCGATTTCCGAAAGCGCGGAATACTCCATTTCGGTCAGTTCCGTGCAGTTCGCTTTGCTCTCCCCCAACAGCGCTTCGAGCAGAGACTGCGTGAAATCCTGCTCAATGACAAACATCATAATGCCGCCGATGTCGCCGCCAAGCTCCACCAGAATCGCCACGACGGGAGTCTCCGGGCCGCCCAGCGCCCTGTCCGCCTCGCTGATATCTAAAATTCGCACAACCGGCGTAACCATGTCTACTTCACGGTTCAGCATTTGGGAAAGAGACGTAGCGGCATTTCCCGCGCCGATGTTTCCGATTTCCTTTAATACGTCAATATGCATTTCATTCAGCTGACTTAAGTTTTCAATCGCCATAGGCGCACCTCGCAATCAATTTAGATACGGTCGACAGGCTGGACCGGGGAACTGACAATATGCTCGTGATCCGCATAAAATTTGGTCGCGTTATAGTCGGACGATAAATTTTCCACAAAGCTGCCGATTGTCATTTTCGTTCCAGTATAAATCACTTTCAGCGCCGTAATTTTAAAGTCCAAAGCAGACAGGCCGTTCTGGTCCGCCTTGCCCATTGCGGCAATTTTCGTCTTCAGATATTCGATCCTGGTCTCGGCCAGTTCCTTTTGGGAATTGGCGTTTTTCTGAAGTTTTCTGGCTTGCAGGGAACGCGGGTCTTTTGTTAAAAACCGGCATATTGTTCCAATCTGTTCGTTCAGCGTTTGCAAGTTTTTCTCTTCCTGCTCCAGCTCCGCCGTCACCGACTCCAAGCTCTCTCCTTCCTTACCGGAAAGGAGACCGTCCAGCACACCCGACACAATCGAGACTTCCGTGCGGGCGCCGCCGCTGCCGATTGTATTGGCCGTGATCGAACGCCCCGCCTGACATCTGCCCCCCGCAAGCAGTCCTTTCCTGCCGCGGACCAGCACGGAATTGCCCACCTTGACAATACTGTTAAAGATGACGTCCGACCTTAGATCCCCGGCGCATTCCACCGTTGTGTTTTCTATGTACTGTGCGGAAATGCTTCCCTTTGCAATCAGTTTTCCGCGGCTCATGCCGTTCATGCCGCAGGCGATGGCGATGCTGCCACCGGCTTCGAGCAGAGCGCCTTCCACCATGCCGCGGACATTAATATCGCCGCCGGCTTTCACGGAAAAGCCCTCCAGAACATCACCCTGCACGATGACCGTCCCGATGAAATCGATATTGCCCGACGAACCGTCGACATCCCCGCGCACAATGAATACTTCGCTCACGCTGAGACTTGCGTTTTTATACTCGACGCACCCGTCCGCGTCCGCGGTCAGGGTCAGCCCGTCTTCCGAAACAGCCGTGTTCTTTCCCTGAGGAAAACTCGGCAGTTTGCCGCGGCGGTAAGCCACGGCATTGCCGTACACGTCAATGCCGTCCTTGCCGGGCTGCGGCGGGATAATTCTGCAAAGCACATCGCCTTTTTTTACATTCTGAACAATGCCAAGATTCTTGTAATCCACCGTGCCGTCTTCCCGCTCCGTTGGCATGGTATTCTGTTCCCGCTGAAACAGGTATTCCAGTTTTCCGTTCTCCTCGTCCACCGGGTGCAGACCTCTCGCGCAGACCAGGTCAAGGAAAAATTTCCGGTTCTCGCAGAAATCGCGGATCATACTCTCCATGATTCCGTAGACGACCCCGTTTTCCTTCAGGAAAGCAATGATCTCGTCATAGGAAACCGTCTGCCCCTGAAACGCGGTCTTGACCTCAAGCGTAGCCTCAAGCCCGTCTGAGGAAACGCTTAGCCGTATTTCCGGCTTTTTTTGCTCTTCTTCCTTTTTCTCTTCCTGCCCCTGGTTCAATTCGCCATTCTGTTCATTCATACTATTCACTCCCTCAAGCTGACGGCTTCAAAATGGTCAATCAGCGTAAATTATTGACTGTCTGCATGGTATTGTCTGAAATGCTGAGAATTTTCGCGTTAAATGCGAACGCCTTCTGCGCGCTGATCATCGCCGTCATTTCGTCCGCTAAATCCACCGTAGATTCCTCTATACTGCCCTGAATAGGCTTCACGTTTGAAACAGACGCCAGCCCGGAAGCCGTGGTCTCTTCCAGATAATTCCCGCCCGTCTTTTTCAGCCCGTCACAGTTTTTAAAAGAATAGACCCCCACGTTCTGCGGATCGTCTTCATTTTTTACCGTTATCGCGTTTCCATCGCTGTCCAGAACAACTCCTCCTTGGGAATCCGCCAGAAAAAAGCCGCCGTCGGCATTTTCCGAAAGCTGAAAACCGCCGTTCCGTGTGAAGCGCACCGTGCCGTCCGTACATCTCACCGCAAAAAACGCGTTTTCCGAGGGGAGCGCGTAGTCAAGCGAACGATTGGTTTTCTGGACGCTTCCCTGTGTAAAAACCGTGTCCGTATTGTCCAGACGGTCCCCGTGGCCAACTTTCAGGCTGTTTGCCGTTTCCTTGCCGTGCACGCCCGTGTAGAGTAGATCCGCAAACGAAACCTTGTCCGGTTTAAACCCCTGGGTAGAAGCGTTTGCGATATTGTTTGAAGTCACGTCCATTTTCTGCTCCTGTGCAATCGCGCCGGCCGTCGCCGTATAAAAAGAAGTCATCATAGCGTTTTCCCCTCCCCGATATTAAAGCTTTGCAATATCCACAGCCTGATCCAGAACGGTATCATACATCTTCAGCGCCTGAGAGCAGGACTGAAGCTCGCGCTGGGACGACAGGGCGCTGGTCATCTCCTCCGTCATATCAACATTGGAGCCCTCCAGCGACTTCCACAGGACGGCCGGCGTTGTGACCAGGCCGGCGTTCGCACCCTGGAACATCCCTTCCCCCACTGTTTTCAGCGCGGCATTGTCAGGAAACCGGTATACGGCAAGCTGACCGACAGGCGCGCCGTTCGCGGTCAGGCGGCCCTGTCCGTCCGACGAAATTTCGTCCGTTCCGGGCCGGATGGGATTCCCGTCGCTGCCCAGCACCCTGCCCTGTCCTTTTAGAACCAGATACCCGTCGCTGTCAATATTGAAACTGCCGTTTCTGGTGTAGACGGTCCCGTTATCCCCCTGTACGGCGAAAAAGCCGTCGCCCTTAATGGCGAAATCCAATTTTCTGCCCGTCTGGTTTACCGTCCCCTGCGAGTAGTCCGTCACGGCTTCATCCGCGGTATTCATCATCGACGCCGAGCCAACCGGCGTTCTGTTCCGGTCAACCCGCTCAACGACCATGCTCCCGAAGGTTTTTTCCATCACGCGGGTCTTTTTGAACCCGTTGGTATCGACATTTGCGACATTGTTGCTGATTGTGTTCAGCACCCGGCTCTGCGTCAGAATCCCGGAACCCAGCATATAAAAACCCCTGACCATTGCGATCCGTCCTTCCTATTGTTTGAGGTAACTTTCCAAACTTCTTCTCAGCTTTCTCAGCGCACTGGAATGGATTTGCGAAACCCTTGATTCGCTGATTCCCATTACGCCCGAAATTTCCTTGATTTTCAGCTGTTCCTTGTAATACAGTGAAATTACGATCTTCTCTTTTTCTTCCAAATTCTCAATATCAAGCTGAAGCATGCTGCTCAGTTCCTTTTCGGCCATTACCTGTTCGGGGCCGCCGGTTGAATTGGCGCTGTGCAGGGCAATGCTTTCGACTCCCTTTTCATAAACCAGTTCTTCAAAGGACAGGATGTTCATCGAACTGGTCTCCGCCAGCATTTTTTCATATTCCGGCAGGCTGATTCTCATGTAATCTGCAATTTCCTGTTCCGTCGGGCTGCGTCCCAGCCGCTGATTCAGCGTTTCGTCCGCCTCGTTGATCGCCTTCGCCATTTTTTTCAGCCTGCGGGGAAAACAATCCTGCCGCCTGATGTAATCGATCATCGCGCCCCTTACCTTAATGGATGCAAAGGTCTCGAACTTTACATTCTTCATCATGTCAAACTTTGCAATCGCATCCATCAGAGCAATTAAACCTTCATTTATTATATCGTCCAGATAATTAAAATACTGATAGCGTCCGACAATTTTTATTGCAATACAGCGGACCAGATAGCTGTACTGACGAATCAGCTCGTTGCGCGTTTCAATATCCCCGGTTTTGCTGTACCGGGTCCAAAGCTCCTGCAGCGGTATTTCTTGTACCTCATAGTTTTTCGTCATACAGCCCTCTCCTTTCCGCGTTGATTTAACTATTCCAGCGTTACGTTGGCGACCGCCTGAATCTGTATGTTGTTGTCAAGCTCATTAAAGGAAAGCACGACGGCCCGCGGATAAAACTGCTGCAGCAGTTTGCTGAAATAGATTCGCACCACCGGGGAGGTCAGAATCACCGGGGTATTCACCACGTCGTGCACCTTTGCGATGCAGTCCGTCAGTTTTGTGATGATCTTCTGGGTCGTTTGCGGGTCAAGCGATAAATAGGTCCCGTGTTCGTTTTTGCTGATGGAGCCGACAATGGATTTTTCCACCTCGTTGTCCAGCGTGATCACCCGGATCTGACCGCCGTCCGCCCATTTTCGGGTAATGGTGCGGTGCAGCGCCTGCCGCACATATTCCGTCATCATGTCCGGGTCCCGTGCCGCGACGGCATTGTTGGAGACCGTTTCCAGAATCGTTTCCATGTCTCGGATGGGAATGCCTTCCTTCAGCAGGGAGCACAAAACCTTCTGCAGGTTGCTTTGCGTGATCACGTTCGGCACAACGTCGGAAACAAGGGATGCGTCGTAGGTTTTGACGCTTTCCAGAAGCTGGCCGATCTCCTGTCTGGAGAGCAGTTCGTCCGCGTGGCGGCGCACGGTTTCGGAAAGATGCGTCACAACGACGGAAAGAGGATCGATGACCGTATATCCGTATATCTCCGCCATGTCCTTCTTGTCGGGGGTAATCCACTTGCTCGGAATCCCATAAGCAGGCTCAATCGTATTGATTCCGTCGATTTCTCCGGTCCGGTTGCCCGGGTCAAGCGCAAGGTAGTAGTCCATCAGGATTTCACCGCGGGCGACTTCCTCGCCTTTGATCTTGATGACATACTGGTTCGGGTTGAGCAGGCCGTTGTCGCGCAGACGGACGGTGGGGACCACCATTCCCATCTCGACCGCGAACTGTTTGCGGAACGTCACCAGACGCTCGATAAAGCTGCTTCCGCTCGCTTCATCCACCAGAGGAATCAGGCTGTAACCGAAATCCATTTCAATCGCGTCCAGCGGAAGAAGCCCGTAAATATGATCGATATTCTTATAATAGGCGGTCTCGTCGCTCTGCTGCGGAACAGCGGACGAACCGGCCGCCTGCTCCGCCGGCGCGGCGGCGGACTGTTCCAGTTTTCTGCGGAACATCAGACCGGAACCGATCAGGAACGCGGAAAGCAGAAGAAGCTGCACATGAGGCATGCCGGGAATCAGATTCAGCGCGAAAATGCCGCACCCGGCCAGCAGAAGCACCATCGGCTGAGAAGAAAACTGGCGGGAAACATCCTCGCCCAGCGTGGAACTGGATGCCGCGCGCGTCACGATCATGCCCGTCGCAGTGGAGATCAGAAGCGCCGGCACCTGGGAAACCAGACCGTCGCCGACCGTCGCGATGGAATAGAGGTTCAGCACGTCGCCGAACGACTGACCGCCCTGCACCATGCCGACGATCAGTCCGCCGATAAAGTTGATGAACGTGATGACGATCGACATGATCGCGTCGCCCTTGACAAACTTGCTCGCGCCGTCCATGGAGCCGTAGAATTCCGCTTCGCGCTGGATGTCTTCGCGGCGCCTGCGGGCCGTCTGCTCGTCGATCAGACCGGAATTCAGGTCGGCGTCAATGGCCATCTGCTTGCCGGGCATCGCGTCCAAACGGAACCTGGCCGCCACCTCCGAAACACGCTCCGCACCCTTTGTGATGACCAGGAACTGAACCAGCACGATAATCAGGAACACGACAAATCCCACGACGATGTTCCCCTGAAGAACGAATGTGCCGAACGTCTTGATGACCTGCCCGGCCGAGCCGGAGTGGGAAAGAATCAGCCTTGTGGAAGAGATGTTCAGCGCAAGCCGGAACAGGGTCGTAATCAGAAGAATGGACGGAAAGACCGAAAATTCAAGCGCCGTTTTGATGTACATGGTCAGCATCAAAATGATCAGCGACAGGGAAATATTGATGATGAACATCATATCCAGCATAAATGCCGGAAGAGGAATGATGATCAGCGCGATAATCAAAATGACAAACAGCGACACGACGTGATTGAGTAGTTTCATCTTTCCTCTCCTTCCTGTTTCAGGCGGTAGACCCACGCCATAACCTCGGCCAGCGCCTGGTAAAATTCCTGCGGAATCTGGCTGTTCACCTCAACCGACGCATAGAGCGCGCGGGCCAGGGGCCTGTCCTCCTTCATCGGGATCTGATGCTGCTCCGCGATTTCGATAATTTTCAGGGCCAGATAATCCTGCCCTTTCGCAACCACAACCGGCGCCGTGTCCTCCTGCGCGTGGTAGCGCAGCGCGACGGCAAAATGGGTCGGGTTGCGGATGACCACGTCGGCCTGCGGCACCTGCTGCATCATCCGGCGTCCGGAAATGCTTCGCTGTACCTGCCGGATTCGTCCCTTGATTTCAGGATTGCCTTCCAGCTGTTTGTACTCCTCCTTCATCTCCTGCTTCGTCATCCGGATGTTTCGTTCATAATCCCACCACTGGTAGAAATAGTCCGCCGCCGCAATCGCGATGAAAACCAGCGTCATCTGAATTACCATATCCATCACGGCATTCAGCATTTGGACGGCGGACTGCATCACATCTCCGCTCATCATCGCGATGCAGTCCGCGCAGATCTTTTTCATCTGCAGGTACATCACGTACCCGATCGCAATGGTTTTAATGATCGATTTGATCAGCTCCGAGACCGACCGGAGGGAAAACAGTTTTTTGAACCCCTGCAGCGGGCTTACGTTCGTGAGTTTAAATTTAATTTTTTCTCCTGAAAATTTGAATCTTGTCTGCGCGCCGGTCGCGAGAATCGCCGCAAGCAGCGCCGCAAGCAGCACCGGGGAGCAAAGAAGGAGGATGGCAATCCATGCGTCGCGCAGAATATCCACGGCAACCGTCTGTGTGATGGCGCTCTTGGTTGCGGTATAGGAGATATACCTCTGAATAAAATTGGATAAATAGAGGTAAAGATACGGAAACGCAATGCGGAGCATGACAAAAACCGCAAGAATCGAAAGAGAACTGACAACGTCGGCACTTTGAAAGATATTCCCTTTTTTTCGCTCGTCCTCCCTCTTTTTCGGGGTTGCTTTTTCCGTTTTGTTTTCCGACGAACCGTCCGGCACTGCAATCCCCCCTCGGCGTTAGGCCAGTATGGCGTACACGGCGCTGATTCGGTCGAACATCAGGGTCATCATCCGCTCCAGAAACGAAGCGTACGACGGAACAAGGATGAGCATCACCAGAAAGCCGATCAGAATCTTCAGCTGAATTTCCACTGTGAAGATATCGATTTGCGGCACCGCGCGCATCATCAGGCCGGTGCCGATTTCGCCGATCATCTGCACCGCCACCATCGGCAGGGAGAGTTTGACCGCATAGATCAGCATCTGCCCCAAAAGGGCGGCAAGGCCGCCGAACAGCCCCGCGCTGAGCTGAAGCCCGTCACCGTAGGGAACGACGGCGCCCAGCTTGACAAAAACCTCGATCAGGGTCAGGTGCGCATTGGTGCAGAAAAACATCAGAAAGTACATCGCGTTCAGCATCGACGCGGAAAGCGGCATGGAAACGTCGCTCTGCGGATCGTATACCTTCGACATGGAGATGCCGACCTGCAGGTCGGACATTTCACCGCCCATCACAATGACGGAGAGGAACAGCTGGATGATATAGCCGATAATGAAGCCGACCAGCAGTTCTTTCAGACCGGAGAAAAAAAGGACGAGAAACGAATTGATTTCAATCGAGCGGTCCGTCGTCAGGCGGTAAGCAAACAGGGTCAGCATCATCGTCAGACCGATTTTGACAACATTCGGCAGATTTCGCCGGCCGATGATCGGATTGAAAAAGATGCAGCCCGACATCCGCAGAAAAATCAGCATGAGCAGCGTGTAATTGTAATCCAGTTTCATGTTCTCCGCCCCGTCTTCAATTCAGGGAAACCATCAGCCGGAAGATGTACTGCATAAAGTCATTCATGACCTGCATGATCCACGGCCCCAGCAAAACCATAACGGCGGCAATGGTAAACAACTTCGGCACAAACGCCACGGTCTGCTCGTGAATCTGGGTGGCCGCCTGCAGAACGGAAATGACAAGCCCCACCAGCATGCTTGAGATCAGAATAGGCCCCGCGATTTTCAGCGTGACAAGCATGGCGGCCTGTATCACTTCCATTACTTTTGAAACGGTCATCTCCGAACCTCCTTAAGCCGCCTACAGGTGAAAGCCCGAGGCCAGTGTTTTGAACAGCAGATCCCATCCGTCCACCAGAACAAAGAGCAGCAGCTTAAACGGCAGGGACACCGTTGCCGGCGGCAGCATGATCATTCCCATCGACATCAGCGTGCTGGACACGATCATGTCAATGATAAGGAACGGGATGTAGAGAAGGAATCCAATGATGAAAGCGCGTTTCAGCTCGCTTGTCATAAACGCGGGAATCACAAGGGTAATCGGCATTTTTTCCACCGGGGTGGAGCTGTCCTGCTTCGAAAGGTTGACAAACAGGTTCAAATCTTCCTTTCTGGTGTTTTTCAGCATGAATTCCTTGAGCGGCTCGCTCGCCTTCTGCAAGAATTCTTCCTGCGTGATTTTTTCTTCCTTAAAGGGCTGGTAGGCATCCGTGTTGATTTTCGACACAACAGGAGACATGATGAACAGAGTCAGGAAGAGGGATATGCCGATCAAGACCTGATTCGGCGGGGTTTGCTGCAGCCCCATCGCGTTTCGCAGGAAAGACAGAACGATGACGATGCGCGTAAAACAGGTCGTCATAATCAGAATGGACGGAAGCAGAGCGAGAAGGGTGAGCATCTCGATAATCTGAAGCGAGCTCGTGCCGTTCCCGTTGATGTTCACATCCACCGCGGCCGCGGAGGCCCTCATGGGCAGAAACAGGGCAATCATGAAAAAAACGCCTGAAAATAGCAGCGCTTTTTTTACGATCCTGCGTCTTGTCGCTCTTTTATTTTTCGTGTCCGTCGTTTTTGTGTTTTCTATCATTGCCTGTCAAATCCAATCTGCCCTTGAGCGCGGAGTTCAGGGCGTCCACAAAATTCCGCCCCGCCCCCGATTCGGGGGAGCGAATTTCCGCTTCGTCGATTTCCTTCAATAACTCAATCCTGTCGGATGAAAATCCAATCAGATAACAGTGCCCGCAGATCTTCGCGATCGCAAGCCCCTTATCCTGTGCAAGCGCCACACGCTCCAGAATTCGGATGTTGGCGGTGTTCGCGATGCTGTTGGCCTTTTTCGCCAGGTATCGGCTGAGAAGATAGCAAAGGTACAGAACGGCCGCGATCGCAACAATGGAAAAAATCAGCGGCAGAACGTCCGATGCAAAGCCCGTGCTCAGCTTCATGTGTATTCCTCCGTGATCTTTTTACCCCAGAATGCTGTTGACCGTTTTCATAATGCGGTCTGCCTTAAAGGGTTTTACAATAAAGTCCTTCGCGCCCTGCTTAAGGGCGTCGACCACCATCGCCTCCTGCCCCATGGCGGAGCACATGATGATATTGGCGTCCGGATCCTGAGCTTTGATTTCCTTCAGCGCCTGCAGGCCGTCCATGACGGGCATGGTAATGTCCATGATGACAAGGTCCGGTTTTTCCGCGGCGTAGCTCGTAACCGCCACCTGACCGTTGTTCGCCTCAATAATGTTGGTAAAACCGTTCTTTGACAGCGTGTCCTTAATCATCATGCGCATAAAAGCGGCATCATCCACCAGCATGATTTTCTTTTCCATCGTGTATCCTCCTTGGAATGAATGAATTATTTTATACCAGTTTCATGATTTCGTCGCTGTTAATTACTTCCGTAATCCGAACGCCATAGAAATCATCAACAACCACAACGTTGCCTTTCGCGATCGCCTGCCCGTTGACATAAACATCAACCTGGGACCCGGCCTGTTTGTCCAGTTCTACAATGGTTCCTGTTGAAAAATCAAGAATATCTTTGATCTTTTTGGAAGTTCGCCCGATTTCGACCGTAACCTGAAGCGGAACGGACATGATCATATTAAGGTTGTTGGTCTCACCCTTTGTCAGGGTTGGCTCCGGCTCGTCAAAGCTGGGGTAGACCGCGCTTTTGATATTGAGATTGTCCGGCTGCTGGGGCATCTGCTGTACGGGCGGCGCCGTCTGCGGAGGCTGCTGCGGCTGTTGAAACTGAGCCTCGGCCGGAGCGGGCTGCGCTGTCTGAGCAGCCGGCGCCGGGGCGGGTGCCTGGGCGGCCTGCGGGGCGGCCTGCGGGGCGGGCGCCGGCGCTTCCACTGCGGCCGGAGTTTCCGTCTGCGCCGTCTGAGCGGCAGCCGCATTCTCCGGGGGGGAACTCAGCCCAAAATTTGAAATCAACTCTTTTGCAAGCGGAATCGGCATGACATTGATAAACTCGCTGTTGACGACATCACCGATCATCAGATTGAAATAGACCGCGCAAATGTCCTCGCTGTCTTCGAAATACTTCGCTTTGAACTGTTCCGAATTGTCAATCAGGAACGAATTCGGCGGCGAAATATTGATGCTTCTGTTCAAAAACTGAGAGAGCGCCGTGGCCGCCGCGCCCATCATCTGATTCATCACTTCGCAGATCGCGCCGACATTCATCTCGTCCATGACGAATTCCTGTTCCGAAAAATCCGTCTGAAGCAAAAGGCCGACAATGACCTTTACATCCGTTTCCTTTAAGATCAGTATGTTTTTTCCGGAAAGTCCCTGAACATAATTAATTTCAACAGCGATAGCGGGCTCGTAGGTTTTAATGTCGAATTCGCTGGTCTTCATTAGCCTGACTTCCGGCGTCGTAATGTTGACCGGCTGCCCAAGCAATTCCGAAACGGAGGTGGCGGAAGAACCCAAACTGATATTCAGGATTTCGCCGATGGCGTCGATCTCCATATCGGACAGAAGCTTTTCTTGCTTTGGCTCCAAAACAATCACCTTTTTTCAAATAAAATATTAATAGAGGACTTTCCCTATTTTTACGGCGTACTTTTTCTTTTTTACTCCGATCTGACCGGTAAACCATTTCAGCTTTTCAACCTGAACAGTAACGGACTCGTCCCCCGCCGGAGCATCCAGCGGAATGACGTCGCCCCTGTGCAAATCGATCAGATCCCTCAGGGTGATTTCCGTCTTCCCAAGCACGGCGGAAACCGTCAGAGGCGTGTCCTTCAAGCTGTCGAGAATGTGCTCTCTTCGGCGTTCCTCCTGCTGCGGGTCGAGTTTTCTGTTAATCTTTACATACTTTGAATCAAAGATCTTAAAAATCTCTTCCAAAGAACTGGCGGGAAGACAGATGTTCAAATTCCCCTTCAGCTCGTTGAGTGTGACCTCAACCACGACAATGGCGGCGGACTCATCCGGCTGAATAAACTGGATCAGCTGCGAATTGGTCTCGATTCCGTCCATCGTGTGCTCCACATCGAAATAGTTGGCCCACGCGTCCTTTAAAATGGGTGCGATCTCCCGGAACAGATAATCCAGAAGGGAGAGCTCAATCTCCGTGTAATCACGGTCGATTTTATAACCGCTCCCGCTTCCGCCGAGCATCCGGTCCAGAATACTGAAAGAAATGGGTCTGGACATTTCGACCAGAATCTGCTTGTCTTCAATGCCGTATTCGGCGCTGTGGAGACCCATGACTCCAATCAGGACGGAATCGCTCAAAGCGTTTCCGAATTCCTTATATTCCTCTTCCTCAACCTGCAGCACCTCCGCCTGGCAGTTCATGCGCAGAATTCCAGACAAATGAAGGCTGAAAAGGCGTGAAAAGCTTTCAAATATATTCTGCAGGAGCCTGATCTGCTCTCGTGTAAACTTTTTAGGTGACAGAAAATCATAATCCTTGACTTTCGGTCCGGAGGTCTGCTCTTCAATCTCCTGAAAATCCATGCTGCCGCTTTGCAGACTTCCAAGCAGATCGTCTATCTGCTGCTGCGACAATACTTCCGCCATATGTACCACCATTCTTTAGCTAGGATTCTGAAACTGTCTGTACGGCCCGGCGCCGCGGCGCCGGGAAATTTTTACCCGCCTGCCGACGAAGCCTGATTCGAGGCCTTGATTTCCTCATATACCTTGTCCAGAACATCGACCGTCTTGCCGGTTTTGGAAAGATAAATTTCCACCCTCCGGTTTTTGGCTCTGGTCGCCTCGGTCCCGTCGTCCGGTACAATCGGGCGGTATTCGCCGTAACCCTCGCTGACCATCTTTGCTCCGCTGATAATCCCCTTTGCCTGTACATACAGCAGCACGTTTTTCGCCCTGTCGTCGGAAAGGCCGCGGTCAAACGCCTGCCGTTCCGGCGTGTTCGTCGCCGAAACCTTGGCCGTATGCCCATAGAAACGGATTTCGCCGATCTGGTCCGGAATGTTGGACATCGCGTCGCAGAGGAAATCGAGGATCACCTTTCCCTGCGGGCGCAGAGTGGAGCTGTCGCCGTCGAAAAAGATGCTGTTTCGAAAGGAAAGAAACGTGTACCCGTCCCCCTTGTAAATCTTCACGCTGCTGTCGAGATGGTTGTCTTCTATGTATTTTTTCAGATAAGCGTAAAGCTGGTCAAAATCCGTTACCTTGTCGACCGGCTTGGATTCCTCGCCCAGCCCTTCGTCCGGCGCGGCCGCACTCGGCGCTTTCGAGACGACGTTGGACGACGGGTCAATAACCACCTGCTGTTCGCTGTTGACCTGGGTTTTTGCGATGTTGGCCGACAGCGCGACAACCAGCTTCTGCCATTTACTGGAGTTTAAAGTCGACATGGAGAACAGAAGAACAAAAAAGGTAAGCAGCAGCGTCACCATATCGGCATAGGTATCCAGCCAGCTGGGGCCGCCGGAAGAATCATCCTGTTTCTTTTTTCTCATTTTACCACCTCAATCCCCCATTATATGTTCATGAGCGCTATTTTTTGCTCTTTTTTTCCTTTTTACCCTTCTTGCCGGGCTCCGTTTCCTCTCCCCTTTCCCGTTCGCAGAGGAACGCTTTCAGCCGCTGCTCAATATGCTTCGGATTGTCGCCCGCTTGAATGGCGACGACCCCCTCCACAACGATTTCTTTGCAGAGTCGTTCCTCGTTGTGCCGCATATGCAGCTTGTGACCGACCGGAACCAGAATCAGGTTCGCAAGCAGGGACCCGTAGAAGGTGGTGATCAGCGCGACGGACATTCCCTGCCCCAAAGCGTTCGCGCCGCTGGTGGAATCCATATTCAGGTTCCCCAGCATGTTAATCAGACCGATCAGCGTACCGATCATGCCGAACGCCGGCGCAAACGTTGAGGCTTTTTCAAAAAACTGCCAGCCTTGGGAATGCCGTTCGTCCAGGGAATCCAGTTCATTGTCCAGCATCTCTTTCACTTTTTCCGGATCGATCGCGTCCACAATCAGCAGAATGCTGTTCTTAAGAAAGGAATCGGAGTCGTTCAGCCCGTTTGCCTTTTCCTCCAGAGAAAGCAGTCCCTTTTTCCGCGCTTCCTGTGCAAAGTCCACGATCATGTCGATGTATTTTTTGGGGTCGTAGCGGTTCCTCTGAACGGCTATTTTCAGCTGGGCGGGGATTTTCTTGAAATAGGAAATCGGGAAAGCAATCAGGGTGGAGGCAATGGTTCCGCCGATGGTAATCGCCATGCTCTGATACTCAATGAAGCTTTTCATCGCGCCCATGTCGGTCAGGCCCGTAATTCCGTAGAAAATCAGGCCCAAGCCGGCAATAAGACCGATAATTCCTGTAAAATCCATGAACAAACACTTCCCTGAACCTTAGATTTAATCCTGAGGCCTGAGCCCTTCAATACAGATCATATTTTTGTAAATCATGCGCTGATAGGAGATGATTTTTTGAATGATTTCCTTTCGCTCTTCCTGAACCAGGTAATATTTTCCCGTCGTGAGCGAAATTTTGGTTTCCGGTATGTTCTCGATCGTCTCGATCAAATTGCAGTTGAGCAGAAACGGCGCGCCGTTGAGCTGCGTGAGTTCGATCATTTTCCTTCCCCCCAGTCGGATGATCACCGCGGTTCCTTCCCGGTTTTACCCGGGAAGGGGCGGTGCGTTTCCTTAACGGACCATATTTACAAGGGTTTCAAGCATCGTATCCGAAACCGTAATGATCTTGGAGTTCGCCTGATAGCCGCGTTGGGTGGAGATCATGTTGGAAAATTCATTCGCGAGGTCCACGTTGGAGGATTCCAGCGCGCCGGTCACCAGCTTTCCGGTAGCACCGCTGCCCGGAGTGGCATAGGTGGCATCGCCGGAGTTGCTTGTGTCTTTATAGTAGTTTCCGCCCTCCTGCTCAAGACCGCCCGGATTAGAGAAATGGGCCAGTGAAATTTGGCCAACCGTTACCACTTTACCGTCACCGTTTGTCGCCGTTATGGTCCCATCAGCAGCAATAGCAACAGCACTGAGTGTGTCTTTACTTGGACAATAATGAATATATTCCGGTCCGCTTGTCGAAATATCGTCAAGTGTATCACCACTGAGTGCCGCTTCAGCAGACTGAACAACACTATTACCAGCCCCACAAACTCGATTTCCATGTCCATCTACCAAGTAGCCCTCACTATCAAATGAAAGAGCGCCAACACGAGTGTATTGATGACTGGGTGGGACAAGACCTGTCGGTTTACCATCGCCGATGATAAAATATCCCTCGCCGTTGATATAGCAGTCGCCGCCGAACCCTGTGGTTGCCATGCCGGCGCGTCCGGTATCGACCGTAACCGAGGAAGCGGTGGAACCGTAGCCGACCTGGCTCGGGTTGATGCCGCCCGTACCATTATCAGTAACATTGCCTTGGCCATCTTTTGTAAGCCCCGGCGCCGTCGCGCTGGTCAGGGTCTGGTACAGCACATCGCTGAACAGGGTACGCGACGCCTTGAACCCGTAGGTGTTGACGTTCGCGATATTGTTGCCGATTACATCCAGCGCCGTCTGGTGGGCCTTCAGTCCTGCCACGCCGGAGGACATTGCTCTCATCAAAGCCATTGTATTTTCTCTCCTTTTTTCGGAACCGCCGGGCTTCTCCGTCATTCAAAGCCCGATAACCCCCTTACAAAGGTCCGGTTATAAAATCACGGCTCCATCGATGTTTGTAAAAATGTTTTCTTTCATTTCCCCGCCGTTCATCATCGTGACGACCGTCGAGCTGGGAATATTGACGATAAACGCGGTGTCTCCGCTCATCATCAGCGCGTCGCGGACGCCCTTGGTTTTTGCTTTTTCCGCCGCGCCGCTCATCCGCGCCATCAGTTCGGGGGAAACTTCAATCTGCCGTTCGTCCATACGCTGCAGAGCATGTTTGGAAAAAGTCAGGCCGCCCTGCCGTACGGTTTGCAGGATTTCTGAAAAACTGCCTTTTCCTGCGGAGTCGGTTTGCCGGGTTTTCGGATTCTGGATTTCCGGCTGAACCGGATACGTTGGGCCGATCCAGGCGGAATAGTTTTTCCGAAACTGGATGTCGTTCATGATTTCGCCGCCTTTGGATTGATTGAATTACGAAGGTTCCGGCAGTTTCAGGTGCCGCCCTCAGAGCCGCCGTTCGACCCGGTTTCGTTCAAAACCATGACCACGTCGGTCAGCTTGTAAGACGTGTTGTCGCCCTCCAGCAGTATGCCGCAGCCGTCGGAACCGAAGGCCGTGCTTTCGACAACGCCCTTTTTCATCACGTACTGCCCGGTCTTATCGTATGTCCCCATTTCCACGGTCTTGCCGACCAGAGACGCCGCGTACTGCCGTTCAGAGTAGGTGGTCAGCTGGCTCATCGCCTGCAGGGACGAAAACTGCGCCAGTTCGGAAATGAATTCGGTATTGTCCGTGGGGTTCATCACATCCTGATTTTCGAACTGAGCCGCCAGAAGCTGCAGGAAATCGTTCATGTCCAACGAAGAACCGGATGACTGCGTTGAGGTTGAGTTGTTTGCCGACGATTCCAGCCCGGAGGTGCCGGAAGAGTAGGTTCGCCCCAGAGTCCCATATCCTGTAATTCCAAGGTTATCCAAGTATTTTCCCTCCTTTTGTTACCGCGCAAACGCGCCGATCTGCTGAATCATGGTAAGAAAATCGCCTGTGCTCAGCTCCGAGGAAACGGAGCCGATTCCCTCCGGCCTGCCTTTACGGGGTTTCTCGCGTTCGCGGCCCTGATTCCCGGAATTTCCTCCGCCGCCGTCCTGAGGCTGCCCGTACCACTGCGCCGCCTGCTGGTTCGGAATCACTGTCTGCACGTTCTGTCCGGTGGAAGCCTGTAAAATCGTACGGATTTCTGCGGAGCCTGAGAGAAGCAGGCTTTGGGTCTTTGGGTCGGCCGCCAAGATTTCAACGGTAAGCAGGCCGTTCTGCGAGGTCATCTTCAGCGAAACCTTTCCAAGCGACTGCGGGTAAAGATCCATTTGGAACTCGTTTTTCCCGTTTTGCAGCTGATAGGCAGCCGTATTCGCCACCTGATGAACCGGGGACGGAGCCTGGGCCGCTTCGCCGGAAACCTTGATGACAATGTTGCCGGTGCCGTAAAGGTTGGAAAGACTGTCGGTCGCCGCCGTGGCGTTTCCTTTGCCGTCTTCCCCGGATCGGCCGGTTTTGCCGTCTCCGCCCGATTGGCCCAAACCCGCGCCGCGCACCTGCGTTTTGACGTCCTGAATTGTCGGATCTGCCGTTGCGACGGGATTCAAAACGGCCGAAGATTGATCGGCTGAGTCCGCGGTGTTCGCGGCCTGCGCCGCTCCGTCCGGAACCGTTCCGGCTGAAATTCCCTTACTTTCGGTCTTAGGAGGTTGGCCGGAGGACGATGCCTTTGTCGGGACTCCGCCCGATTGACCGGATTCCGCCGAGGTTTTCGCCCGTGCGTCCGCCGTGCCGTTTGGTTTCGTTCCCTGTTGGGAAGCAGCCTTTCCATTTACGGGGACCGCCGCCTGAGTGCCGGAAGTCCGCACGGATTTCGCAGGGGGCTGTTTTCCATCGGGTACGGAGGGCAGGTTTCCCTGTGCAGCCGTTTCCGCCGGCTGCTCCGCACCGGAAACAAGGGCTGCGCCCGCCGTTTTAGAGGCTTCCTGAGCAGCCGCCTGAATTCCGGCGATCTGCCCCTTTTGCGTGCCTCCGTCTTTCCCATCCGCCGGAGAATCAACTGTCTGAATCTTTCCCGGCGCAATAAAAAGAGCGGATTCCTGCGGCGAGGGGGACGCAGCTGTTACACCCTGCTTCGACTGCCCTCGGTCCGATTCGTCCGTTTTTTGAGCCTGTTTCTTTGTTTTACCGTCTTCCGCCTTTTTTGATGCTTTGGAGTCCGACTTCTGAACGGCGGATTTCAGCATGGAACGAAATTCGTCCGTTTCACGCGGCTGACTTTCGCCCGCCGGTTTTGTCTGGGGCACATTCATGCTTTGCGCACTGATCTGCTGTATCATGTTCACTCACCTCCTTTCACTGAAATTGATCTATCTAAAATGTAATTAGACAGCGAAACTGTTCAGGCCGTCCGGCATTCCGAGGCGTCCTTTTTCCGAGAGACAAATTCTTCCACAATCAGTTCCTGCTCCTTGCGGCCCTGGGCCTCATAGTCCTTCAGTTGTGAATCCTTAAGCTTTTCCAGGCCGGAGATATCGCTTTTCATATGGACGATCTCCTCCTGCTTCGCGGCGGCGGCCCTTTGCGCGGCCGTCCTCTGCGATTCCAGCATTCTGCTGCGGCGGTCCAGCTCGACAAAATAGCGCTTGTACACCGCAATGCCGCAGGGTTCCACACCAGTCTTCATTTGAAGAGTCAGGGTCCGGTTCAAATCGGAATACTCCTGTTTTACTCTGGTAATTTCCTCTTCCAGTTCCCGGATTTTCATTTGAAGCTGCGCCATTTCATTCTTCAGCATATCCAGTGATTCCTTTTTATACCGAAGGACGTTTTCAAGGGAAAAGACAAACTTTTTCATGTTTTAAATCCCTTTCATCTGGTTTTCGGTTTCTTCATAGGAAAACGACTCGTCAACCCTCTGCATCAGGAACCGGTTGATCCCGTCGATTTTACCGACTGCCTCGTCAAGCCTTTTATTCATGCCGGGTTTATAGGCTCCGATGGAAATCAGGTCGTAATTCTGATTGTACACGGAGAGAAGATTTCTCAGCCGTGAGGCGGACGCCTGATGTTCCTCTGAGGTAATATCCGTCATCAGGCGGGAAATACTGGATCCCACGTCGATGGCGGGGTAATGGTTTTTCGCGGCAAGCGTTCTCGAAAGCACGATATGCCCATCCAGAATGCCGCGCACGGTGTCCGAAATCGGCTCGTTGGTGTCGTCGCCTTCCACCAGGACCGTGTAAATCCCGGTGATGGAGCCCGTCATAAAGTTTCCGCTCCGTTCCAAAAGCCTGGGCAGCTGCGAATAAATTGACGGCGTGTAACCCCTTGCGATAGGAGGCTCACCCGTCGCGAGCCCGATTTCCCTTTGGGCCATGGCAAAACGCGTCAGGGAATCCATCATCAGCAGAACATCCTCCCCCCTGTCGCGAAAATACTCCGCGATGGCCGTCGCGACAAAGGCGCATTTCGCGCGGAACATGGCCGGCTGGTCGGAGGTCGCCACGACCAGCACGGAGCGGGCCAGCCCTTCCTCTCCCAGGTCCTTTTCAATAAATTCCTTTACTTCTCTGCCGCGCTCGCCGACCAGCGCGATGACATTGATGTCCGATTTGACATTTTTCGCGATCATCCCCATCAGGGTGCTTTTCCCGACGCCGCTGCCGGCGAAAATCCCGACCCTCTGTCCCTTGCCGATGGTCAGAGTCCCGTCGATCGCCTTGATGCCGAACGTCATGGTTTCACTGATGCGGGGCCGGTCCAGAGGATTGACACAGGGGGATTCCACATCGTAGTACATTTCCGGTTCAAAATCCCCCAGGCTGTCGATCGGATTACCCGCGGCATCGACGGTCCTGCCTTTCAGGCATTCGCCGACCGGAACCCGCAGCTTGTGGCCGGTCGATTCCACGATGCTGCCCGGGCCCACGCCGCGGATATCCCCGTACGACATCAGCAGCACGTTCCCGTCGCGGAAACCGACCGCCTCCGCTTCGACCACGGGCCCGCCCGTCTGGCCGCCGATGGTGCAGATATCCCCGATTTTGGCGTCAAGGCCGGTGGTCTCTATCATCATCCCGACGATGTTTTTCACTTTTCCCTTGTAGCAGAGCGGATCAATCTTCGTGACGATCTCGCAGGCAGCCCGCAAATCAACCATACGGCCTTTCCTTTCAAACGTTTTTACTGTTCCGAACGTTCGGATTCATGCATCGCCGACTGTATTTTGTTCAGCTGCGTATCGACTCCCGCGTCGATCACCTGATCCGGCATTTCGATCACACAGGCTTCGTCCCCAATCCCCGGCGTTACGACCACTTTGACATGATCCGAGACAGATTCAAGCTCTTTTGCGATGGAAACGTCGGCTTTGGTCAGCAGCTTTGCCGTGTTTCCGGAGACATAAATGCGAACCCACGCCTGATTCCGGTAGGAATCGACTGCGTTTTGAACAATGGCGTGCAGAACGCCGGGGTCGGCTTCCATTTCTCTTTTGATAATTGTCTTCGCGATGGTCACCGCAAGATCCGTCAGATCCGATTCGAATTTTGTAAGAATCTCCGTCTTGGATTTTTCAACGGAGCGGATCATTTCGGAAAGCTCGTTCAGGCGGGTCTGATTCTCCTCGTCGGCCCTTTTCTCTCCTTCGGAAATCCCCTGGCGCATTCCGGACTGCAGCCCCGTTTTCTCTCCCTCTTCGCGGCCGCGGGCAAAGCCGTCCTGGTATCCCTGCTTTTTTGCTTCCTGAAGTTCTTCTTCCACCCGCTGAGCGCAGTCGCGCAGCTGGGCCGAGCCGTAACTTTGCGCCGATTCAATAATTTGTTTGGCTTTCTGGAACGCCTCCTCCAGAATCAACTTGCTTTGTTCTTCCGCCGACGCATGGCCGCCGTCCGCTGACTGAAATACCGGTTCTTCCATAAACAGACCGTACTGGGAGGCTTTAATGACCTTACTCAATAATTTCATCCTTCCCGCCCTTAGAAATTACCAGTTCGCCCTCGCTTTCCAGACGGCGGATTACGCCGACAATACGCTGCTGCGCTTCTTCCACATCCCTCAAGCGGACATTATGTGTATATTCCAGGTCGGATTTGACCGTTTCGGCAGAGCGAGAGGACATATTGCTGAAGATGGTATCTGCGACCTCTTTATTGGCTCCTTTCAGCGCATAAACAATATCCTTCGGGTCCACTTCCCGCAAAAAGCGCTGAATAGACATGCTGTCCAGAATAACAATATCCTCGAAAACAAACATCTTCTGCCTGATTTCTTCGGACAGCTCCGCGTTCTTGCGGTTGAGGTCGTCGAAAATGGATTTTTCATTGGTGCGGTCCATATTGTTCATGATGTCGGCCACATAGTCGACCCCGCCGAACTGAGTCATATCGACGCTCATGACATTGGAGAATTTATCGGAAAGATTGTTTTCTATAATTTTTACAACGTCCGGAATAATCCGGTCCATTGTCGCGATCCGCTGGACGACGTCCGACTGCTTGTCCGAGGGAAGGTCCGCGATGACCGTCGCGGCCTGATCCGCGCGCGCATACGAAAGAATCAAAGCAATCGTCTGCGGGTGTTCGTTCTGGATGGCGGTCAACAGGTTTTTGTAATCCGCCTTGCGCAGAAATTCAAACGCCTTTGACCGCAGCGACTTGGTGACGCGGTCCAGCAGCGAGACCGCCATCTGTGCGCCGTAGGCCTTTTCCAGCACGTTGCGGGCATATTCCACCCCGCCGTCCGTAATGACCTTTTGCGTCAGGCAAAGGTTGTAGAAGTCGCCGAGAATTCCTTCCATCGCATCGGGCGGAAGATTGGTCGTCCTCGCGATTTCGAGCGTAAGCTGCTCCACTTCTTCTTCATGGAGATATTTATAGATTTTGGAAGCCGCGTCGGACCCCAGAGCGATGATGACGGAGGCTGCTTTCTGTGCTCCTGAAATTTTATGTTCAGGCATTGTCGTCCTCCCCCTTCAGCCAGCTGCGAATCAGCTGGGCAGCAATTTCCGGATTCTGGGCCGAAAACTCCTGAAGGTCTTTCCGAACCTTCTCCTCTTTTCCGCCGGTCGACTGACGAATCTGCTCGATGGATTCCGTAGGAGCGTCCGAAATTCCCGCGCGCGAAAGGCCGTCCAGATTGACTTCCTCTCCCTGCATCAGCTTCTCTTCCAGTTCTTTCGCCCGCTTTTTCCTGCGCCTTGCAAGAAGAACGACCGTAAGAATCACAATTAACAGGAATCCGCCGGCCCCCGCGGCCAGAAGGCGCCAGTCAAACGGCAGAGCGTAGCCGGCCGGCTGCGCGTTGGCGGGCTGCGCGGAGCTGTAAAAGCTCTTGCTCATAACGTCCACTTTATCGGCGCTGACACCGGAAGCAAAAGCCACCGCGTTTTTCAGGCTTGTCACTTCCGCGTCCGTCATCCCGGGGTCGTTGACAATAATGGAAACCGTTACGTCCTGCAGCGCCGCGGCGTCGCTCTGAATCTGCTCCTGAACCTGACTGACCAGATATTTATAGGATTTGTTGTCTTTTGTCGTTATGATATTTCCGTTTACCGTAACGCCCGGATACGTTGTTGTCTCCGTATTGGATTCTGTTCCGGCGGTCCCGCCGCCCGAGGAGCCGTCTCTTGTCTCCTCATGCTGTTCCGTACTTTCGCTGACAACTCCCTTTCCGTCGCTGGTGGTCGGCTGATATGTGACGATGTTCTGAATCTTTTTGTCAAGATCCATCTGGCTTTTTACGCTTATGCTGATATTGTTCTGCCCGTAGATTTCCGCCAAATGATTCATAATCTTTTTTTGCAGGCTGTCTTCATACTGCTGTTCAACCTTCAACTTGAATTCCGTCATGTCCATCTGGACGCTGTTGGAATTGTCGGAATCCGCGGAATTCAGTTCCTCCCCGGTCGAATTGTCGATGACGGAGACGTTTTCCGTTTTCAGGTTCGGAACACTCTTCGCAACCAGCTGCTTGATGCCGTTGACCTGTTTCGCGTTCAGACTCTGCCCGGATTTCATTTTGACCGTAACGGAAGCGGTGGGCGCGTTCTTCTTATCGTCCCACGCATAGTCCCCTTCGTCCGGAATGCTGATGGTAACATAGGCGTTTTCAATCGGGTCCAGCGTTTTGATTACGGCTTCCAGCCTTTGGTTCATCTGATATTTTTCAATGACCTTTTTTTCGTAATCCGTCGTCATGACCCCGACATTACTGGTAAAGAAATTGTAATTCGGCGCAGATTTCGGATATCCTTCATTGGCAAGCTGCATCCGCATCGAATCTTCTTTGTCCGACGGAACGTAGATTGAGTTGTCGGATTCCTTATAGTCTACTCCGCTGTCCTTCAGCTGCGCCATAACCGCCATGGCCTCGTCATGATCCAGCCCCGAGTAGAGAACCACATATTGCGTGCGGTTCAAGAGCAGTCCCAGAACGACGGAAAGCAGGACGACCCCTCCCAGGGAGATGAAAATGATTTTTTTCGTTTTAGCGGACAGTTTTACCCAAAAATTTTTGATTGGTTGTATGTATTTCTTTAATTCATTCATCCGGATTTGAACCGCCCTTTACGAAAATTCATCAAACGCTCATTCTCATGATTTCGTTATAGGAATCAAGCACCTTGTTGCGCATCTGCACCAGCAAGTCAACGGAAAGGCTGGCTTTCTGGGACGCAATGACGACATCATGCAGATTGTCCGACTGTCCCGTGGTCATTTTGTAGACTTCGGTATTAAGAGTGGCATCCGTTTGCTTCACATTGTTGACGGCGTCTTCAAACAGGGACTGGAACGGAAGGCCCGCGGGCTGTGCGGCGCTGCCGCCGGACGCGCCCATGTCTTCCAAGGGATTAATTTTCTGAATAGGCACAATTTGATTCATGATTTATCACTTCCCCATCTCCAGCGCTTTGCTGGCCATGCTTTTCACCGCGTTGAACGCGTTAATGTTCGCCGAATACGCTCTTGTCACCGACATCATGTCCAGCGTTTCCTTTGTCACGTCTACATTCGGCTTCTGTACATAGCCCTGAGCGTCCGCGTCCGGGCTGGATGGGTCGTAGACCGTGGTAAACGGGGTCTGGTCCTCGACGATTTCGTCGACCCTGACTCCTCCCGGCGCTTTTGAGGAAGCGCTCAGTTCATTGTTCAGGAGGGAGCCGAAGCTGTCCCCTTCGGAATCCTCCGCATGGTAAACCACCATTTTCCTCCGGTAGGGTCCGCCCGCGTCGGTGCGCGTGGTGGAAGCGTTCGCGATATTCTCGGAAATAACGTCCATTCTGAGCCGGCTTGCTTTCAATGCCGAGCCGCTGATATCCAGCGAGCTGAGAAAAGCCATCAATAAAACCTCCTGCCAATTTTACGTTACGAACCCCCGCCGATCGCGGTTTTCAGCCTTGAGAAAGAGTCCGACAGTTCCGCCAAAGAATAGTAGTAATTCAGCTGCGTCCTGGCAAGCTCAATATTCTGCTGTTCCAGGTCCACTCCGTTTCCGTCCGCGCGGAACATCTCGTCCTGCGCGACGGTCGTTTCCGGGTGAACCTGATCGATCCCGCTGACCATATTACCGGAAGTTCCTCCGGCCTCGATTTCATTCTGCAGCTGATCTTCAAACGACACACTCTTTGTCTTGTAACCGGGCGTCTCAAAATTTGCGATGTTGTCTGAAACCACCTGCTGCCTGGCCCAAAGTCCGTCCAAATCTTTATTGAGCAGCGATGTTGTTACACTGTCGATCCAGTTCAAGCTCGTCACCTTCTTTCAGAAAAGAATAAAAAAACATTAAAAATGAATATTTATTTACATTGCTTTTTTATACCTATTGTAGCAGATTTTCTTGTTCTTCTGGAAACAACTCCAAATATTGAAGATTTTGAGGAAAATATATTGTTAGTAACAGGATATATTATCATATATAATACGACAAAAGTCAACAGATTTCGGTGCAAAAAAAATTTATTTCTCTGTAAAATTTAGATAAAAAACCAAGTAAACGCTTAGTAAGCTATTGTTACTTTTTAATGCTTTTGTTTCTGTCTTCGACAAAAAACGCATTTGCTTTCTAGTAACTATGAATTGATCCGGCCCGCAAACAACTCATACGGTGAATATTCCATCTATTTCTGCGGCAGTAAGCTAAATTTTTGAAATGACCGACCGATAAACGCTATAAGAGGTGAACGTTTGGATGCTGATCAAAGATTCTGGGTTTTCCATTACCCCATTTGCACAAATTAACACAAAAAGGAATACGGGCAAAACAGGGACGGTTCAACCATCGACCTCATCGTTTGCCGGCTCTTTGGGGCAGGTTTCCAAAACCGACAAGATTGAACTGTCCTCCCGCGCGGAGCGGCAGGACGCATTTCTCGGCGGTCTGAAAGACAGCATCCGGGAAGATATCGCCAGGGACTCCGGCGCGGCAAAGCTCAATTATCTGAAAGAATCCGTCGGGAACGGAAGCTACAAAGTGGACTCCGGCCTGCTGGCCGGTCTGCTACTGTTCGACGAATAAATTTGTTTATGCGGAAGGGGGAAAATCCGGGCTATGATGGATGAAAAAACGTCCGGCAGCCTGATTTCTTATTTCAATAAACTGCTGGATTTCTACCAGAAATTTCTGGGACTTGAAAAGGAAAAGCTGGATGATCTGCAAAACGGCAGGCTGGACCTGCTGGACGAATGCCTGAAACGGGAGCAGGCTTTTGTGCTGGAGGCTCGCGGGCTGGAGCAGGAGCGCGCAAAGCTGATGGACCTGACGCCTCAGCCCGACGCCCAGTTTCGCGCGCTCATCCCGCAGTTTCCCGGCGAATACCGGGAGCAGGCCCAGGCTTTGTTCCGTCGGCTCTCTTCCGTACTGGAGGAGATGAAAGAGACAAACCAGCAGAACACCGTTCTGCTTGAGCAAAAGCTCCATGCGGCGTCCGCTGTAATCGATAAACTCAAAAACCGGTCGGAGCTGCGGAAAACCTATGACGAGAAGATCAGGGACGGCAGTCAGCCTCCCGCATTTCTTTCCACAAAAATATGAATAGGCGGTGTGTGCCTTGAGTACAACATTTGACGGATTATATATTGCAAAAGGCGGAGTGCAGGCGGCACGAACCAATTTGAATACCACAGGTCAGAATATCAGCAACGCCAACACCCCCGGTTATACTCGGCAGCGCGTGGATCAGAGCAGCGTTGCTCCGACCAGCGTCAATATGCTTTACGCGGGCATCGGGGCTATCGTGGGCGAGGGCGTAACGACAACCGGGATCAGCCAGCTCCGAAATCCTTTTCTGGACGGGCAATACCGCATGCAAAACGCCCAGTGCGGCCTGACCTCCACGCAGCTCAGCGCACTTCAGAATATTGAAGAAGCATTAAATGAAACTTCAACAGACGGAATCAATGCGGCATACAGCAACCTGATTAAGCAGTTGCAGGGGTTGACCTCCACTGGCAGTTCCTCCGCAACGGAAAGCACGGTGAAAGAATCGGCTTCCCTTCTTGCGACAAAGTTCAACACGGCAGCACAGCAGCTCCAGACCATTCGGAATCAGCAGTACGACTATCTGGATCAGTACGGGGTGAACAAGGTCAACACGCTTTTGAAAAACATCTCAAGCCTGAGCGACCAGATCAAAGACGCCGATATTGCCGGCTCGCCCGCTCTGGAGCTGTTGGATCAGCGAAACCAGATGATCGACGAGCTGTCGCAGTATGTCAATGTAAAGGTCACAGAGACGCCAACCGATGTCGGTGCCGGTAAATCGGTCGATACGATGTCGATTTATCTGGCAGACAACAATGGAAATGCACTGACGGACAGCAACGGGGGTCCGTTTACCCTGGTAAGCGGAAAACAGTACGCAAAGCTGAATATTTCATCCAACAGCGATCATACGGACGTGAAAATTCACATGTCCGGTCTGACCTCGGACGGCAGTAATTTTTCCGCAATATCCGGAATGGTTTCGGTTGACTCCAAAGGTCTGCTGAAGTCCGACACAAATTCGACCTACGACTTTTCTTTGGGAGGCGGCTCTCCCGTCTCCGTCTCGATCGTGGCTTCCGCCGGCGACAGTATGTCCGATTTGGTCTCCAAAGCCCAAAATGCCATTGACGCTTCTTCGCTGTCCGGAAAAGTCACCGTGGGACTGTCCGGCGACGGAAAGCAGCTCACCTTTACGTCGACCGACGGCGGCAGCCTTTCCAGCTCCCTAAACTTTGCGTCCGTAAACAATGTTCTGAATCTTTCCAATGCTTCTTCCGAAGACTCGGGCTTGGCGAACAAGGATATTCAGGGAGGGAGCTTGGACAGTTACCTAAAACTTCTCAATGAAAACGGAGAGTACGATACCCCCTCTGGAGAAGCAACAAAAACCAGCCGGGGGATCGGATATTACGAAAACATGTTGAACACCCTTGCGCAGAAGCTGGCCAGCGTAATGAACGCCGACAACAGCACCAACGACGCCGGGGACAACAAGCCCCTGTTTACAGATTCCGACGGCAACACAGCGGACATCACCGCCGCTAACATCCGGATTGCCCCGAAATGGGGCGACCCGAAGTGGAGCGACGGATACCTGACCCTGTCCAAAGACCCATCCAATCCAGGAGACAACGCGAGCGGTTCCAACACCAATATCACGAAAATCATCTCCGACCTGACCACGACCAAATACGACGTAAAAACCCCGAACGGGATCGCATTGTTCTCGGGTACCCTGCAGGAAGCGGTTTCCAATCTCTCACTGAATCTTGGTCAGGATATCGACTCTATCAATTCTCAGGACGCGACCAATTCCAACATGCTTGGAAAAATCGCCTCCCGCCGCCAGTCGCGATCTTCCGTGGATATCAATGAAGAAGCCATTAACCTGATCGTTTTTAATCAGTCTCTCTCGGCATCCGCGCGGTTTATGACAACGGTGGATGAATGCCTGAACACACTGATCAACAACATGGGAATCGTAGGAAGGGGATAACAGTTTATGAGAATTACAACCGGAATGATCTCCAGCCAGTACAATAAAAGCCTGAACCTTGCCTTTGACCGCCTGAACAAGGCAGGGATCGCATCTACGGATTTCCGGCAGTTTGAAAAGCCCTCAGACAATCCTTTTCTCGCGGGCCAGGCTTTTCAGGTCCGCCGCCAACTGGACCTGAACGAGAATTATTCCTCCAATATCGAAAATCTGAACGGCATGATTTCATCTGCGGACACGGCGGTTCAAAAAATTGTGAACGTCTTTTCCAACGCAAACAACCAAAGCGCTCTGGAAGGGATCAACGGGGCCACGCCGCAATCCGCAAGAAATACGCTTGCGGACAATCTCATCAGCATGCGGGACTCTCTGGTTTCCACCATGAACGCCCAGTACAGCAACCGCTACCTCTTTTCCGGCGCAGGCGGGGAAGGCGAGGCTCCGTTTACGCTCGACGGCAGCGGCAATCTTTTATACCGCGGAATCAATGTGGATACCGGCGAAAACACCAACGGAGCCTCGACCACCGTCAGTTACAATTATACCGACGGGGGCGGAAAGACAACACAGAAATCAATGCAGATCGATTTTGGGACAGGAATCTACGACAAGCTGAACGGCTACACCGTATCCATTACCTCTGGCGGCGGCTCAAACGCCGTTTCGGTCGACGCCGGTGCAAAAACGATTTCGATCACCACGCAGACAGGCGCCACCAAGCAAGACCTTCAGGACCTTTTGCAGGGAGCCGGCGGAGACACAACCTTCTCCTCCGCACTGAGCGCGGCGGGCGTCACGGGCATCACTTCCGACGACCTGTCAAAGATTTCGATCGGCAACCTTGACGAAACCGGTGGAGACGCCGTACAGACCAGCACGTCCTCCACTAAAATCACCAATATGGTGGACCTTGACGAGCTTGCGGGAGAAACCTCCTATGTGGATATCGGTCTTGGAATCAAAACGGACGCGAACGGAAACGTAGTCGATCAGAGCGCCTTCAACGCCGCGCTGCCGGGAATCAGCTACCTCGGTTACGGCATGGTCACGAAAGACGGGACAAGCGTTCCGAAAAACGCCTATTCCCTGATGACCAAAATGGCCGCAACCCTCAAGGATTCAAGCTTAACGGGTGAACAGCTGATGGACACAATGAAGCCTTATATGGACAGCTTCACCGATACGCAGGACACCCTGTTTAAAGCCAATTCGGAGCTTGGCAACAAGGAGACTCTCCTGAAAAGCACAAGCAATTACATTACCAATGTCAACCTGAATCTGCAGACCAGGGACGAAAGCGTGGAAAGCGTCGACCCCGCAACCGCCTTTTCCAATCTGGCCTGGGAAAAATTCAGCTATCAGGCGGCGCTGCAGGTAAGCAGCAGCATTCTTCAGCCTACTCTGCTTGATTTCATGAAATAACGCCCGCGCAGAACACAGACGGTCCAACGGAAGGAAATCCATATGCTGATTGCCATTGAACGCCGGGATATTCCAGTCTGCGACACAATCAGCCGGAATCATCCCGGCGTTGGCGTCGCGTTTATGCCCGCCGTACCGCTGCGCTTCCAGCTGGAGCCGCGCGAGCTTCGGCTTCAGGCGGAATCCGGACGGCTGCGTTATGAACTGAGCCGCGAGAACTACAGGGATTCGCAGTCCGCGACGACGTACGCAATCCGGTCTTACCGCGAAACCGCGCGGCTGTACGAATCCGCCCCTGATACGCGGGAAGACGTGGTTTTTAACGAACTTGCCTGACCGAAACTCGGCCGGGACGCGGCGTTACGCCGCCGGGAAAGGAGCCTCCATGAAACAGGAATACCCCGGGACCCGGACGGGCTCCCGGAATATCATTCGGTTTGAAAACGGGATTTACGGATTCGAGTCGGTGAAGGAATTCATCCTGCTGCAGCGGGATGAATCGCAGATCATCTGGTCGCTGCAGGCGGCTCATGACGCGTATCCTTCCCTGATCGTCGTCAATCCTTTTTTTGTTTTTAAAGACTATGCGCCCTCTCTTTCTCCGGAGGACTTGAAACGGCTGGGGAACCCAAAGCCGGAGGACCTCTGTTTTCTGGCGGTTGCAGTGATCAAGCGGGAACTCAAAAACTCCGTGGTAAACCTGAAAAGCCCCATTGTCATCAATGCGCCGCAAAAAACCGGGGCGCAGGTCATTCTGGAAGAAAGCAGCTACCCGGTTCGCTGCAGGCTGTTCTGCGGCGCCGCCGCGGGGAGGGAATGACATGCTGGTGATCACAAGGAAAACCTCCGAATCCATCCTGATCGGCGACGATATTGAGATCGTAATCACGGAAATCGGCGCGGAACGGGTCAAAATCGGAATCAGCGCCCCGAAGGGCGTTCCGATTATGCGCAGGGAACTTCTGGAAACCCGCGAGCTGAACCGCGAGGCCAGCGCGTCCTCCGGAGATTTGCAGATGGAAAAGCTGCTGCGGCTGCTGCACCCTGACAAGCTGGTAGCGCCAAACGGTGAAAAAAACGAAAAAAAATAGAAAACAGCCTAAAATTATCCGCCTATCGGTCGATATATGGGATAGAATCCGAAGGAAGGATTTTCCGATTGGTATTCGCCTTCACAAGGGCCCGTGAGGCGAAACCAACGGGGATGTTTCCCAAGGACAAAACGGAAAGAGAAAGGATTCTCTTTCCCCGCGAACGGCGGCTGCGCCGCGCGGAAACAAATTCAGGAGGAATATAATTATGCGTATTAATCACAACATTTCCGCTTTAAACGCTTCCAACCGCTTGAAGGCAAACGATAACGCCATCAGCAAAAACCTGCAGAAGCTGTCTTCCGGCTACCGCATCAACAGCGCCGCCGACGACGCCGCGGGCCTTGCGGTTTCCGAAAAAATGCGCGCCCAGATCAACGGCCTGAACCAGGCGGAAGACAACGCGCAGAACGGCATTTCGCTGGTACAGACTGCCGAAGGCGGCCTGAACGAAACCGAATCCATCCTGCAGAGGATGAACACGCTGGCGGTTGAGTCCTCGAACGGCACCTATAAAAACGAAACGGACCGCGCCAACCTGAACATGGAAGTGGATGCCCTGAAGTCCGAAATCGACCGAATTTCCACCTCCACAAACTTCAACGGCATCAACCTGCTGGATGGTTCGCTCGGCTACACCTTGGATGACAGCGACGCCAAAACTAACATTGCCGGCCTTGCCTCTGTCGCATTCGAGGGAGGTAATCTGGCTAAAGATGATATATTGACCGTTTCTGATGACGGTTCGCACGTTATGACTGTAACAGCCGCCGAGGGAGGAAATCCCATCACCGGCCTCTCGTTTACAACTGTGGCGACAACCGATAATGTAGCGGGTTCCTACACCATTAAGGCGAAGATTGACGACGACACCGCTACGGCTGCAACGAAAGCTAAATACGACGGTTTGACCATTACGGTGAATACCAATACGGACTATGCTACCGCATCAGCTACCGGCAATGCTAAAGTTTCTGCCAGTAATGTCCTGTCCCTGCAGATCGGTTCCGACAACAAGACAGATCAGCGCGTTTCGCTTACGCTCGGCGATATGAGTTCCAAAGGCCTTGCCATTCAAAACGTTTCCATTGCCACTCAGGACGATGCAAAAGCTGCGATTGACACCATTAAGAACGCGATTAACACGGTTTCCGCTTCACGCTCCAAACTCGGCGCTCTGCAGAACCGTCTGGAACACACCACCAACAACCTCTCCACCATGAGCGAGAACCTGACCAGCGCGGAAAGCACGATCCGCGACGTGGACATGTCCTCCGAGATGGTCGACCTGACCAAGAACCAGATTCTGGAGCAGGCCGCTACCTCCATGCTGGCACAGGCCAATGGCCAGCCGCAGAGCGTTCTGTCCCTGCTGAAAGGCTAATTTCGGTTTTTGACCCACAAAGAATAGTGAATAGGGCTTCCGGAAAACCCGGAAGCCCTGTTTTTTTATCTGTGGCTTTTCCCTCTACTCGGCATCCTCTTTCCTGCCCGGCGCAATAATAAGAAAATTGGCGGGAGCCGCCAACAGCCGTCCCGCCGAAAACCTTAAATTTTCCTAGTATGACACCAATGAACACACGCAGGCTCAGACTGTTACTGCGGCAAACGCGCGGCCAGTTCGTTCATATCCGGTTCCGTGTGAGTGATGGTCCGGAACTTGACGACATCGGGGTCGTTCGGCAAAAGCGCGGCCAACTGAACTGTGTAACGGCCCGCCTCCTTAAGATTTCCCTGCGAAATCAAGTCTTGAATGTTTTTCTTAACCTGTGCCGCCAGAACATTGAATTCTTCTGCCTTTTCCATGCGAAGCTTTTCTTCTTTTTCAAATTGTTCCAGCAAAAGAGAAATCTGCCATTTCATGACCGGATAGCAGTCCAACGCCAATCGCAGATTGGCAAGATAGGTCTGATCGTCATCTTTATCCCGTGCGGAAAGCGCTAGTCCCATGTAATAACCGAAACGGTGCGCTCGCGGCAGCACGGCGATACGGTCCGACAAAAGCAATTCCGGACGGTACAAAGCCCGTACATACTTTGCGCTCTGCCTGGCGTATTCTTTAAAAACTTCGATTTCTTCGCTCTCTGTTTCAAAAGGATTGTCTTTTGACAGCAATATTTTTTCCCTGAACACAATTTCCCAGTAAACGCCCTGTGTACTGTCAAAGGAGTAGGAGTTGAAATATTTATGAATGATTTCAAGAAAATCGGAATGCACTTGATTCATTTTTGCGGCATAAAATTTCAAATCATCCATGTCAATTTTTGAAATCAGCGGCATCAGATTAACAGTTTCCTTCATCGCATAATAAATTACATCGGAAAATATCGTGTTCCATTCTCCATCCCACTGAAAGAACCAATTCAATTCTATCAGGACTGCTGTTCTGTCATCTCTTTGTTCCGCTGACCGCAGCCGGCAAAGGCGAACATACGCGTCCCTATCCCACGGAATGGAAGCGAGAGCCGCTGCCGCTGCAGCCGAATCGGTCTCATCCAGCAGCAGAACTGATTCGATATTTGTGAGCAGAGCTGTTCTGTTAGGAATTTGTGAAGCAGCTATTTTTTGATAGATATCAACTAATTTCCCCCAATCGTTGATCTTCTCACATAGCTGAGATACTAAACGCAGCATGGGACTGAAAGACTCTTGAAGCTGAAAATCCAGCTGGTCAATGACCGACTCCGCCGACTTTACATCATTCATAAAAAGATACGTCTGTGCCAACAAATGAAGTACATTGGCCTTATAAATCGGACTGACAAAAAAGAGCTCTTCGTATAAAAGCATTGTTTTGTCAAGCTGACCCGACTGATATTTTTCCCAAACGTCCAGATAAGCATTTCCGTAAAACACGGCATGTTCATAATCTGTTTTTACATATGCCGAAGCTTGCGCCATATAATAAAAATCCAGCCATGGAATTTCTATATGATGGGATTCGTGGCAAAAAAAGGCATCTACCACTTCCAAAACGTCTCCATATCTCTTCTCAAAATATTTGGCTCTCACTAAACTACGATTCAGGAAAATTTTTGATGCTCGATTGGGATTCTTTTTTTCCGCTTCAAGTCCAAATTTGCAGCATTCTTCTACCAAATCCATTTCACCGGTACCAAAATACTCGTTGGCTAATTCTCTGTAAGCCCGGTAATCATCTGGATTATCGTTTACAGTTTTTAAAAGCAAATCCATGTTTCGTTTTGATTTTTTCATTTTTTCTTTTATGTTTTGAAAAGCGTACCCGTAATGGTGAGCATAATCCTGAACAAATTTTATCGGCTGCATGAATGGTATCGTTTCGTGTACAATTCCAGAAAAACACACGCCAGGATAGTCTCGCAGTACGCGCATTGCGTTAAAGTCTCGATAACTATTACCTGACAGATTGAAGTAATTCCTAATAATATACGACACCGACCCGTATTTGTCGCATTCCCCGCTTGTAAAAAATTCAATCAGCTCATCCGTGTTTTCAAACCACTCGTCGCCGTCGAGGAACATGAACCATTCCCCGCGCGCCTCTTTCAAGCCAGTGTTGCGGGCGGCGGAAAAGTCGTCGCACCACTCGAAATGGATGATGTGGTCGGTGTATTTTTTCGCGATTTCCACCGTTGAGTCCGTGCTGCCGGTGTCGGTGATGATCAGTTCGCTTTCGACCGCCTCCATCAGCGGCTTTAAAGAGCTCAGGCAGCGGTCCAGCGTTTTCTCCTCATTTTTTACGATCATCCCGATGCTCAGCCGGATCGGGTGCCCGTGGTATGGGCCGCCTCCCGCAGACAAAGTAGTTTTTAAGGCATTTGAGGATTGGTTTCTTTTTATATTTGCTTTCATAAATGGATTCCTCCGATCAATCAAAAAAGTGCCGTTCTAATATATATCGGCACCATCCGGCAAAGTCTTATCATATTTCATAAAACAGACCGTTAAAAATGCGATGACAAAAGGAAAGAATAACGGGCCGATTCCTTTTGGTTTGCGAAGCATCCGCATTTATTCAAAATAATTTCATAGAACTATGCTTGACTTCACATACTAGGTATGCTATGTTATGGATAGAGTAAGTTTCTGCTAACTTTTGGCAATGGAAAGAAGGTTCAAGCATGTCTGATGATAGAATTAAATCTGTTCAGGGTCTGGAGATAATTGATTCGCGGGGCAACCCGACCGTGGAAGCCACGGTTGAACTGGAAAACGGCGTTACCGGACGGGGCGCCGTGCCCAGCGGCGCCTCCACCGGGACCTATGAGGCGCTGGAGCTTCGTGACGGGGATAAATCCCGTTTCGGCGGAAAAGGCGTTTTGAAAGCAGTTGGAAACATCAACGGGCCGATTTGCAACGCCATTCAGGGATTGAATGCCACCGATACGGCGGCCATAGACGGTACGCTTCTCAAGGCAGACGGTTCAGAGGACAAGTCAAACCTCGGGGCAAACGCGATCCTGGCTGTATCCCTTGCGGCCGCAAGAGCGGGGGCAAATGCACTCGGGCTGCCTCTGTACCGCTTTCTGGGCGGAATCAGCGCGAACACCCTGCCCGTACCGATGATGAACATTTTAAACGGCGGCGCGCACGCCGCAAACAACGTGGACATTCAGGAATTTCTGATTATGCCGGCCGGCGCGCAGTCTTTCCGCGAAGGCCTGCGCTGGTGCGCGGAGGTATTCCATACGCTCGCGGGAATTTTAAAATCAAAAGGGCTGTCCACCTCGGTCGGCGATGAAGGAGGCTACGCGCCGAACCTGGAAACCGACGAGGAAGCGATCGAACTGATTCTGCAGGCGGTTGAAAAGGCCGGATACAAGCCCGGAAAGGATTTTGTTTTGGCCGTGGACGCCGCCGCCAGCGAGTGGGCTTCCACAGAAGGCTACAAACTTCCGAAACAGGGAACGCGGTACACAACGGATCAGCTGATCGCTTACTGGAAAAACCTCGCCGGTAAATATCCGATCCGTTCCATTGAGGATCCACTGGGCGAAGAGGATTGGCAGGGCTGGGCAAAGATTACGGAGGCGCTTGGTTCCGGCATCCAGCTGATCGGCGACGATCTGTTCGTAACCAACACAAAGCGCCTGGAAAAAGGAATTACCATGAACTGCGGCAATTCGATTCTGATTAAACTCAATCAGATCGGTTCCCTGACCGAGACGATCCGGGCGATCAAAATGGCTCACGGCGCAGGCTATACGGCAGTCGTCTCCCATCGATCCGGCGAAACGGAGGATACCACCATCGCCGACCTGGCCGTTGCGATGAACGCGGGTCAGATTAAGACGGGAGCCCCGAGCCGCAGCGAGCGCGTGGCAAAGTACAACCGGCTTTTGAGAATTGAGTCCCAGCTGGGCGTCGGAGCCGTCTACCCCGGCATGAACTGTTTTTAAAACCGACATCCGAAAATAAATGAAAGGAGCCCGTGAGGGCTCCTTATTCCTGTTTGTTTTCATTTTTATTTTGCTCTGAGTTTGATCCAGTCGACCTCACCCATCAGCGATTTGGACTGCGCGGAAAGCTCTTCGCTGGCGGCCGCGCTTTCCTCCGCCGTCGCGGAATTTGTCTGAATCACGGCGGAAACCTGTGAAACGCCCTGGGTAATCTGGCCGATCGAGGTTGCCTGAGCGTTGGAGGCCTGTTCGATGTTTTGAATCATCCCATTGATATCCTGAACTTTTTCAGCAATGCCGGAAAGCGCATGCGCGGTACCGTCGGCCAGCGAACGGCCCTCCTTTACCTTTTCTATGGAATCGCCGATCAGTTCGCTGGTCTGTTTTGCCGCGTCCGCGGATTTTCCGGCCAGCGAACGCACCTCGTCCGCGACAACGGCAAAGCCCTTGCCCGCTTCGCCAGCCCTTGCGGCCTCGACCGCCGCGTTCAGCGCGAGGATATTGGTCTGGAATGCAATATTATCGATCACTTTGATGATTTTTCCGATCTCATTGGAAGAATTGCTGATTTCGTTCATTGCCGACAGCATCTGCTTCATTCTGCCGTTGCTTTCCTTCACTTCCTGTGCGGTTTGGTTCATTGAGCCCGCCATACTGCTGATCTGAGAAGTATTCTGGCGGATTTTGTCGGAAACATCCGTAATTGACGCCGAGAGCTCCTCAATGGAGCTGGCCTGTTCGGTCGCACCCTGCGCAAGCGACTGGGAACCGTCCGCGATCTGTTTTGCCCCGTTGTTGACCTGCTCCGCAGAGATTTTGACATTTCCGAAAATCCGGTTCATATTATCCAGGATAATATTCATCGAATCTGAAATCGGCTTAAAATCCCCTCGGAAATGCCTGACCGGCTCAAAATCGCATTTTCCGTCAGCCATCCCAAGCAGGACGGTGGAAATTTCTGATACAACATGGTCCAGCCGGTTGAACGCGAGTTTCAGTGACTCTGCCAACCTGCCGATTTCATTATTTGCGTCATAATCGACGGCGACTTTCAGGTCACCCTCCGCAAACTGCCTTGCGCAGTTCTCCAGTTCTCCAATCGGCTTTGCAAGACCGTCCGAAAGTTTATAACACAGATACGCAGAAAGGCACAATCCAACTAATTCCAGTATGAGGACGATAACGAAACAGGTCTTCGCGTCTTTCATATGGTCCAGTCCATAGAGTGCGCAGAATGAAATGATCGCCATGATAAGATTCACAATGGAAAAGCCGCCTATTAATTTGTGAGAGATTTTCATGTTCTTGATTCTCAGGCTGATTTTTTTCATGTCCCTTTCTCCATTCCTTTTTATAAAATAAAATAGATTTTTTAGTAATTGTTTATTAAATTCTATTTTAAATCACTTTTCTAACCGGATAAATCAAGTATAGGATGCAACGGTGGACTTGTCAAGAATTTTTCTGTTAATCATTGGATGTTTGGTCGAATGCTGTCACAGATTAATAAAAAATGCCTGATGCTGAATCAGGCTTTTTATCATCCCTTATATGGTGCAATTAAACTTGCTCAGAAACGGCGTTCCGTATCCTGAACCTGCTCAGCTGCTTTTCCAGCAATTCGGCCTGACCGGAAAGCTCCTCGCTTGCGGCAGCGCTTTGCTGTGTGGTGGCGGAATTTGTCTGCACTACGGGGATCAAACAGCAGCTTGTTCTGGCTTTCAAACGTTTTGTAATCCTTTTGCGACTTTTGAAGTTTCCCGAGCCATTGCGCAGAGCGGGCCAAAACCGCGTTCTGATTTTCCTGAAAAGTCTGGTTGTTTTCCGCAAAGGTATCCAGGTCGGCGTTCAGCAGTTCAGGGTTCTGATAATTGATGATCGCGTTACGCGCCGACGACTGGATGTTTGAAACACTGTTCATCACCTGAAAAACGGTAATCAAATTTTCCATTCGGTTCTGGGAAAGATCGTTCATTTTGCTTTTTAAAACCGTCATTCCGTAGATGCCCATGCCCATTACGATCGCCGTTACGGCAGATACCGCCAGAAACGACCCGGTCAGCTGGGCGGAAATTTTTTTATTTTTGAATTTATCCGCTTTTATTTTCGCTGCAATGTTAAAATGAATCCGGTGGATGTTTCCTTTCATGATCTTTCCGCCTCTTATAGGAATATTTTATTGGAATTTTATGAGTCCCAGTATATGTTTTTCGACAAGTCATGTCGATTCCTCCGGAAAGGAAACTTAAATAATTCTGTAACCGAAGCATGAATTTGCACTTCTCTAACCGCAATTTTTCATTTTTCATCTTAAATTCGACAAAACCGCAAATTATTTCTAAAATAATGACGGGATATGTTCGATTCCATGCAACCAGAGGTTACAAATGTGTCTCAGCTCCCAAGTCAAAAAAAGCGGCCGCCCCAAAGAACGGGGCGGCCGCTTTGCCGGATCATTCTATTCTGAGCCGTCAGGAGGCGGCTGATTTTTTCTTCAAGTGAAACCGTTTCAGTTCCTCTTTCAGCAAGCTTGCCTGTTCGGAGAGTTCTTCGCTTGCCGCCGCGCTTTCTTCCGCCGACGCGGAATTCGTCTGAATCACGCTTGAAATCTGCTCAATCCCCTGCGTGATCTGTTCCGCGGCGCTTGCCTGTGTGGTTGACGCGCTGTTTATTTTTTCAACCGCTTCGTTCACTCTGCCGATTCTGACGGATACTTCCTCCAGCGCTTTTGCCGTCCTGCCAGCGATTTCGGTTCCATCCCTCACCTTGGCGATGGAACCCTCGATCAGAGCGGTCGTCTGGCTGGCGGCGTCGGCGGATCTGCTGGCAAGCGACCGGACTTCATCCGCGACGACGGCAAATCCTTTGCCCGCTTCCCCGGCCCGTGCCGCTTCCACGGCGGCATTAAGCGCAAGAATATTCGTCTGGAATGCAATACCGTCTATCACTTTGATGATTTTGCGGATTTCATCGGAAGACGCGTTAATTCCATCCATGGCGTTAAGCATCTGCTTCATCTGATCGTTGCTCATCTGAATATCCTGCGTCGTTTCCTCCAGATAAGATGTGACTTGCCCAATATGCTCCGACGTCTCCTGGATGCTCGAAGAAATCTCCTGTGTGGAAGACGCAAGCTCCTCTACGGACGCAGCCTGTTCGGTCGCTCCCTGTGCAAGCTGCTGTGCCGCCGCGGATACTTGCTGGGCGCCGCCGTCAACCTGGCCCGACGTTTCCTGAATAATTTCAAACGTATGGTTCAGCTTTTGCAGAATTTCCCGGAAAGCCCTGGTAATCGGGGCAAAATCCCCCACATAGTCGCGTGGAATCTCCACTGACAGGTCGCCCTCCGCAATCCGGTCAAGAGTTCCTGAAATCTCTTCCACGTCCTGTTTTAAAAGGGCAAAAGCGGTGTTAAGGGATGAGGATATGGTACCGACCTCATTTTTAAGCTCACAGTTGAGCTTCAGCCCCAGCTCTCCCCCGGCGAATCTCTTTGTCGCAACCGCGATTTCTTCAATCGGTTTTGAAATCGATCTCGAAATCCAGACAACGGAAAACACGGCTGAAACAAGAAAAACCAGGCAGGACAGCGCCAAAAGCACAATGATTCCTGCCGCCAAGTGTTTCAACTGGCTCAGATCTTCCCCCGACAGCACCTTTGAAAGCGAATAGATTCCCACCGCAGAGGAAAAGATACCGAATGCTGAAAACGTAAATTGAAGTATAGTCAGTATTTTTGAAATCCTGACATTCTGAAAAATCCGTTTCAATGATAATGCCTTCTTTTACAGACTTAAAAATTCAGCCATATTTATTTCAGTCATAGATTTCTAAACAAATGACAAAAAACTATTTTATATCCGTTTTTCAAACTTTTTTCATTATATATTTATAAAGTCAATATGTCAACAGCATGTATGAAGTTAGTTGATTTTTCATTTACTTTTCTAATATAATTTGTAGAATTGAATTGAAAGGGCTGATATGAATGAATAGAATCCGTTTTTTGCGTATGCAGAAAGCGATGAAGCAGGAGGAACTTGCAAGGGTTATTCATGTCAGCCAGTCCTCTTTGTCCGGCTACGAAAACGAAAAATATGAGCCCGACAAAAAGACTTTGCTGCGCCTTGCCTCCTATTTCGGCGTTTCAATCGACTACCTTCTTGGAATCGACAACGCCCGATTTTACGAAAAAAAAATGTCTGAACAAATTCCCGTTTATTCTGTACTGCAAACGAACCCGCTGACCGGCCCCTGCGGTTCGGTACTCTATTTTCTTGATTTCGATCCCTACTGGAAAGAGGAAGGAGAATATTTTGGGATTCAGATTTGCGGCGATCGCATGGAGCCCCGTATGTTTGAAGGAGACGTCGCCATCGTGCGCCGTCAGGACACCGCGAAAGACAGCAGCGTCGCCGTCGTGCAGGTTGGGCGTGAAAACGCCTTGGTCCTCCGCATAATCAATTGCGAGGACGGAATGACGCTGCTGCCCTATAACCCAAAATACAAGGCCTTCTTCTACACAAATAAGGAAATTGCAGAGCTGCCCGTGAAAATACTCGGTAAAGTAGTGGAATTCCGCGGCAAATGCTAGAAAACCGGAGCCGATTACGGCTCCGGTTTTCTAGCATTGTCACGGTTGTTCAGACGATCAAATAGTCTTCCCCGCCGGAATGAAAGCTCTTTGCGCCAATTCCGGTCTGAGAGACGTATTCCCGAATATTTTTCTTCATTCCGGACAAAAAGTTATCGGATTTTCCGTACTCCGCAAGCATCTTTTTCGCAGCGTCGCCGTGCGGCGCGCAGAAATCCCGGATAGAATCCCCAAAATAGGAGCCGTCCTTCGCCGTCGTGCGGCCGATCAGCTTCCACGAATTTCCGTCCTTCGAAAAGCGGAGCTCCATTGGAATTCTGCTTCCGCCGACCGAATTCAGGACTTCCCCGTCCAGCTCATACTCCGCCTCGTCCACCGTCGCAAAGACCCGCAGCACGCCGTCTTCTTCAAAGCTGCCGTAAATCACCGGAGCATTGATCACCACGTTGCCGTCGGTATAAGGCTCCGAGTAAAACTGCCCCAGCGCCTCATAAACGGCGCTTTCCACCGCATCGTCCGTACGGTGAGCATAAGGCGGCAGCGCCGTATGCCGGCTTTGAAACTCCTCTTGCGCCTTCGCCAGGGCTTCTTCGGCTTCACGGACTTTTTGCTGCTGTTCGAAATAATCCGTAGCCCGGCTTTTCCGCCGGTTCACGAGCTCCGCCTGCGCCTGCTTTAAAGTTTCCTGCGCCTGTGTGATTTGCTCCCGAAGCGCCGTCAGGCTCGCTTCCGAGCCGCTTTTTACGGCTGTTTCCGTCGATTCCAGATTCCGAACCACAGGGCAGGAATCCGAAATTACAAAAAAGGCGCTCCCGTCTCTGGAAATCGCGTACCACTGTTCCGGCTGCGGGCTTCTCCCTGCCAACACCGAGGTAAAACCGTAGCAATCCGCGCCGGCGAGAACCAGTCTTCCCCGGGAAACGAGCTTTTCGGAGAGAATGATCGGCGCATGCTGCTCCATCGCTGTTTCTGCCTGACCGACGGTCAGCAGATCGTCCCGCTCTTTCGCTTCGGCAGAATGGGTCATCTGGTAATCCTCCGCGGTGCGGCTGTTTAAATCCGCGAGGAATTTTTTCATTTCGCTCTCGCCCTGCGATAGCATCCTCACATCGGTCTGTTCCTGCTTCATCGACTGCTCCCGCGTGTAAACGAAAGTCATGGCGCAGTCCGGCGCATCGACGTAAAACGCGACGCGGCCGGCATTCTGGATCAGACTGAGTATCAAGGTCGCGTTGCGGTACGCCCACGCAAGCTCCGTCTTGGTGAGAAGTTCATCGCTTTGCGCGGTATAGCGGACCGTCAGCGAATATGGTTCGCTGTTTGTCTGAAGCGCCATTCCCTCCTGCACCATGCCGTCGGGCAGCGACAAAGCTCCCAGCATTCTTCCGACCGCGCTGTTGTCCCCGATATATTCCGTGCGGACTGAAAGCAGCCTATGCGCCAGAACATCTTGTTTTTCCCGGTTTTTCTGACCATCCGGTACGGAGGTTCCGCCATAGGCGACAAATGCCCCGCAGGAAATCGTCAGAACCAGGGCGACGCACAGCGCCGCCGCGCCGCGGCGTCTTTTCTTTGTATCCAGAATCGTTTCGAGTCGGCGTTTCAACTCTTTTTTTCCGCCGTAAAACCCGGTGGAAAGGAATGCACGGCGCTGGGTCGCCTTCTGCGCGATCGAAAGAATCGCGCGTCCGTATTCCGCACGGAACACGGGGTCGGCGTTTTTAAGCGCCGCCTCGTCGCAGGAAAGCTCCAAATCCCGGTTCGCCGCCCGCGCCATCAGCCAGACAAGCGGGTTGAACCAGTGGACCGCGCAGGCGGCGGCCAAAAGCAGGCGATACCATAAATCGCGCCGCCGGAAATGCGTCAGCTCGTGCCGAAAGATCACCCGCAGCTCCCCGTCCTCAAACGAACCGGGCGGCAAAAGCAATACCGGGCGAAGCAATCCGATTAGCATCGGTCCCGCATCCTTTTTGCCGCGCATCAGGTGAACCCGGCCGCCTCCCCCGGCCGCCGCGCGTTCTTCCCGGAACAAACGGAGAACCCCGTCATCCGTTTCCTCCGAGCTCCAGCGCAGAAGCCGCCGCCGAAACAGCAGGCTGGAACCCAATGTCCACAATAGGCATCCCGCCGCCCCGGCCGCCCACGTCACCGCCAGAAGCGTGTTCAAGGGAACCGTGCGCTTTTCCGCATCCTCTCGGATCAGTTCCGCTTTCTTTTCATACGCGTTCCGCTCCTGTCCGGAAACCGTATCCGGGATGGAAAAAGAGCCGGTGCCCCGGGTCCCGGGAGCAACGACCGTTATGCCCTGTTCCGGTGAAGGCGCCGGAAGCGTGACGGCCGTCCGCGGAGGTTCGAAATGGATCGGAATCAGCAGGCGCACCGCGAGCGCCAGCCAGACCCAATTCCTCCATTGCGCGGCGTAAACCCTTCGGGTCAGTTTTCCCGCCGAAAGCAAGAGCAAAATCAGTACGGAAGCCCCCGCGGAAATTTCAGCGGTATTCTCCGCGAAACGAATCAGCAGGTTCATGTTCTTCCCGTCCTTTCGTCCAAAAAGGCGCGCAGCTCCTCAAGGTCTTCGGGCGTGATGGAATGGCTGTCATACAGCGACGCGACCAGTCGGGTGACGGAATTGCCGTTCAGCTTTTCAAGAATGCTCCTGTTCTCATCCGCAAGATATTCTTTCTCGCCGATCAGGGGTGTGTAACATCGGTTCCTGCCCTGCCTTCCGCTGCTGAGAAAGCCGCGCGCAATCAGCCGATTCAGAAGCGTCTGAAGCGCCGAAACGCTCCATGGTTTTTCACGCCCAAGAATTTCGCGGACACGCGCGGTGGTGACCGGGTATTCTCCGCAGTTCCAGACAGCCTGCATCACTTTCAGTTCGGCCCCGGGCAGCTTTGCAATTTTTCGCATAATAAAAGCAACTCCTACAACTGTAAGATATATCTTATACTACAGTTGTAGGAATTGTTTGTCAAGTTTTATTTTGTCGCAGTTACGGCCCCGGCCTTGTCTTTCGTTTCTGCATTTGGTAGGCGATCCGCACCACGGCCGATTCCGGCAGAAAGCGCTCTCCAAACAGGGCTGCTTTCATGGTAAAACCGGGAACAATCAAGGTTTTGCGCGCAAACATTTTTTGGACCGCATAACGCGCGACGTATTCGCTCGAAAGCCCCTTGACGCTGAAACGGACGTCCGCGACAGAATCAAATTCCGTATGCACGGGTCCGGGGCAGAGCGCACCGATATAAACCCGGCTGCCGTCGCGCCGCAGTTCCTCCGCAAGAGCCTGCGTCAGGCGCAGGACATAGGCCTTGGAGGCATAGTAGCTGGAAAGAAGCGGACCCGGCTGAAACGCGGCGGAGGACGATACATTCAGAATATGGCCCGAATCACGCTGCTTAAAATCGCGGTAGAAGAGCTTTGTCAGGATATGGACGGCCCGGATATTGACGTTGATCAGATTCAGTTCGCGTTCAAGATCGGTTTCATCAAACGGGCCGAATACACCGAAGCCCGCACAGTTGATCAGAACCTCGATTTCTTCCCCGCGCACCTGACGGTAAAGGTCGTAACACTGGTCTTTGAGGGAAAGATCCGCCCCCACCACGCTGACATGCGTCTGTAACTGCCGCGCGAGCTCTTCCATCCGGGGAACCCGCCGGGCCGCGAGGACGAGGTCGTATCCCCTTTTGCTGAGCTCGCGCGCAAAATCCCTGCCGATGCCGGAGCTTGCGCCGGTAATCAGCGCTTTCATTTTATCTCCTCCTCTCGCAGTATTTTTTCATAAACGGGAGTATATTTCAGTATTCCCCCCGGGCGTTCGGATTGATACAGCGTAATTTTTTCGACCCGCATTTTTTTCGTAGGTGCCACAAAGGCCCCATGGTCGTACTCCTTTTTTAAAACAGCTTGTCGCGCAAGCGTCAGATGCGGGCGAAACGCACGCTTTTCCAGGTGAAACCCACGGCTCTGCAGCTGTGTGTATAACTGACGGTAAAGGCCCGTCAGATGCTCCGACCGTTCCACGCCGGCCCAGAAAATATCTCCGCCTTCTCTGCGAAAATAGCCGAATCCGCCTACATGCAGTAAAAACGGTTCCGCGCTGACGGAATCCATCGCCTCCCTGACCTCGCCGAGTTTTTCAGTCGGAACCTCCCCCAGAAAGGCAAGGGTCAAATGCAGGTTTTCGGCCTGCACAAATCTTCCGCTTTCACAGCAGGGCCGCAGCCTTTGCATCACTTCCTTCAGCGTATCCCTGATTTCAGGGGACAGCGAAACGGCAATAAACAGACGCGTAAAACCACCCCCATTCCGCAGACGCGTCTTTTCTTTTTTCTTATTATATCACAATTCCGGGCAGATTCTATCGCCCTGATTATTTTTATCCAATGAAAAAAACGGCGCGGAAAATTCCGCGCCGTCGGCTTGTTGAGACAACAGACCGTATATGAATCAGAGGTTTCCCCGGCCGTCAAATTCGACAGCGCGCTCCGGAACAAACCGATCCGGCCTGCAGACCTTTTCATCCGGGTTTCTCGGGCGTCTTGTCGCGCGGTCCCGGCGGTCCGGCCAGTGGTTGACCCGGTCCTCTTCCAAATAAACAAGTTCGTTTCCAAGATAGTTCATAGCTGCCTCCTTAAACGGAAATCCGTCCGACGTTCCTCATGTGAGCGTTCCCCGTCATCGCCGCGGGGTCGAGAATCGCTTTCAGCCTGTCGCCGCTCAGGACCTTGCGGCTTTCCACCAATTCCAGAATCGGGACTCCCGTTTTCAGCGACTCTTTTGCAAGCTCCGCCGACTTGGCATACCCGATATAAGGGCAAAGCGCGGTAATGATTCCGACGCTTTCCTCAAGATGTCTGCGGCAGACCTCGCGGTTCGCCGTAATCCCGGTCACGCAGTTGTCAACCAAAGTTCTGACCGCTCCGGTAAGGCCTCTGGCAGACTCAATCAGATTATAGAACAGAACCGGCTCAAACGCGTTCAATTCCAGCTGGCCGGCTTCCGCCGCAAGAGTCGCGGTGCAGTCGTTGCCGATGATTTGAAACGCCACCTGCGACACCACCTCCGGAATCACGGGATTGACCTTTCCCGGCATAATGGAGGACCCATTCTGTTTCGCGGGCAGAGCAATCTCCATGATGCCGGTCCTCGGCCCGCTGGAAAGCAGTCTGAAATCGTTCGCCATTTTGGAAAGATTGACCGCGCAAGTCTTCATTGCTCCGGATACCGCCACGAATCCGTCCGGATTCTGCGTCCCGTCGATCAGGTCTTCCGCCTGAACCAGCTTGCATCCGCAGACTTTTTGAAGATTCGCCGTGATGTTGTACAGATAAGCGGGCACCGCGTTGACCGAAGTCCCGATCGCGGTAGCGCCCATATTAACGACACGCATCTCATCCTGCACCCTTTGCAGCCGGACGATATCCCGTCTGACCGCGGCCGACCACGCGCCGAATTCCTGCCCCAGGCGAATTGGAACGGCGTCCTGAAGCTGGGTGCGCCCCATTTTAATCACATCGTCGAATTCCACGGCCTTTTTCTCAAGCGCGCCGGCAAGGCGCTCCAGCTGGCGCACGGCCTCCGGAATCAGTTTCAGCATGGTCAGCTTTCCGGCTGTGGGAAAAACATCGTTTGTGGACTGCGACATATTGACATGGTCGTTGGGGTGAACAATGGAATAGTCCCCTTTTTCTCCCCCGAGAAGCTCGATCGCCCGGTTGGCAATCACTTCGTTCGCATTCATATTGGCGCTTGTTCCGGCGCCGCCCTGAATCGGGTCTACAATAAACTGGCTGTGCAGACGGCCCGATATGATCTCGTCGCAGGCCGCAATCACCGCGTTTGCGACCGAGGCTTTCAGGTCCCCCGCGTTGCGGTTTGTAATCGCCGCGGCCTTTTTAATCTGCGCCAGCGAGACAATAAAATCTGCGTCCATGCGCCTGCCCGTAATGTGAAAATTACTTCTGGCCCGCAGCGACTGAACCCCATAATATGCTCCCGCAGGAACATGCAGGCTCCCGATAGAATCTGTTTCCGTTCTCGTTTTCATGCGAATGCCGCCCCATTTCCGGAATCAACAGCCATCTCTCATTTCTCTGAACGGAAGTACTTTAACACGTTCCCGAAGTCCCGTAAACAGTTTTTCCGCCATTCCGTGATATTTTTATTTTTATGTGTTTTAGCTTTATGTAAGTAAGTCAGCCGGTTTTTAACTTTACTTTTTTAGGCTTCGGATCATTTTCATTCTGCTTCCGTCCTTTTTTATGAATGGAGGGCGGCTTTTCTTCTGACGAAAAATCATAACTTCTGAATCAGGTAAGTAAAATGCTTTACATGGATAGAACGTATCTTTTAAAATTTCACCCCTGTTTTTCAATCTCGAAAGTGCTGCTCTTTAAAATTTTTCCTCTTAAATTTTCTTTTTCGTATTGAAAAATAATTGAAAGTGATTATAATAAAATTAATTGCAAAGGGGCAGGTCGTCAGAAAAGGCGGCTTATCTCCTTTGCATTCTTTATTTTTGCAAACCTCAGCAAAAAAAGATAACGAATTGAAAGCACAACAAAAAATGAATCTTTTTACATTTTCATCTTGCAAAGACGTGAAAACGATTTATAATAAAATAAAATGCAAAGGGGCATGTCAGGCTTAATTTCTGGCTGGCTCCTTTTTTATTTAAATATTTCCGCCATAAGCCATTAAAAAAGTAAATCTTTTATGAGGTGATGAATCATGGATAAAATCGACGCCACATTGATTTCCGCACTGCAGGAAAACGCGCGGATTCCAATTAAAACGCTGACGAAAAAAGTTTTTTTATCATCCCCCGCAATCTCGGCCCGTATCGAAAAGCTTGAGAAACAGGGCCTGATCAGCGGCTATCACGCGTCGGTGAACCAGTATAAGCTCGGATATCATATCAAGGCGTTTATTAACCTGCAGATGTCGCCGAACCAAAAACCGGAGTTTTATCCGTTTATCCGTTCCTGCCCCAACGTGGTGGAGTGCAACTGTGTCACCGGCAATTACTCCATGCTGATCAAAGTGATCTATCACAGCACCATGGAGCTGGATGAGTTCATCGGCCAACTGCAAAAATACGGTCCGACGGAAACGCAGATCGTTTTTTCCACCCCGGTGGAGGCCCGGGGCGTCACGGTACTGGAGAGCGATTCCCTTTAAAAACGGCAAGACAGCGGCAAGGCCGGCCCGGAATTCGGGCCGGCCTTAAGCTTGTCGAAAATCGTTCGAGGCAAGGCGGCAAGTTTGCAAAAGGAGCCTTCTCTCTGCCTATGACCGGAATTTACAGGTGCAGCCAACGCCGCAGTCTTCCGCCCGAAGCATGTCCGCTTTCTCGGCCGCCGTTGTCGGCAGCGATTGCCGGAAGCACGGCAAAAACCGCTTCACCGCACCCTGCTTGGTTTCAGCATGGAGACTGTTCTGCCAAGGAGGCCGAATGTTTCACGAAAATCGTCCGGTTTCGGGCGGCATGTCCGAACGATACCCATAAAAAAGCTCCCCTACTGCCTCCAGAATCGCCGCGGACAGACCGCTGCAAAGCCGTTTCGGCAGAAAAGGAGCTTTTATTGATCAAAATCCCCATCAGTTGAACGAATCGGCCTTTCCACCGGTCAAACGGATTTTTTATATTTCAGACGCGTGGCAATTCCTCCGCGGATATGTCGCTGAGACTTGTTGAACTCCAGAATGATCTTCACTTTTTTATACAGCTGCGGATCGATTGTTTTCAGGCGCTGCGCCACATCTTTATGTACCGTGCTTTTACTTACGCCGAATTTTTTCGCTGTACTGCGCACAGTGGCCCTGTTCTGGATGATATATTCGCCAAGCTCCACGGCACGTTCCTCCACAATACCTTTCACTGCTCCACCCTCCAAACGAATCCGATTGCTAATAGGTATGCGGGGGAATGGTATTTTAGTACCCAGCAAACTGCAGATCGACAGGTATAACTCACCACAGGCACATTTCATAAGCTTTCTATTTTGTTTTCGCAACTAAATTCAAAAGTAAAAGGGGTTATTGCAAGATAGCTTCTCCAAAAAATGTTGCACTAAAAATGCGCTTTAAATGGGCTGAAAAGTCCATTTAAAGCGCATTTTCCTGCATTTTGGGACGGTTTATTTGAACAATTTGATATTGCAAATTCGTTTTGCAACAACCCACTTCTTTTGCTGTTTTGCCGCCTCCGATGAACGGCGGCTTTATAATTCAATCTTTCTTTTCACAAAAGTGTAACTGCTCCGGCAGATTTCTATTTCCGCCAGAGTCGGCATGGCGGGCATCGAACCGGGCCGCGTGGTTGTCAGCGCTCCGGCGGCATTTCCGAACGAAATAAGGCTGTTCAATTCCTCTCGGCTCAGATTTGATATCTGAGGGAGCGTTTTCCCGCGCAGACAATAATGGATCGCGCCGAAAAAGGCATCTCCCGCTCCGTTGGTGTCGACCGTCCGCACATCGTAAGTCGGAATGGTGCCGGAATGTTTCCGGGTATAGTAAAACGCGCCTTTCGGTCCGAGTGAAACTAAGATCAGCGCGGCACCGTATTTAGCCAGGATGCGGGCGCCTTCCTCCGGCTCGGTCCGGCCTGTAATCAGAGTCATCTCCTCTTCTGAAACTTTTACAATATCCGCGAACCGCAGCCCGGCTTTTATCTGCTGTGTCGCGTCATCCGGGCTTTTCCACAGGGGTGCGCGGTAGTTGGGGTCGAAACTGATGATACAACCGGCCTTTTTGGCAACCGCGACTGCGCCGAACGTGGTGCTCCGTGCGGGTTCTTCCGTGAGAGAAACGGATCCAAAATGAAATATATGACTTTCCCGGATCAGGTTTTCACTGAAATCGCCGGGACGCAGTAGCATGTCTGCGCCCGGTTTGCGGTAAAAGCTGAACGAGCGGTCGCCGTTCGGGTCCAGCTGAACAAAAGCAAGCGTGGTGGGGATCTCCGGATCGACGGCAAGGCCGGAAGTGTCGATTCCCTGTCTCTTTAGTATCTGTTTCAAAAATCTTCCGAACAGATCGTCCCCGACTTTTCCGATGAAAGCGGTTTTTCCACCCAGCTTGCTGTTGGCGGAAAGTACGTTGGCAGGGGCGCCGCCCGCCTTGCGGGCGAAAAGCAGGTCTCCTTCCGGGCTGAAGCCGGCCGGTGTAAAATCAACGAGCAGTTCCCCAACAGAGGTCACGTCAAACATTCGGAATCCCCCTTACAACATCTGGCAAAATTCGATCTTTTCTTGATTTGGCCCAATGATTATAAAATAACGGATTCCCTTTTCCCAGAAGGGAAGAGAAAGAATTCCGGGACTTTCAAAACGGTAACCGGCCTTCTGCAACTGTTGATAGACCGTTTCTATATCGGCGGTGTCCAGGGCAAAATGGTCGACCGCGCCGGCATTGCTTTTTGGGGAACTGCACTCATAGGCCTCTATGGTAAGGTTTTTCAGCTGCAGAAAAGCAACTTTCTCTTTTGAGCGGTCATTCTGTGTACGCAACTTTAATTTGAAGCCAAGTCCGGTATAAAAGGCAATGGTTGCTTCAATGTCTTTTGCAGAAATCCCAACATGCTGAATTCCCGTAACAAATCCGTTCAGGTTCAAAAATCATCCCTTCTTCTGCTTTAAAGCATAGGCCCTTTATCACACAAAAGGCCTGGTTTCATAATGAATAAAGTACGTTAATCCACAACGTCGTGCATCAGAGGCAGCCAGTTCAATACATCTTGAATATGTAAATCCCAGAAATCCCAGCAGTGGGTCCCATGGTGCTTTTGGAGTGTCACATCGACCGAATGTTTTGCAAGGGCTTCGTAAAATTCCACATTGCAGGGATAGATAAAGTCCTCCGTTCCGCAGGTCATGTAGAATTTCGGCAAAGCGGCTTTTTCCGAAACCCGGCGATCCAAGATCACATGAAGATCGTTTTCGCTGCCGTGGACGCGGCCGAGATCCGCAAAAACAGCCTTTCTGTAATTCAGCGGCATTTTTGCAATATGCGCGTCTTTGCTTTCCTGCAGGGCGGCCCGGTCCAGAGCACCCGACAGACTGGCAGCGAAAGCATAGGCATCCGGATATTCCAGCGCAAGCCGGAAAGCGCCGTATCCGCCCATGGAGAGCCCCGCGATAAAAGTGTTTTCTTTTTTTCGGCTGAGCGGAAAAAGCTTTGAGAGAAAATCCGGAAGCTCCCAGGCAATGTAATCCAGATAATGTTCACCGCGCGCCATATTCACATAGCTGCTGTTCTCGCCCGAAGGCATCACGACCGCAAGGCATTTTTCCTGTGCATAACGCTCAATATTGGACAGGTGCGACCAGTCGGTACAGTCGCCGTAACTCCCGTGAAGCAGATAGAGCGTCTGAAATTTTGCCCCCTTCCGGGTGTAATCCACATGATGGCCCGAGAGAAAGTCATCTGCGCTCAGGGAAGGCAAAAAAACGATCACGCGAGTGTTTTTTTTCAAAGTCTGCGAATAAAAGCTGCAGTCCAGATGTGCCATAAATCAAACGCCCCCTTATTCATTTACCGCATCGTTAACAAGCGGAAGCCAGTCAAGCACACGCTGGATATTTGTGTCCCAGTAGTCCCAGTCATGAATCCCTCTGTGTTCCTCGTAGGTCAGGTCGACACCGAGCGCCTCCAGCTTTCGTTTGGCAGACTGATTGATTGGATAAATGAAATCCTCTGTGCCGCAGCTTTGGAAGATGCGCGGAAGAGCCTCCTTCCTGGACTGGAGCTTCCGGATCAATGCAAATAGGTCTGCGTCGGAACCTTCGATTTGCTCCGGGTGCTTAAACAGGCTTTCCGGCAAAAACGGTCTTTCTCGGCCGGCCGGAGCATCGTCCGCAAAAAGCGCGGCAATATCCAGAGCGCCGGAGAGGCTGGCGGAGCAAGAGTACTGCTCCGGCTTTGTCAGCGCAAGCTTCAACGCGCCGTATCCGCCCATCGACAAACCCGCGGTAAAAGTATTTTCCCGCTTGCGGCTGACCGGGAACGTCGCTTTAACGAACGTTGTTAACTCCTCCGTCAGGTAGGTGAGATAGTTGCTTCCAAAACACATATCCTGATAAAAGCTGTTGGAGGCCGAAGGCATGATGACTGCAAGTTTATGATTTTGCGCGTATTTTTCAATACTGGTCAGCCGCATCCAGTCCGTATAATCCCCGTAAGCGCCGTGAAGCAGATATAAAACCTGAAATCGGGATCCTTTATGAAAGTAACCCAATGCCTTATGATTTAAAATTTCGTCCGAGTTCGGGGTCGGTACAAATACATTGAGGTCCGTATTAAACCCGAGAACGGCTGAAAAAAAATTGGTGTGAATGAATGCCATAACTCTTTCTGTTTCCTTTCCTAATTCTCTGATTCCGGCGGCGAACCACGACAGCGAAACCCGCAGGGTGCGGGGTCACGCGTTGGAACTCTTTTTCAGGTTCTTCAGGTAATCGATATAAACCGCCGCAAGAATGATGACGCCTTTCAGGGTAGTCTGCCAGAACGAGCTGATTCCGATCAGGTTCAGGCTGTTGTTCAAAAAACCGATGATCAGCGCACCGATGATGGTGCCGCCGATATAGCCGCTGCCTCCGGAGAAACTGACGCCGCCGAGCACGCAGGCCGTAATCGCGTCCATTTCGGCGCCCTGCCCCTCGATCGGGTTCCCCGAGTAACTGCGGGAGGAAAGCATCAGACCGGCAACCGCAGCCATCACTCCGCTGAATATGTAGACAAACAGACGGACCCTTTTTATATTGATCCCGCTGAACTGGGCGGCCTTTTCATTTCCGCCGGTTGCGTACATATGGCGCCCAAGCCTGGTTTTACTCATGATTATATAGACGATGATCAGGATCATGAGCAGGTAAATAACAGGGAGCGGAACGATACCAAGATATCCGGTGCCCATCGCGATATAACCGGGGTCGTTGATCCGAACGGTCACGCCGTTGGTATACACATAGGCCAGGCCGCGCAGAATGCTCATCATGGCAAAGGTCACAATGAAGGGTGGCAGCGTGGTGTTCGCGATGATTCCCCCGTTGATCAGGCCGAACAGCGCGCCTATTAGAAGACAGGCGATCACGACAACGGGCAGCGGTAGACTCAAGTTAATCAGCGTACCGCCGAGTACGCCAATCACGGCGATGACGGAGCCGACCGAAAGGTCGATGCCACCTGCAATCAGAATCATCGTCATTCCGCAGGCAAGGTAGAGATTCGTGGTGGTCTGCCGCAGAACGTTCATCAGATTTCGTCCGGAGAGAAAAATCGGCGAAGCCACCGATGTGATAACGCAGAGAATTGCGAAGCCGATGAGAATACCGGCGTTGCGCTTCATATAAGTAAGAGAGCCGTTCAGCATTTTCTGCGGCAGGGTTTTGTTTTTGGCAGTTTCCTTCATATCGTTTTATTCACCTCTGAAAGTTAATTGTTCACGGCGCGCTGCATGATTTTTTCCTGCGTTGCTTCCATGTGATCGAAAACCGCCGTGATCGTACCTTCGCTCATGACCACAACACGGTCGCTCATATTCAGAACCTCCGGCAGTTCGGAAGAGATCATGATGATGGAAACGCCCTGCTTCGCAAGTTCGTTCATAATGGTATAAATCTCGCTTTTCGCGCCTACGTCGATTCCGCGGGTCGGTTCATCCAGAATCAGAACTCTGGGATGCGTTGCAAGCCAGCTGGAAATCACGACCTTCTGCTGGTTGCCTCCTGAGAGGGAACCGATCGTTACCTGGTCGCTTGCCGCTTTTATGGAAAGCGCTTTCATGTATTCGTCCGTGATTTCGTTTTCCCGTTTGGTATCCACATACGCTCCCCGGATGAACTGCCGCAGAGCCTTTAAGGTCAGATTGAATTTCAGGCTGTGCGCCGCAAAGATTCCTTCGTCCCTCCGGTTTTCCGGAACGAGCGCAAAGCCCGCCTGAATCATTTGCTCCGGCGTTTTCACCTTCAGCTCTTTCCCGCAATATTGAATGGAGCCCGCAGTGATTTTATCAAGGCCGAACAAAGCCTGCATGGCTTCGCTTCTCCCCGCTCCGATCAATCCCGCGAAACCGAGAATTTCGCCTTTTTTCAACTCGAAGCTGATATCGTGCACTTTTGCACTGCACAGCCTTTCCACCTTTAGGATCGCTTCCTCCGACGTGCTGTAAGTCCTTGAGTAATAATTCGTCATGGATCGGCCGACCATCAGCGCAATCAGTTCATCGTTTGTGGTTTCCGCCACAACCTTGGTTTCCACGTATTCGCCGTCCCGCATGACGGTGACGCGGTCGGCAATCTGGGACAGCTCGCTCATGCGGTGGGAAATGTAGATAATTCCGATTTTCTGCTCTTTCAGACTGCGGATGCACTTGAACAGTGCATCCACGTCTTTGTCTGAAATCGAGGAGGTCGGCTCGTCCATTACGATGATTTTTGAGTTGAAGGAAACCGCCTTCACAATTTCAACCATTTGCTGCTGAGCAATCGTCAGGTCGTTGATCATGTCGGCGGCGTGCAGGGAAAGGCCGAAATCGTCCAGAACTCTCTGGGTCTCGTTTTCCATCCGATCGAAATCCACCAGCCCGTTTGCCAAAACCGGCTCTCTGCCGAGAAAAATGTTTTCTGCGACGGAGAGGGATGGGACCAGCACCAGCTCCTGATGGATGATGCTGATGCCGTTTGCGCGCGCCTCGGTGACGCCCCTGATTTCAACCGGCTTTCCTTCAATCCGGATTTCGCCCCCATCCTTTTTGTAAATACCTCCCAGTACTTTGATCAGCGTCGACTTTCCGGCCCCGTTTTCTCCAAGGAGGGCGTGTACTTCGCCGTAGCGAAGCTCAAGGTTTACGCCTTTGAGCGCATATACGCCCGGGAATTTTTTATGGATATTCTTCATTTCAAGTAATAGCGAATCGCTCACAAAAACATCTCCTCCGGGTCTTTTACCGGCAACGGTTATTTCCAGGAATCGGTGCCGGCCTGCTCGACGTTGTCCTTTGTCACAAGTTGCGTGTCGATTGCGTAGCTCTTTTCCAGCTTGCCGCCGTCCAACAGCGTAAGGGCACATTCCACGGCCTTATTGCCGATGCTGACCGGGCTCTGGGCAGCGGAGCCGAACAGATCGCCGGCCGCTACGGATTTTTTGCCCGCGGGAGAACCGTCGACACAGAGGACCTTGACCTGATCCTGCAGGTTGGCGGATTTCACAACTCCCACCGCCATCAGCCCGAAGTCGTCGTTCAGGCCCCAGAAGACGTTGGTGTCCGGGTGTGCTTGCAGAAGATCTTCCATATCGCCCAGCGCCGCGTTCATAGAGGTATAGGATTTACGGCCGACGATGGTGGACTTGCTGCCCTTCAATGCGTCCTCCAAACCGGACACACGCTGAACGACGGACTGCGCAAGCGGGTTGTCAATCAGGCAGATTTTGGCGCCTTCCGGATAGAGCTTTTTGATTTCTTCTCCGCAAAGCTGTCCGGCCTGATAGTTGTTTGAGGAAATGTAGGTCTCGGTCAGGTTGGTATCGGCAACACCCGAGTCGACCACAATCACTTTTACTCCCGCTTTCTGGCATGCTTCCAGCGCCGGTTTGACGCCCTTGGAGTCCACGGGGTTTAAGAACAGGATTTTAATTCCCTTGGTAATCATGTCTTCAATTCCGTTATTCTGTTTGGTCTGGTCGTTGGCTCCGTCGAAATCGATCAGCATTCCTCCGTTTGCCTGTACTTTGGCTTTGATTGCGTCGCGCATAGCGATATGAAACTGATTGGTCATATCCATGCAGGTGTAGCCGTAAATGACGGAACTGGAGCTGTTTTCGGAGTTGCCTCCGGTGCTGGCGGTCGGCGCTGTGCTTGAAGAATTGCTGTTGGAAGATGCGGCGGATTTTCCGCAGGCGCCCATTGTAAGCGCCATGGCGGTGGCTAAGGCCAGTGCGATGAGCTTTTTCATACAAAATTCCTCCCATTATTTCGTCGGCAGTTAAACGGTTGCGTAACCGGTTAACTCAGACTGTGACTTTATAATATCACAGAGATGTTCTGTTGTAAACTGGCATATATAAATATTAAATAGCGATATAAATTGTTAATTATGCACAATTATTAAAATTGATTGGTTTCAACCTTGACAGTATTTTTGTTTAAAATTATAATAAAGAAAACGGTTACTATAAAAGGAATGAAATTTTCATGAAAATAGGGATTCGCGACGTCGCCAAACACGCCGGGGTTTCGGCGGCTACAGTATCTCATGTAATTAACAATACCCGTTTTGTGTCGGAAGATACGCGAAAAAGGGTACTTGACAGTATTAAGGAATTAGGCTATTTCCCCGACCAGATGGCGCGGGTTTTTAAGACGGGACGGCGCAACCTGATTGGAATCGTTGTGCCGGATATTGCCAATCTTTACTGGGCCTCCGTAATTGAATCGGTTGAAATCACCATTGCCGCAAAGGGTTATAAGCTGATTATCATCAGTACGAAAGAAACCGAAAACCGGGAACAGGAAGGGATCCGGATGGTCGCCTCCGGCGTTGTGGACGGGCTGATCATTGCCTCCACGCAAACGGATTTTTCCCAAATTAAAAAGTTGGTTCCAAAGGGATTCCCCATGGTGTTTATCGACCGGATTTTGAACAGCTGTCCCTGCGATACGATCGTCACTTCTGACTATGATGCGATTTACCAGGGGATGGAACGGCTGATTCAGAAGGGACATAAAAAAATCGGCCATATTGCCGGCCTTGCCAGACTGTCCCCAATCAAAAGCCGTATGAAGATTTATAAAGAGGTCATGCGAGAGCATGATTTCCCGATTGAAACCGGCTTTGTCCAGTATGTTGAGGATGTCTTCCGAAGTGCGGCGGAGTTGGTGCCGGTCGCGGTTCAGGCAGGCTGCACGGCGCTTCTCATTTCCAACCATGTTATGACGGACGATATTTTTTCATACTGTGATGAACATGGCCTGGATATCGACCTGCTGGGATACAGTCAGGCGGCATTTGATTATAAGCACAAACGGATGGATCTGATCAAGCAGCCTTGCGAGGAACTCGGGCGCTGGGCGGGGTCTCAGATTCTGCAACGGATTGACGATCCGGGTACGCCGGTCAAAAACATCGTAATTCCAAGCGTTTTGATTCAGAGGAGGCTCGTGGCATCATTCACGCACTGAAGGCCGCTGACACAGGGCGCAACCCGCGGGACTCTCAGCGGGAACGCCAGTAAAACAGTCAATGTTGGGAGCAGTCTTACTGGCGTTTGACCACAGCGGGGCTCTTCCGGCCACGGCAAACATACAGATTTCCGTACAGGAGTAGGGGTTTAAACCCGGGGACACTCTGTATTTCTGTCACGCTGACAAATGCTCCGGGAACTGTGATAAAGGCATATTCCTCCGCAAAGGGAATCGCGAACGTAACGGTTCTGGCAAACGGAAACGTAAAAGACACCGGCGTAAAACCGGGACTCACCTATGTGATGATCGACGTCTCTGACAGCAAAAACAAACGCCTGACTCACGCCTCCGTTCAGTTGACGGTTCAAAACGGTGTGAAGCCGAACGGCAATTCCGCGAGGCAGTACGGCATTTTTTGATTGATGATCGTGCCCGTTCTGCTCTGTTTTTAAGGAAAGCCCACATGGTCGCAGGATCATGTGGGTTTCTTTTTTAAAAAATTTGAAAAGAAATGTTAAAAAATATAATAAAAATGGAAATATTAAGAGTCAATTTTATTGGGAAAACAAGAATCATGAAACACAAAAAACAAGTTATTTCCTTTGGCCTGATTGCGCTTATCATCGGAATTTCATTGACAGCCCTTCTTTTTTATGTTCATTGGGAAACGGACGGGAAGCTTTCGGTTCAGAGGGGACGAATTGATTTGTCCGATTGGGAACGGCAGCCAGATCGGAATCCGGTAGCCCTGACGGGCGAATGGGAGTTTTACTGGAAGCGGCTGGTGACCGACAAGGAGCTGCGGGAGGGCGTAAAGCCGGATTTGCTTGTGACGGCGCCTAAAGTCTGGAACCGGTATCGGATCAATGGAAAGGAATTGGGCGGAACCGGCTTTGGAACCTATCGGCTCCATGTTACCGGCATTCGGGAAGGGGAACCGCTGGCCCTTTGGATTCCGACCTTTTCGACTGCGTACCGAATTTACATAGATGGGAAACTGCTGGCGGCCAACGGCGTTGTTTCCGCGGACGAAAAGGATGGGGAACCGGAATACCGGCTGAATCAGGTTTGCTTTACCCCCTCCGGCAACAGCTTTGACATCATCATTCAAGTCTCGAATTATACCTATGCGCGCGGCGGTATGTGGGGAACGCTGTACCTGGGTACTCCGAAGCGCATTGAATCGAGCCGCGGCCTTCTTCTTTTCCGGGATTCGTTTTTATTAGGCAGCTTTTTTGTAATGGCGTTTATATACGGCTCCCTTTTCTTTTTTCGCAGGCGGGAGAAAAGCCATATCTTTTTCTCGGCTCTTTGCGGCATGGTCGCGGTGCGGACCTTATTGCACGGCAGCTATCTTTTTAAGACCTTTTTCCCTTTCCTCGGCTTTTCAGCGATTATTCGGACGGATTACATGACGCTGTACTGGATTCCGATCCTATTGGGGCTGTTGTTTCAGAAACTGTTCCCCGATGAAATCCATCAAAAGGCTTTAAAAATATTCACGGGTTATGCTGTTTTTATGACGGCTTTGACTCTATTGACGCCCGTTTCTTTTTTTACCAGTCTGATTTACGGGATAGAAACAATGATTTTTATCATCTCCGGCTATCTTTTCGCCCGAATGTGCGCCGCGGTTTCTCATGACAGAATCCATGCCGCGCTGATTATGACCGGCGGCCTCATTGTTCTGGAGTGCTGCGTCTTTGACATCCTGTATCAGAATAATATTGTGAATGCAGGCTTGCTGGAGCTTACTCCGGTCGGGTTTTTCCTCATGCTGCTGGGGCAGGCGCATGTCTTGGCTGAGAGCTTTGCCGAGAACATCCGCAAGAAAGAGGAGACTCTGCTAAAGCTCCAAGCTTCGTTGGAACGGGAGAAAAAATCGGAATTAAAATTTCTAAAATCCCAAATCCGGCCTCATTTTATTCACAACGCGTTAAATACAATCCTGTCGATTTCGCGAAAAGACGTTCCGCGTTCCCAGGAGCTTCTGGTGGAATTCAGCAGTTATCTGCGCGGATGCTTCGATTTTAAAAATCCGGAGGATTTGATCCCGATTGAAAAAGAGCTGGAGTTTATTCGGTCCTATCTTTCGATCGAGCAGGCACGCTTCGGGGACCGGCTTCAGGTCCGGTATGATATTGACGACCGATCCGTCAGGATACCGCCGCTTATCTTGCAGCCGCTGGTTGAAAATGCGGTGATTCACGGCATACGGCCTAAACCGGATGGAGGAAACATCCTGGTTTATGTCAAACGAGCCGGCGACGGCGTGAAAATAGGGGTAATGGACGACGGGGACGGCATTCCACCCGGGCGGATCGAAGAACTGATCGCCGGGGAAGAATCCGGAAGAGGCGTCGGTATTTACAATATTACGCGAAGGCTCAAAAAGATCTATCATATCTCGCTCTGCATCCAAAACAGGGATACCGGCGGTTTGGATGTATCGATGGAGCTGCCGCTAAATGGAGGTCGATACAATGCTGAAAGCAATCCTGGTTGACGACGAACTGCCCGCGCTGGAAGAGCTGGAGTACCAGTTGGAAAAATACAAGACGGTTACGATTGCGGCAAAGATTCAGGATTCCCGCGCCGTGCTGGAAAGAGTGGAAGAAATCAGGCCGGACTTGATTTTCCTCGATATCGATTTGCCGGGGACGAACGGTCTGGAACTTGCGCTTAAAATTCAGGACTTGTGTTACGGGATTATTATCGTTTTTATCACGGCGTATTCGGAATACGCGCTTCAGGCGTTTCAGGCATATCCTCTGGATTACATTTTAAAGCCGGCCGATGAAAAACGCCTGCGCAAAACCATGGAACAAATTCTCAGGCAAAAGGAAGGGCCGCTCGTTGCAGAGGAAGCATACCATACCGTAATCCGGTGCTTCAATCATTTTGAAACCTTCAGCGACAACACCCAAAAAATACCGATCAAATTTTCAACAAGATATGCGAAAGAACTGTTTGCTTACCTGATTTGCCATTTTGAAACGGATGTTACGCGGAATGAGCTGATGCACAATATTTTTGACGGTAAGACGGATAAAAAAACCATAAACCTTCTTCATGTGACGATCTATCGTCTGCGCCGTTCAATCGCAGAAGCCCAAATCAGCAGGGACACCATTCAAATTTCAGGAAGCTACAGGCTGGAAGCGGCCGACGGCGTCTGCGATTATATTGACTTTTGCAAATTTATCAAAAGAAATCCTTATATTGACGCGTCTAATATCCAGCAGGCAAACGCAATGGCGAATCTGTATTCCGGTGCCTATCTGCAAAGCGAGAATTATATTTGGGCTGAGGAAATCCGGACGGAAATGGAGCTGAAATACGAAACGCTTATCCTGAAAATGGTGGAGTTTTATTACGGCACAGGCGAATTTGATGCTATTGAACGGCTGCTGAATACACTGATCCATTACAACCCATTGTCTGAAGCGGGCAACCGTTCTCTGCTGGAGTTTTATATGCGGCAGGAAAATCGGGAAAAGTTTGAAATACAGTACGGGATTTATGAAAAAATCTTAAAAAACGAACTGCAGATCAGACCGGAGCGAAAATTTGTCATATTTCACCAAATAGCCACCCGATAGCTGCAAACGTGCAATCCCCAGTTTTTGCTGCCGGAGCATGGACCGGTCAATCTCTCTATCTTCAAGCTTCAACCGTCTCTTTCCCGGCAGCCGCCGCAGGACCGTTGGAAAGCTCCCTGCGGTTCTGGAAGTTTACCGCGATCCCGCTCCCCAGAAGAATCCAGAAAACGGGAGCGACGCTGACCACCGAGTCGTTGAACAGGCCGGCGAACAAATACCCGACGATTCCCAGGCAGAGCGCGATTCCCAAAATTTGATTTTTTTGATATTTCCTCTTCATGGCATACAGACGGAAACTGTCAATCAAATAGAGAAGCATCATGGCCAGAAAAGCTGCCAGCGCAATGCCTCCTTCACCGAAAAGAATTTGCAGATATAAGTCATGCGGCTTGTCAACCAGCATATTCGCGGTGCCGTACGCCCAATATTTGCCCAGCAGATCGTTCTGCGGAAAATGCAGCTCAAAAGTATCGGGCCCGGCGCCAAGCAGCAGGTGTCCGGAAACCATCGGCAAAGCGCGGGACCAGATGTAGCCGCGCGCGGAGCCAAGCTTCTCCTTGCCTTTAAACCCGAACGTCGGCGGAGTTTTCAGGGAATCGATCTCGACTGTGCCGGAGGAATTGGTCATCTGTAGTTTATCTCCGCCGTCAATCCGGAAAAAAAACTGCGGCTGCCCGTCAATGTCGACTACGATTCCATGCTCATCTTGGTCAAATCCCATTAAAGTCAGGCCAAATCCAATCCGCTGGAAACGCGGGTCCGTTATCACGCTGAGCCCGTTCTGCATCTGAATCGAAACGCTGCGGCCGCTTCCGTCCTTTAAATCCAGTGAATTCTGCTTCAGCGCGGCATTCAGCACATCCTGATTCTGTGTCACTATTTCAATCGTGCCGCCGTTTTTCACAGAAATATCTCTGATTGGGAGTTGGGAAAGATAGTCGTCGCCGCTGCTGTTTTGAAAGACGGCGGAAACGTCGCTGAGCAGGCTGGGAATCCTGGAGAATATTTTTCCGTGGCTGACGGTGTTCACCCCGATCAGCGCAATCATGACAAGAGCGAAAGCGGACAGCGAAACTTTCCAATGCTCCGTCAGGATCTTCCAGAAAAAGACGATTCCAAAAAGCAGGGCGAAAACCACGCCGACGATCCCGGCGCGCGAGGTGCTGCCCAGCAGGAGCCAGACGGAAAGCAGCGCCATGCTCCAAAGCGCAAGCCTCGCGCGCAGATTCTTTGCGAACAGCGCAGGCACGAGAAATACGGGCGCGGCAATGGCGGCAAAGCTGCCCGCATAATCCCAGTGATAGAATGTGCCGTACAGTCTTCCGGAACTGGACTGCAAACTTATTTTCTTAACCCTGTCGAAATCCCAGGGGAAAACCGTCAGCAATTTGCCGAAATCCGTGGGAAAAAGGTCGTGTCCGAAATATTGAAAGGCGCCCAGAAAAGAAGACACGGTCACAACGATTCCCAAAGCAATCAAAAGATTGCGGCCGTCCCTTTCCGTGCGATAGACGTACATGGTGTAGAAAAGCAGCAAAATATAGCAGCAAAGAATCAGCGCGCCCTCGGCACGGTCGTGGGCTCCCCAGAAAGCGATGGAAGAGTACTGCGAAAAACAGGCGGAAAGGAGCGTAAACAGAAGAAAGACTCCGCCCGCGGCAAGGTACGCGGTATAAATGCGGCTTTGCTTTTTCAATATTTTTTTATAATTGAAAGCGCTTACGGCCAGCAAAATAATTCCGGTCAAAAAAAGAAGCCACGCCTTGCATTGGGAAAAGAGATCGCCGTAAGTATCCGTACCGATTATTTTCGCTTCGTTCGGGTCCACGGAGACGATCGTCATATGTACAGCCAAAGGGATGACCGCAAGGGCCAAAAGCACAGGTAAAAATAATCGGTTCCGCTCCGGCGAAACAAGAGTTGACGTTGCTTCCGCCCCTTTTGTGCTTTTTTTCGCTGCCGTTACTTTTTTCTTTGAAGACATTTTAATATGCACCTTCTATATTCAAATGAATCTCGAATCCGCTTCTTTTGAAACTCAAACCGCTTTTCCGGTCCGCAAGTCAAGCCGGGATGAATAGCTAAATTATATCATTGGAACACCAAAGATACAACAGAATGGAAGGATTGTTCTCTTTATTTTGGAAACTCCCTTGTATTCATCCGGAAAAGCCACTACAATTGATGCAGATATTTTTTATATGAGGAATGCATATGATTAAGGATAATCAAAAAATATTAAATACGATTTTAGCTCTGGCCGATGCGGGAATCTGTTTTGCGTCGATGATGCTTGCGTACGCGCTGCACTTTTGGAACTATCAGGGCGTCCATATTGAAATCGCCTATTACGTGAAGCTGCAGCTCTATATTATCCCGATTTACTTTTTTCTGTATCATTATTTTGACCTTCACGACTCCTTTCGGCACAAGTCTCTCGTTTCGGAAATCGGAAGCGTGGTGCAGGCCAATACCATTGGCATCATTCTTATTTTCGTTCTGGTGTTCTTTCTAAAGGAAGTCCATGTTTCCAGATTTGTTATTTTGATGTTCGGCATCCTCGATGTGGTATTTTCCTCTCTGTTTCGTCTTTCCCTGCGCAAATTGCTCCGGCGCATGCGGGCCAAGGGGTACAATTTAAAGCATTTGCTTCTGGTGGGCTGGAACGACGTTTCGGCGGAATTTTACGACAGAGTCCTGGCCAATCACAGCCTGGGCTATGATTTTGTCGGGTACCTTGAACACACAAAGGCCTTCACGGCCGGGAGAAAAATCGCCTATGCGGGCGGATTTTCCTCTTTGCCGTCTCTGTTGGACCGCAAAGGAATCGACCAGGTCATTATTTCCCTCGATTACAATGATTTTTCCGAATTGGGCGGGTTGATCGAAGCTTGTGAAAAAGCGGGAGTGAAATCGAATTTGCTTCCCTTTTACACAAAATACCTGCCGACCCGGCCATACATTGACGAAGTGGAAGGCATGCCGCTGATCAACATCCGCAAGGTTCCGATCGACAACATCCTGAACAGCTTCAGCAAGCGCCTTTTCGACATTGTCGTTTCCCTTTTCGCTCTGGTGCTGTTTTCCCCTTTGATGGCCGTGACCGCACTCGGAATCAAGCTCACTTCACCCGGGCCGGTAATCTACAGGCAGGAAAGGATCGGCCGGCAGAAACGGCCCTTTCAAATGTACAAATTCCGTTCCATGAAAGTGGAAAACGACAATTCCGACATGAATACCTGGGGAACCGGGGACGACCGCCGCCGAACCAAATTCGGCGCTCTGATCCGCAAATTGAGTATTGATGAATTGCCTCAGCTGATCAATGTTCTAAAAGGGGACATGAGCCTGGTTGGGCCGCGGCCTGAACGCCCGTACTTTGTGGACAAGTTCAAGGAAGAAATCCCGCTCTATATGTTAAAGCACCTCATGAGGCCCGGAATCACCGGCTGGGCGCAGGTAAACGGGTGGCGCGGAGACACTTCCATTGAGGAACGGATTAAATGCGACATGTATTACATAGAAAACTGGACTTTCCTGCTGGACGTCAAAATCCTGCTTTTGACCGTTTTTAAGGGCTTTGTGAACAGAAATGAATCCATGAGGTGATCCCCGGAATGGGTTCCTCCCACGGAAAACCGCGCTTGAATCGCTTCCGTTGCGCTGCGCCGAGGTCCATTTTTGGCATGTGCGCCGTTGCCGGATGCCCCGGGTCCGGTCAAGAGGTTTATTTAAGACAGCGGCGGAACAGTCTGATTCAAATCACGATTCAGGGCGCCCCGGCGGCTTTGCCGCGGGACGCCCTGAATTTTTAATTCCCGTATTGCCCGCTTCAGCGGATATTTGCAATCGCCACCGGGGCGCTGCTGCCGTTCAGATAGAATCCGCAGCCTTCTCCCGTCTTACCCGCCGCAACAAAGCTGATGTACCAGTCTCCCCCAATTTGCCGGATCCTGACGCATTGAAAATTGCTGCTGCCCGGAACAAGAACCGGCTTTCGGTCGGAGACAATCTTAAACTGATATTGTTTTCCTTCCTGCACATCAAACACTCCGTGCGTATCGCAGGAAGCGCCGCCGTAAACGTCCGGCCCGACCGTCAGAATCAGCAGATTGCCGCCGCCGTTGATATACACGCCGGTTTGGCTGCCGGGATTTCCGATCGGAGTCACCCGGTAGCTGTATTCGTTTCCGGAAACGCTTAAAAGCCGTACGCTGAATACACCGGGCGTGCCGAGCACAAACGACGGAACGCTGTCGTCCGTGCTGGTGACTTGGAACACGTAGGAATCATTGAGATTCATGTCGCCGGACGCATTGACGGTGTAGTTCGGTCCTGTTTGATTGACGGGCGTTGTCTCTTTGCCGCGGTGACCGCCGTCGTCACCGGACGGCGTTCCGGAGCCGCCTCTTTTTGCTTTGACCGTGACCTGAACGCTGACCCCCAGTGAGACGGAATGCGGATTTTTAACCGCAGCCGGAAGCGCGACCGTTCCGTCTACGGAAAAGGTTTGACCGGATTTTTCCGCGGGATCGTATTTGCACCCCTGAACGTCCCAGGTGACGGGCACGCTTTGCGTCCCGGAGTAAGTATTGATCCGCACAGTTTCCGGAAGACGCAGCGCCTGCGCCGTTTTTGCCGTGCCGTTTGCCAGCCCGGTAATATCTTTGGGAGAAATAATGCTTTTCAGGATACCGCCGGAGGAAAAAGTCAGCATGTATCCGTCGGTCGGGAGCAAGCCTGCACCGGAGTCTTTTACCGGCGCCGCATCCGGCTGATTCGCGGGAGGGGCGGCCGCAAGCACAGTTTCAGATGTTTTCAGGGCCGCCTGCGAGCTTCCGGCGCCGGGCCGGGAAGAAGCGTCGGAAGATACCGCCGACGCGGACGACGAAGGTGTTTTTTCAGACGGAGCAGAGGAAGCGGAGCCGGAGGACGAGTCTGCCGTCTTTGCAGGAGCTCCCGCCGAGGAATAAATCTTAACCGTCTTGGCCGACCTGCCGTCCAGCGGCAGCGTATACGATACCGCTCCCGTTCCCTGCGCAAGCACGGTCTGACCCGCCGCGTCCGTAATGGTCACATAAGTTTCCGGATTTGCCGCGGCAGCCATAATCGAAGTGGAGGACAGGTTGAACGTGCTGAGAGAATAAGTGTGCTGATTTTTGTCAAAGGGAAGATTGACTCCCTGAGCGGTAATATTCGCGATTCCGCCGGAAGCGTCCCCGGCTGTGAAATAAGCCGCCGCGACCTTTTGCCCGGATTTGGAGAATTTGATCTGTGCCTGCACGCTTTCTTCTCCGTCCAGATTCAGCAGTTCGGAGTCGGTAACAGCCAGCAGGCGGGTTTCCATGACATTGCCGTGCTCATCCAGAAGCTGCGCGGCAACGTTGCCGTTGGAGGACGGAGTCATGGAAAGATTCTTTACGGTCAGGTTGGCGACCGTCGCGCTGCCGGAGTTATCCTGCCGCACCGTTACGCGGAACGCACTGCCGTTGTTGGCTTCCACAGGATTTGCGATCAGAATGTTTTTCGTATTGTTGGAGGTGTCGTTCTCTACCAGTTCGCCGTAAGAGCCGTCGGCCTGTTTTTCTTCGACCCAAACGCGCCCGTACAGCCGCAGTCCTCCGCTTGGAATCCCGTCCGCCGGTACGTCGTAGGTAAAACGCATCGTCAGCGCGCTCTGATTCAGCAAGTTCAAATCATCGCCCGTGATTTCACGTTTTTCCACCAGAGTGCCGTTGGGATTGCCGTTTTCATCGTTTTCGCTGCAGTCCGGGGATGTGTAGAAAGCAACGTAGACCCGTCGGCCGCCGCCGCTGACGACAGGAACATCGCTCAGGTTTTGAAGCGTGGCCTGAATCACCCGTTTTCCCTGTTCGTCACCGACAAGCTCCACTTTTGAGATTCCCGTGTCCGGAAGATTCAGCTTTAAAGTTCCGGTTTTCGAGCTGCTCGTACTGTCGCCGAATTCCGCTGTCACCGTGTAATCGACATCGTGAATTCCGGTGTTTTTGTCCGGAACATCATAGACAAAGGAAAGCGCCTGCTTTTGGTTTGGCAGCAGATTCAGATGATCAAACGTCTGGGCTTTTCCGTCCACCGTAATGGCGACGGAATTGACGGGGAAAGCCCCGGTATTTTGAATGACGAACGGAATATTGGTTGTAAATCCGCATTTCAGCTCCGAGTAGTTGACTCGGACATCCTGCAGGTCGATCGCATTGACATACGACGAACCGGCCTGCTGCATGGAGCATACCGCCGCTTTTGTGTCGACTTGCCGCCCATCCGTAGTATAGACCTGTTCTGTCGCGCCGGTGTAGGAAGTTGCCAGCATAACCGTATGAATTTGCTTGGAAGAAGGATTGTAGGCAGCGTCAAAATGGTCGATGACCGTGTCGTCCTGCATTTCGGCCAGGTCGAGCGTTCCGGAAAGATAAACGGAGCCGCTCCCGTCCCGGCAGAACTTGACGGCTTTCAAGCTGTCTTTATTGCTGCCCTGCGCGTCCAGCCCCCCGTTGTTCTGCGCTTCGGACACAGCGGGCTCCACCCAGACAAGAGATAAATCATCCAGCTTCAGATTCTCTCCTTTGGCAAACCGGAAACTTCCGGCGGAGGAAATCCGGGTGCTGTCCCCGATACTGCTGAGGGAATCCGGAAAATCCTGATATGGTGTTCCGTCGCCGTCCACGGCGGCCAAAAGGATATCCGACGAGGTCGTTTCGCCGCCGTCGGCTTCTTTCCCTGTAATGGAGGTGTGCCAGCCGAGGACAAATTTCTGGTCTTTCTTGCCGCCGGTTCCGAAATCCACCGCCGCAATCTGCGGGTTTTCATCCGTATTGCCGTCGTTTGTCAGCCGAATGCTGTTTTTGAAAGACCCGTTCGAATCGACAACTGAGCAGAAGGTTTCCCATCCGGCGGTGTCGGCGGCATTACCGCCGCAGTCCACCGTGTAGGTCAGGCCCGCCGTGCCGTCGTCCAGCATCGCTGCCTGCAGCCCTTTGACGCCTCCCGCGGAGCCGTTGTAAAGCACCCGGGCATCGCTCCAATGCCCGCCGCTGTAAGTCTTATAAAGAATCCGGTCGCTGACCCCGGAGTAATCAAGGGCATTCGGGTCCATGCTGCTGCCGGAAACGCTCCGCCAGGCCACAATCGCGCGGCCGGAATTTGCCGCGGCCACGGGGGCCATATCGGCCGTCAGATTATCGCCGTTCGAGTCGGTCAGCGCAGCCGTGGACCAATCGGAACCGTTATAAACGGAAGCCATAACCTTCGTGCTGTTTGTCATCGAAGAAACATCCGATTGACTCAGCGTTTCTCCGGGCTTTTCACTCACTTTCGTCTGCTGCCGTGTCCAGGCCGCAACGGCAAAGGAGGCGTTCCCGTCCAGAGTCAGTGAACTGTCCGGCCCCGCGGTATCGTCATCCCGCAAAACGCCTTGATCCGTATAGGAAGAGCCGCTTTTCAACGCCCATGACGCACGGGTTTTGTTCACGTCGGTACTTCCGCCGTCGGTCAGGTACCCCAGAAGCGCCCCGTCGCGGGTCGTCACCGGGTTGGCATAAGGGTAAGCGTTTGTCTGTATCTTGGAAGGTGCGTTCGACACCGAAGCGCGCAGAAGATTTCCGCCGCCCCAGTTTCTGACGTAATTGCCGAGATAATCCCGGCTTTCCAGCGAAACGGAATGGCTGACGGTCTCAAGCCCGGAGGAAGATTTCAGCAGGCCGCGCATCCCGGAAGGAGCGGAGGCTGAGACCGATCCGCCGAAGCGCCCGCCCAGGAAGCCGTAGCTGAAGCCTTCCTCCGGATCATCCGGCATCGGAATGGTCTGGTCTGATTTCCAGTCCGAAATCTTATTGTGTGCACCCGACCCTTTTAAGTCCTTGGTAAACAGGGTTCCGCCGTATCGGAACGACGCCAGTACGGTGGAATAGGACACGAACAAAAACTTCGCGACAAATTTAATTCCGGCCGTACCGTATAAGCTGGCACTGATATCCGACAATTCCCGGTCGTCCGTTTTGTACCCGCGCAGCAGGGTTTCGTTGTTCAGGCCGAAATCAATCTGGCCGAAGATTCCGATTTTAAGAGCCATAATTTCATAATCCCAGCCAAAGCCGCCAAAGGCTTTTACATAAAGGTTGATTTGCAGAAGGGAGAAAATATCGTTGATCTGCGACGCTTTGACGCCCGCCGGAACCGTATCGGACGGCTTGACGGCACGATACGCCAGATTAATCTGCGCGCCCAGACCGAATTCCGCCGTAACGGGGATTCCTTCTATACTCGCATTGTAAACCTTGGAATAGCCGGCCATTGCGCCGAGGTCCACCCCGCCGCCGGTCACAGTCATTTTCCATTTGCCCGCGTCCGCATCGTACCGGGCTTCCACCTCAAAGTAACCGGTAATGCTCAGGCCGTATTCAAAGCCGCCTTTCACGGCTCGCTCCTTTTCACCGGTCAGCTGTTTCTTCATATCCTCTTTGTCTTCCTTGCTTGTAAGCGCGTCGGAAACGCCGGGCAGCTCCATTTCTTCATCGGCGCCGCCGATCTCAATGGAGGTGTCTTCTCCAATTCCGGAGGATACCGTAATCAGCCCGCGGTAAACCATCGGGTCCTGCGTCGCGGTAATCAACAGATTCATGGTGTCGGAACCGACGGAAGCGCCGTTCATAAACTGCATGACTTTCCCAAGTGTTTTGTCGGAGCCGGACATCTGCCCCATCGCATTTCCGGTAATGCTGTTAAGATCCATGCTCATGTCGCCGGACTTTTTCATATCGGAAAACGCCGTATTGATGCCGCTGTCCTTATCGTCCGCGTCCGGCGCGCCCACCATGTTTGAAAAACTGAACGGGCTTTGCGACCTGCTGTAAAGCGAACCGTCCGGACGGTACAGAGCCGCGGCGGCGCCTTTGCTTTGACCGGCTGCAAGGTTCAGCGTTATCGGAGTCATCGTTGTGACATTGCGTGTATAGGCCATGGAAGCGAATGGGTAATTCAGCGTTTCGGATTTCTGTTCCGCAATTTCAGCGCCGTATTCATCCTCAATTTTCATCCCGTAATCTTTGGGGTCCGCGGGGTCGGATTCTCCCCACCATGCGGCGGTGCTGATCAGGTCGGCATTGGGGTATTGGTTGCCCGGGCCGATGGAGCCGGTGTAATCCGACACGTCCAGAAGCCGGCCGCTCTGCAGATGGTAATCGATCTTTTGGGACACGAGAAACGGTTTGTTCTTTTCAGAATCGGAGGGAACGCGCTTCAGGCTAATCACGCTGTCGCCGAATTTTACGGTTTCCTCCGGGCTGACGCTTCCGTCGACCGTTACAAGCTGCGGGTAATAGTCGTCGTTTGCAAACCGGATTTCATAAATAAAGCTGATTTTGTCGGCGCCGGTCAGCGGCTGGCTGCCGCTGCCGGTTGAAAATGCCGTGGAATCGAAGTGCAGTTGAAAATGCCCGTCGCTCCCCACCGCCATGCTCTGATTTTTTACCTCCGTGCTTGTGCATTCCCGGTTGTTCCTGTACACGGCCCCGCCGTAGGTAACCGTACCGGAGTAAGGATTCCCGTCGTCCCCTTTCAGGTAAAGATCCAGTGTGGTGACCGGGCGGAGCTGAAAGATATTTACCGGATAAGGGTCGTATGCGCCCGCGTCGCCTTCCGCGGAAAGCAAATCGTCGTGAAACAGCGTCCCCAGGTAGGTGTCCTGAGCGGAAACGGATTTGAGGGAAACATTCCCTTTGATTCCATCCGGCTCATAAATCGCGATCCTGCCGTCGCTGTCGGTTTTCAGGGTCCGGGATACTCCTTTTCCGTTTACATAGCTGACGGTTGTTTCCTGCTTTGGGTAGCAGTTGAGAAGGTAGAGTTTGTCTTTCAGAGTTTTCACCGTTACATTCAGCGTCCGCTTCATTCCGGTCGGCGCGTGCGTCGCGGTAATCCGGGTCGTGCCGTCCGCGTTGCCCACCAGCATAAACTGTTCCTTCGGACTGTAACTGATGTAATCAAACTTTTCCACATTCTGATACAGCGAGCCCTGCCGGAAATTGACGGAAGCGGTTTTGCTGTCGGCCGATTTCCACAGAATGCGGTCCGTCACATTCCCCCACGGAAACTGATTAAAATTGATGCTGAGCGTCTTTTTCAGGCCGATGTTCCGGTTCAGGGCCAAAATCCCCTGACTGCCGTCCTTTTGGTAAATACTCTTGATGTCCGGCTCGTTGTCCATTGTAACGGAGCTTCCGTCCTCGGCCGCGTTTCCGTCCAACATCAGCTTCATGGAATCGTGCTTGTAGACGTTCAGAACAAAGGAATCCATGCTCCATGAGGAATCCGTCGGACTTTTGGCTTGCAGCAGAACCGTGTAAACATCCTTCAGCTGCCCGTCGGCCACCGGCTGGATGTTGAGAGAATAGGAGCCTTTTGCAGACTTGATTCCTGCGGACGCATCCACGGATTTCCCGTTTTTCTGAATGCTCAGGCTGATATCCCCGCTGTCTTCCAGATTTGTAATATTCCATCCGATTGCAAGGCTCTTTTTGTCGTCCGTAATGTTGTAACTCGCAAGTTTGTTGAAAACGGCTTTCACAGGCTGCGGGTAAACAAGAATACTGCCGATTGCCTTCAGGGTCTCCGCCGGTTTGTCGGGATTTGCGGCGCTGACCAGAACCGTGTAAGCGGGGGTTAAATTTTTGTCGGCATCCGCAGAGGAAACTTTGCTCAAAATATTTTCCGGGACCGTACATTCGCTTTGGTTTGTGATGTCTTTGGAATAAACCGGCGTGCCCTTCAGTTCGCCGGGGTCGCTGAATTGTCCCTGATAAACGCCCACATGGAAAACAGGCTGGGAGGCGGCGCCCTTCCGGTCAATCAGGTTTTGTTCCCAAAAGAGCTTCACGCTCTCGTTTTTTCTGGTATAGAACGCATTGCTTCCTTTCGGGAAGACAACCGCGGGAATGCCGTCATTGGAAATCGTGTACTCCGACGACTGCTGGGAAACCGCCGCCGCAACGCCGTTGTTATGGGCGGTAGCGGTAAAAGTGACCTTTCCGGCCTTGTGCGGCGTAACAACCCCCGTATTCGCGTCGATGTCGGCAATGCTTGAGTCGCTGCTGCTCCAAGCGACGGCGGGGAATGTCGTGTTGTCCGGCGACACGGCTGCTTTCAACTGGACCGCTTCGCTGCCGGTCGTATAAATCACATGGTCGGACGGCTCGGTAATACTGATCTCCGTCACAGGCACAATCGACGCGATGTTTGCTTCGGCCTGCATGCCGAAAACAGCTGTTCCGCCGGAAAAAACGCCGCCGCTGTAAGCCGTTCCGTCATATAAAGCAATGGAAAGGGAAGTCTGGCTTTGCGACAGGTAGTTTTTCGCATCGATTTCGGCGGTGTAGGTCTTGCCTTCGTCAGCGGTGCTGAGCGGATAGGCTTTTCCGTTCGCCATGACGCAGACGCTTTTCAGTGTTTTGTTGTTCAGCCCCGCCTCATCGTCCATCCATTTGGAGTAGGCGGTGTCGGGCGTCAGACGAATCTGAATGGTTCCGTCGTACGGAAAAACGCCGCCGCTCGGCGCATTGGCCACCGAAAGGCTTTGAAACGCCAAAAGACGGTTTTGCTTCATGCTAACATTGTCAATGCTGAAACCGCCCGTCGGCTCGCAGGCGGCGGTAGTATTCCCTGACAGATCCGTAATGCTGTACACGCCGCGGAGCTGAAGTTCCGCGTTCGGACTCGCCGGTACCGGATACAGGTACGAACGGTATTTACAGGTTGTGCCGGAGCCTTCCTGCGGGCTCAAAACGGTGCCGTCTTTCATCTTCAGTGTGGGCGAACCGGTGACCGGTTCCGAAAATTCCACGGTAATCGGGATCTGCATGCCGGAAGTATAGGTGCCGTCCGGGGCAGTTACACCCGCAACGGCCGGCGGCTGCTTATCATAAATGAAAAACTGCGTCGTCTGGCTGGTACTGCCGGGAATATTGTCCCCGAGGTTGTTGCTGTAGGTCACGGAAGTCTGACCGGAAGGCGGGGTAAAAACCAGCAGATCCGGAATCGCGCCGGGAACGCGGGCGGTCAAAGTAAAGCTTTGCCCCGGCGTGCTGCTGTAAACCCCAACCGGATACTTTTGCGGGGGAAGGTTGTCGTAATCCTGAAAGGAGTTATCCGTATCCTGATATTGAGCGTTGTCGATTTTGGTTTCAACGCCGTTTACCTTCGTTTTCAGCAAGGGCTTTGCGGTCATAACCGTGGAGGTGAGAGTGTCAGAGGAATTCAGCGTCTGGGTCGTTTCCAGAGTGAACCATGCCTTTGACAGGTCCCCGAAAATTTCTAGCGCCGAATTTTTAAGCTGTGCTGTGTTTGCTACGACTGAATTTATACTTACCGCGGGTTCACTTTTAGTACCGATGCAAGTCGGGGAACTGGCATAGGTTAACGTATACTTGTCGCTCTGCATCGTCCAGCTGTAATTGTATTTCGAGGTAATTTTGAACGTCTCGGCGTACGAATCCGGATGGTCCGCATCCTGGTAAAAAAGAGAGTGGACCGGGGAATAAACCTGCAGGAACCAGGTCTGGTCGCCGTTGCAGTGGGTTTCCGTATCGTTATAAACAATATGTACGCTGTTACATTTTGTTTGCCCCGCAGAAATCGTCATGGTCTGAGGCGTGCCGCCTGCCGAACGCAGAGAACCCGCAAGGCAGCGGTAGGTAAAAGATACGTCATAGGAAAGCGGTGTGTATACAGGGTTGCCGTTTTGATCCGCCAGTTGGGCACTCAGATTCGCTCCGTCCCATATGACCTTAATCCGGATGTTCTGATTCAAAGCGGACTCGGCGGACAGCGCCTTCAGGTTTAACCCCGTGCTTTGCAGCTGCGCCTGCAGGGAAGCATAGGATTGCTCGCGCTGCGCGTCGAACGGAACCGCGTCCGAAAGGTAGGTCTTTTTCAGCCTTTTCAGCTCGTCTTCAATCTGAATCATGGTATTAAGATTTTCCAGCGTGACTTTTGTGCCGTCTACACTGACGGTCTTGGTCAGGTCTGTTCCGGGCTTTTTCATGAGCGCCTTCACCTGCTCCAGCGTCATCGGCGTACCGTCCACCATGATATTCTGACTGACGGACAGAGTTCCGTCGGCATCGAGAAGGCCCATGTTTTTCAGTTCTTTCTCCACATCCTCCTGCGTCAGGTTGCCGCCGTACATGGATTGGAGCCGGCTCAGAATCGTTTGGTTCTGCCCAGGTGTATTATGTAAAGTTGACGCGATGTCCGCATTCGCCGGGATGACCGCCTGGAAAATCATTGCTATGGTCAGCGCCAACGCAATCATCTTTTTTCGCACATGATACATATTCAATTCCCTCCGTAGAATCAAGCTGCAGATTGACTTTTATCTTCATGTTAAATTATACCAAAGGATTCTGACAGGATTCTAACGCATGGTTCTTTTTGCGAACATAAAATAGGAAATATGAGAATTTAATTAAAATCTTACAGGGCGATACTCTTAAGGAACCTCTGAACAAATGGCATAAATAGAGACTTTAGCGAAGTGAGAGCAAGGAAGCGCTGCAGACCGGTTGTAAGTGCCGCATTTTGATCCCGCATTACCGGATTCATCCCCAAGTTTTGCAG
>NZ_JBJKOP010000025.1:0-48001 GCF_046707225.1 Caproicibacter sp. | reverse complement strand
TTGGGGTCCGCCGCGGCGAATAAGAAGTGGTGGCGCGCGGAGACACACAGATTATGCGGGGGGTCTATCTCGTCTTTTTGTCAACGGAAGAAAACGAACCCGCCATTCGCGACAGCGTGCGCGGTATGTGCACAAACTAAAGCTGTTGAACAGTCCTGGCGCGCTGGTTAATCTGCGCGCCAGTAATCGTTTTGTTGCAAAATAAGAAGCGGACGCCCCGGCCTGGGCGTCCGCTTCTTCTTTTGGATTGGAGGACCGTTTACTCTATAATCGACGTTATCTTTGTAATGACATTGACGTTATCCCTGCGGTATTCAAACTTGAATTTCCGCATCACCCTCTGCACAATGCTCTGCGCGGTCTCAACGGTGACGGTCTGCAGCAGGGCAATGTACTGCGTCGTGCTGCAGGAAGCGACGGTGTCCCCTTTTCTCATACTGGTCAGAATCGCGTTTTTCAGCTTTTCAGAGGCTGTTTTCAGCGCGTCCGGCTCCGGAGCGCCGCCGTCCTTTCCTCTAAGCGTAAAGAGGATCAGAAAGATGGAAAGCCCCGTGCGCGGCATCAGCCTAACCTGCGACCGGTACAGACATTTGAACATGTCGTAATCGCAGAAATAGGCTCCTTCCACTTTGGTTTTTTCCTGAAGGTCATTCCAGATTGTATCCAGATCCGTTTCCGACCGGCTTTGATTGTTCACCCGGCTGGAATACGGCTTCAGAAATTCTCCGAGGTCCACGCCGAATTCCTGGTAAAATGTTTTGACGGTGCGGTTGTAATGGTCAAACGCCTTCGCAGCGCGGCCCGTGTTCGAATAAGCCTTCAGCAGCAGGATATGGAACGGCTCCTCATAGGGGAACAGCCTCAGCGCGCTGTCGACGACCGGAATGATTTCTTCGTACCGGTTCTGGTCCGCCAAAAGGCCGCAGAGCTCATTGACGCAGCGTCTGTAAATCTCCGAGTAGCGCGCGCTCTGCAAAATCACCCAAGTGCTGTAGGAGGATTTCGGCAAAAAGCCTCCCCGGTACAGCCCAATCGCCTTCCGGTACCAGCCGATTCGCTTTTCCTCCTGCCCGGTCTTTACAAAGGCCTTTTTGGCACATTCAAGAAAGCGCTCGGAATCCACGCTGCAATCGCACTGGTTGTTCCACGCATAGGTTCCGTTTAAAAATATGATAAACTGGGACTGGTCCCCCGACAGTTCGCGCAGCAGAGCACGTGCCCGGTAAACCAGATTCTTCAGGGCGTTTTCCGGGTCGCCGCACTCGCGGCCGTCCCAGATGTCCCGCAAAAGGCGGTCAAGCGGCACCGGCGCAAAGCGCCGGACGACCAGGTACTGAATCAGCATCCAGACCCGCTTGGTACGCCCTTTCAGGTTTGTCAGGGTGTTCCCGTTAATGGTAATGGTAAATTCACCGAACATTTGAATCGCAATTTTGCTGTTCTCGGAATACAAATACATCGCTTCCCCATCCGAAAATCTACGCAAACAGTTTACCATATTTTACATAAAACCACAAGATTAAGTTTAGTAATTTTATATCTTGTATTCTGTATAATGAATAATACGAATTAATTGTCTTCCTCTAATTTCTCTAAAACAATGATCCCCCTGCGTCTGGTCTCGGCCATATCGATGACCCGCTGGTTCCGGCTTCCCCGAAAACGCAGCGTCAGGTCCTTCTCTTCCTGCAGAAACGGCCCGTCCACCAAAAGGTCGGTCTGCTCCAGCAGCGCGTCGATTTCAGGCCTTTGCATCGCAACCAGATTCTCATACAAATAACCGGTGTAGGTCGTCACGTCCAGCCCGGTGGAATGCACCAGCCGGGCAAGCTCCGTGAGCGGCCCGGGCTGGCAGAAAGGCTCCCCGCCGCTGAAAGTAACGCCCTTCAGCAGCGGATTTTCACGGATTTTTTCGAACAGGTCGTGAATCTTGCAAACCGTTCCGCCCTCAAACGGATGAGACTGCGGATTGTGGCACCCCGGGCAGTGATGCGGGCAGCCCTGCACGAAAACAACGAATCGGATGCCCTTTCCGTCCACAATGGATTCCGGCTCGATTCCGCAGACTTTCAGCTCAGATTCCATGCTTGACCCGGTCCCTTTCCTCGGCGCGCTTTGCGTCGTTGAACCGGTCCAGCGTACCCACCAGATAACCGGTGATTCGGCGGATGCGCTCAAACTTCGGCCCGTCGTCCTCCGTGCGGTGGCAGTGAGGGCACTCGTTGTCGATGATTCCGTTATAGCCGCAGACCGGGTCGCGGTCCACCGGATGGTTGACGGAACCGTAGCCGACGCCATTTTCCTTCATGCAGCGGATAATCGCCTCGAACGCTTCCGGATTTTTCGTCGTGTCGCCGTCCAGCTCCACATAGCTGATGTGCCCGCCGTTTGTCAGCTCATGGTATGGGGCTTCCAGCTTGATTTTTTCGAACGCGCGGATGGGAAAATAGACGGGGATATGGAACGAGTTCGTGTAGTATTCGCGGTCGGTCACGCCGGGGATTTTACCGTACTTTTTCTGGTCGATGCGCACGAAGCGGCCCGAAAGGCCCTCCGCGGGGGTAGCGACAAGGGAAAAATTGAGGCCGGTTTTCTGCGATTCGTCGTCGACCCGCTTTCTCATGTGGCCAATAATTTCAAGGCCGAGCTTCTGGCTTTCCGGGCTTTCGCCGTGGTGCTTGCCGGTCAGCGCCTTGAGCGTTTCCGCAAGGCCGATGAATCCGACGCTGAGCGTGCCGTGCTTGATGACCTCTTCAATGCTGTCCTCCCAGTCAAGCTTCTCGCTGTCGATCCAGACGCCCTGACCCATCAGGAACGGATAGTTGTAAACCTTTTTGGAGCACTGGATTTGAAAGCGGTGCAGCAGCTGACGGATCACAAGGTCGATCCGTTTATCCAGGATTTCATAGAATTTCGCCACGTCTCCGTGCGCCTCGATGCCGATGCGCGGAAGATTGATCGAGGTAAAGCTCAGGTTTCCGCGGCCGCAGGTGACTTCGCGGTCCGGGTCGTGAACGTTTCCCATCACGCGCGTGCGGCAGCCCATATACGCAACCTCCGTGTTATAGTCGCCCGGCTTGTAGTATTGCAGGTTGAACGGTGCGTCAAGAAAGCTGAAATTCGGGAACAGGCGCTTCGCGCTGATCCGGACGGACAACTGGAACAGGTCGTAATTCGGGTCGCCCGGATTGTAGTTGACGCCCTCCTTGACTTTGAAAATCTGGACAGGGAAAATCGGGGTCTCTCCCCCGCCGAGGCCCGCCTTTGTCGCCAGCAGCAGATTTTTGACCGCCATGCGGCCTTCCGGGGATGTGTCCGTGCCGTAGTTCAGCGAGCTGAACGGAACCTGTGCGCCCGCGCGGGAATTCATGGTGTTCAGGTTGTGGATAAGCGCCTCCATCGACTGGTACGTGGCCCGGTCCGTATTCCGGGTCGCCGTTTCGACCGCGTACTGATGCGCTTTCGCGGCCTCCTGCTCCGAAACCTCCTCATAGCCGCCCGCGCGCTGATGGCCGGGCAGAAACTGAACGAAGCGAATGCCGTAACCGTCCGCGCCGCCCATGGTGATATCATCGCCGACGGAACCGCGCACCGTGTCGATCATTGCGTCGGCATCGGCAACCGGCATGGAGTGGGCCACCTGAAAATAACGGGAAAGCTCCTGAAAATAGTGACGGCGAAAGGTTTTCGCAACGCCCGGCGCCATGGAATAATCAAAGTTCGGAACGCTCTGCCCGCCGTGCATTTCGTTCTGGTTGGCCTGAATCGCGATGCAGGCGAGCGCCGCGTAGGAGCTGATGTCGTTCGGTTCGCGAAGCGTCCCGTGCCCCGTGCAGAACCCGCCGTGGAACAGCTTTAAAAGGTCGATCTGGCAGCAGGTCTCGGTCAGCATATAAAAATCTTCGTCGTGAATATGGATGTCACCGCTTAAATGCGCTGCGGCGATGTCCTTCGGAAGAATGTAGTTGTTGATAAAGTACTTGGAACCCTCCGACCCGTATTTCAGCATGGTTCCCATTGCGGTGTCCGCGTCGATATTGGCGTTTTCCCGCTTCAGGTCGATATCCTTCGCGTCGCGGAAGGTCAACTGGCGGTAAATGTCCATCAAATCGCCCTCGGCCTGGCGGATTTTCGCGTGCTCCGCGCGGTACAGGATATAGGCTTTGGCGGTCTTCGCAAAATCCTTTGCAATCAGCTTTTCCTCAACGGCGTCCTGAACCTGCTCCACCGTCGGCACCGCGTCCCCGCCAAACCTCGCGGCGATCTCCGCCGTCAGGCGGTCCAGCTCCGCCTTGGACATCTTTTCGGCTTCCACCGCCCTGTTTGCCTTCTCAATCGCGCTGCGAATCTTCTTTTCATCAAATGGAACGACCGAGCCATTCCTTTTTTGAATCCGTGTCGCCATTTCAACTTCATCCTTTCCGGTTCTTCTCCGCCGGTAAATATTGGCATCCGACGGACGAGTGTAATAAGAATTATACTTGTTTTTCCCTGGAATGTCAAGAACGCTAACACAATATATTGTGTTTATTTTTTAACTTACCCCCATACGTGCAATAATCCGCGATTCGGCGCGAAATCAGCGCCAGGTCCAGCTTCTGCCGCCGTCCGCCGTTGCGAGCAGCCCGTGCGCGGCCAGAATCCAGCCGTGCGCCCCGTCCGTAAACTGCATGGGGCAGGGGTCCCGCAGGAGATCGAAAGCGTCCTGCGCAACCCCCTTAAATGGGTGCGGATTCCACGTTTTGCCCGCGTCGGACGTTGTCAGTAGTTCATAAACGCCGTCGCCGGATGATCCTGCCGTCAGAAGCATCCCCTTTCCTTCGGGCAGCAGCGCGGCGGCAACGGCCCCCGCGCTCTTCAAAGCGGAAACCGGGCTTTTCCAATCGGTTTTGTCTCCGGAGATGCGGCGCAGCTCGCGCTGATCGGAAATCACGCTGTCTCCGCCGCCGTACGCCGAGGAGCTCCATGTTTTTCCCCCGTCGGACGTGCGGTACACGCGGCTCCCGGTAATCAGCGCCCCGCTCTCCCGATTGAAAAACCGGAAACAGGCCGGGGAATCATCCGAGGCCGGTCCGTCGCACAGCTTGCTCCATGAGGCGCCTCCGTCCAGGGTGTGCAGAACCGTCAGCGAGCCGTCCGAAGAGCCTGCGGCAAACGCCAGAATCCAGCCCTCCTCCGGACTGATGAAGGACAAATTCTGAACGGTATAGCTGCCGGTGAAGCTTTTGACCGTCTTCCAGGTCAGCCCGCCGTCCTCTGTTTTCAAAACCGCGTTCGGGTCTGAAAGCTCCCCCAGGCCGAAACCGGTCCGGCTGTCGGAAAAAGAGAAGTCGACGGTGGGCTGCGGCGCGGGGTAAATCTGAGTCCACGCGGTCCCGCCGTCGTCGGTTTTCAGCAGAAAATCCCCTCTGTTCAGGTCTTCTCCAACGGCCCATCCAAGCCGCTCCGTTTGAAACACGATCTCCCGCGCGCTCGTGACCTTTCGGGTTTCCTCCGAATACTCCCTTCCGTCGTCCCCCAGCACGGAAAAGGTTTTTCCGCCGTCGCGCGTGACGGAAAGGCCGCCCGCGATCGGTCCCGCGCCGACGCTCAGCGGGACCCATCCCGTTTGGGAATCGGTAAAATCGAGTCCTTCCGGCGTCGGACGGACGCTTTTGATTTCCCCGGTTTTGCTCCAGTGCCTCCCTCCGTCCGCCGTACGGTACAGCTCTCCGTTCCAGGTGGCGAGGTCGGAGGTCAGGAACCAGCCCTCCTTCGCATTGAGAAAATCCATTCCGGCGCAGCCCGCCGCGCCTTCGTCCAGCTTCTTTCTGAACTGAAAAGTCCAGCTTTTCCCGCCGTCCGCCGTGTGCAGAACGGACAGGCTGTCCCTTTTGCCGGAAACGCCCGCCGCCCAGCCGGTTTTCCGGTCGGTAAAGAACAGTTTGACCGGGGAAAAATCTTTGATTCCGAACGAAACGGAATTCCACGTTTTCCCGCCGTCCGCTGTTTTCAGCAAATTGCCGGGAACCAGCGCATAGCCGCTCTGAGCGTCCTCAAACCACAGCACGGGGCCCGGAGCTTCCAGCGAATTGTTCTTTTGCACGACCCCGCTCGTCCACTGGGTATCCCAGGTTGCCCCGCCGTCCGACGTGTGCAAAACGGAATATTTTACCTGCCCCTGCCGGGAAGCGGTCTGCTTTTGAACCGTTTCTTCCGAAACCGCCCAGCCCTCTGTCGATCCGGTAAAACGGATTGCGTCCAGCTGCCGGCCGTCGGCCCCTGCCGTTTCCCAGTCTGCGCCGCCGTCCGCCGTTGCGAGCAGCTGCGAGCGGTAAGAATCAGAGCCGGAGTCGTACCGGTCCCGGATCATCCAGCCCGTTTTCCCGTCCGTAAAATCAACGCCGTGCAGTGAAAAGTCATTGTCTTCCCCCGTTACCGCTGCGGTCTCGCCCGGTTTTAAACCGATTTCAGAGGAAACGCTCCGCGAACTTGCCGCTTGCGGGGTCGCAGAGCCGCCCGCAGCCTGTGAACTTGCCGGAGCGCGCGAGCACCCCGCCTGAACCGTCAGAATCAAAATTGCCGCCAGGATTCCCATCCGCCTTTTCAACAGACATCCCCCTTTTCAAAATCCTCCGTAAGGAAGGGCCTTTCCGAAACGGAAAGGCCCTTCGCGTCTGATTCAAATCCGTGCTATTTCAGAATCTTTTCGATTTCCGCCAGCTCCTCGTCACGGAACGTCAGGCGGTTGACGGCGCCGACGTTCTCCTCCAGCTGGGCGACGCTGCTCGCGCCGATGAGCACGCTGGCCATGGTTTCCTGCCGCAGGATCCACGCGAGCGCAAGCTGCGCGGTGGTTTGCCCGCGCCGTTTCGCAAGCGCGCCGATTTTGCGCACCTTCTCGATTACATCCGGAGTAATCCGGTCCTTCGTCAGAAACGGCGATTTTCCGGAAGCACGGGAGCCCTGCGGAATGCCGTCGTTGTACTTTCCGGTCAGAAGTCCCTGCGCGAGCGGGCTGAACGCGGTCAAGCCCATCCCCTTTTCTTTCGCCGCTTCAAACAGGCCGTCCGTCTCGATTTGGCGGTCGAGCATACTGTAACGCGACTGGCAGATCAGGCAGCGCACCCCCATTTCACACAGCAGGGCGGCAGCCCGCTTCGCCGCTTCCGGGCTGTAATTCGAAATGCCCGCGTACAAAGCCTTTCCGCTTTTGACCGCCTGCGCCAGCGCGCCCATGCTTTCCTCCAGCGGCGTGTCCGGGTCCATGCGGTGATGATAGAAAATATCGACGTAATCAAGGCCCATCCGCCTGAGGCTCTGGTCCAAACTGGCAAGCAGGTATTTCCGCGAGCCGAAATCCCCGTAAGGGCCGGGCCACATCGCGTAGCCCGCCTTCGTGGTAATCACCATCTCATCGCGGTAGGGTGAGAAATCCTCCCGCATCAGCCGCCCGAAGGTCTCCTCCGCCGAGCCGACGGGCGGACCGTAATTGTTCGCAAGGTCGAACACCGTCACGCCGAGGTCAAACGCCCGGCGCATCACCGCCCGGTTTGTCTCGTAGCAGTCGTAGGTTCCGAAATTATGCCAGAAGCCGAGCGACACCGCGCTGAGCTTCAGTCCGCTTTCTCCGCACCGGCGATACTCCATTTTTTCATACCGTTCCTCATTCGCCGCATAAGGGGAAATTGTGGTTTTCCGTTCCATCCGCTAACCGCCTTTCTTTCGTTTCTTCACCCAGTCGCAGAACAGCTCCAGCGCCGGGTAAAGCCCCGCGGCGCAGCCGGCCGCGGCATACTCCACACGGGGCGGAATCTCCTGATACTGCCGCCGTTCAATCAGGCCGTCCGCCGTCAGCTCCCGCAGGCTCTGGCTCAGCATCATATCCGTGATGCCGGGAATCCGCTGCCGGATTTCGCCGTAGCGGGCCGGTTCGCCGGAGCGCAGCGCCCACAGAATGCGCAGCTTCCATTTGCCGCCGACCAGCGAAACGGCGTCTCTCAGCGGGGCGTCGTCCTCCGGCTGAGGCGCCGGGGAAGCTTCCGGCTGAATGCGAACCGATTCCTCCTGCCGGCTTCTTTTTTCCCGTTTCTTTTTCTTCTTCACGTCTCATACCCTCCCCCGCGCTCCGCACGTTTGAGGCGTGCGGCTTCCTTGGAAAACGGGCATCCGCAGAAGTCCTGCCGGTACAGCCCGTAGGTGCGGGAAAGCTCGATCGACCGCTGATACCCGCCGTTTTTCTTAAAATCGGACGGCAGAAACGGCACCTCATACTTCTGAGCGAGCTCCAATCCGATCTCATTGAGCTTCCGGGCGTTTTTATACGGGCTGACCGTCAGCGTCGTCGTAAAGAAGTCGTACCCGCCCGACCGGGCGTATTTTGCGGTTTCCGCGAGCCGCAGGCGGTAACAACCCATGCAGCGTTCCCCGCCCTCCGGCTCCTGTTCCATTCCGCGCGCCATTTCCAAAAACTGGCGGACATTGTACCGCCCCTCGATAAACTGCGCGGGATATTTCTGCGGCAGCTCGTCAAGCAGGCGCTTGACCTCCGCGACGCGCTTCCGGTACTCGTCCTCCGGCAGGATATTCGGGTTGTAGAAAAACACCGTGACCCGGAACAGCGGAGCAAGCTGTTCCAGCACACTGCTCAGGCAGGGGGCGCAGCAGTCGTGCAGCAGCAGCGTCGGCACCCTGCCCTCAAATCCTGCAATTACATCCAGCATCTGTTTTCTGTAATTGATTTTGTTCATCATGCGCCTCCTTTCCCGGCAGCGTTCCGCTGCACCTTCGCCCCGCCGTAGCGCAGAGCGGATTTGACAGCCCGGTTTGGCGGGAGAGTCTTCAAAAACTTCCGTTGAATATCCCGTACGAAATAATATTCGGTTCCGGCCGAGCTAAACCTTCGCGCACGCCCCGGACGCGGAGCGCCCGGGGCGCCTGCGGCGTCCGCGTCTGAAAAATACTGTTTTACATCATGATTTTCACCGCACTGGGATCCCACTTCCCGGGATTAGCTGAATTTGACGGGAAAGTTGTCGAAAAACTCCCGGTTAGCTTAACACAGTGAACGCCTGTAGGCACGAATGGTACTGTGCGTCCGGGTAAAGTTTCTTTTTTAATCCTTGTTCAGCAAAGCGATGCCCAGTTCTTCAAGCTGCTTGGGGTCGACTCCGGTCGGGGCGCTGCTCATCAGCTCCGCGGAGGAAGCGACCTTCGGGAACGCGATAACGTCGCGGATGCTGTCGCAGCCGAGCATCAGCATGACCAGGCGGTCCAGGCCGAACGCCATGCCGGCGTGCGGCGGCGCGCCGTAGCGGAACGCGTCGATCAAAAAGCCGAAGCGCTCCTGCGCCTGCTCGGGGGTAAAGCCGAGGGCCTGGAACATTCTCTCCTGGATGTCCGGCCGATTGATACGAACCGAGCCGCCGCCGAGCTCGTTTCCGTTGAGCACCATATCGTAGGCGATTGCCAGCACGCTGCCGGGGTCGGATTCCAGCTTGCCGAGGTCCTCCTCGCGCGGCATGGTAAACGGGTGATGCATCGCGACAAAGCGGTTTTCTTCCTTGCTGTACTCGAACAGCGGGAAGTCCGTCACCCAAAGAAGACAGGGTTTCGAGTCGTCGATCAGTCCGAACCGCCCGGCAAGCTCTTTGCGCAGCGCACCGAGAGAATCGAACACAACTTTGTTTTCGCCGCTCGCGACCAGGAACAGCACGTCGCCCGCTTCGGCGCCCAGCGCCTTGCGAACGCCCGCCGCTTCTCCCGGCGCGAGGAATTTTTCATAGGAGGAGGTTTCCCCGCCGGAGGCAAGCCGGGTCCACGCAAGGCCCTTTGCCCCGTAGGATTTGACCCACTCGCCCAGCTTGTCGATCTCCTTGCGGCTTAAAGCGTCCGCCTGCCCCTTCAGATTGATGCCGCGCACGCTGCCGCCCGCGGACAGAGCGCCGGCGAACACGCGGAATTCCGTGTTTTTCACGGCTTCGCTCACATCTGTTAATTCCATTCCGAAGCGCAAATCCGGCTTGTCGGAGCCGAAGCGGTTCATTGCCTCATGCCAGGTCATGCGGCGCAGCGGGATCGGAATCTCGACATCCAGAACCTTTTTGTAAACGTCTCTGATAAATCCTTCCGCGATCGCCATCACGTCTTCCTGGGAAGCAAACGACATCTCAAAGTCGATCTGCGTAAATTCCGGCTGACGGTCGGCGCGCAGGTCTTCGTCGCGGAAGCAGCGGGCCACCTGCATGTAACGGTCGTAGCCCGAAAGCATCAGAAGCTGCTTATACAGCTGCGGCGACTGAGGCAGCGCAAAGAAGCTGCCCGGGAACATGCGGGAAGGCACCAGATAGTCGCGCGCGCCCTCCGGCGTGGATTTGATCAGGTTCGGCGTCTCGATTTCAAGGAAGCCGTTTTCGTCAAAATAGTCGCGCGCAGCCTTGACGATGCGGTGCCGGCCGATGATTTTTCTCTGCATCTCCGGGCGGCGAAGGTCCAGATAGCGGTATTTCAGGCGCAGATCCTCCTTCACGTCGGTCTTTTCCTCAATGGCGAACGGCGGGGTCTCGCTTTTGGCAAGCACGCGCAGCTCCTCGACCTCAATTTCAATGTCGCCGGTCGGCAGCTCCGCGTTCTTGGAGGAGCGCTCCCTCACGGTTCCGCGCGCCGCCAAAACGAACTCCGCGCGGGCGGCAAAGGCCTTTTGAAACACCTCGCGGTCCGTCTTGTCGCCGAACGCGAGCTGTACAATTCCGGTACGGTCCCTTAAATCGATAAAAATCAGCTGCCCCAGGTCGCGCTGGCGCTGCACCCATCCGCAAACGGTCACTTCCCTGCCGCAGTCGGCCGTGCGCAGCTCCCCGCAGTAGTTCGTTCGTTTCAGGCCCGTTAATGATTCCGGCATTTTTGATTTCCCCATTCCGTTTAATCTTTTGATTTAAAAATACTCCTGTTACAGTCTTGGCGCGATTTCCCGAATCGCGGCCCTGACCAGCGAGTAAGGGCGCTTTTCCTCGTGCGCCGTTACGGTCACCACGGCTTCCCGCTCCGGCAGAAGAATGCTGAACTGGCCGTACTTGCCGTCCGCCCGGAATGAACCCGGCGCCGTGCAGAGCCAGACCTGGTAGCCGTACCCGGCGAGGCACTCCGGTTCCGAGCACCCGTCCCAGCCGCTTTTGATCGTGTCCCCGGACATCTTTTGCAGGTATTCTTCCGAAACCAGCCGCTTGTCCTCCCAGACTCCGTGATGAAGCAGGAGCCGCCCAAGGCGGCTGAATTCGTCCAGGGTCAGGAAAAGCTGGGTGGCGCAGAGCGTATGCCCCCGCGGGTCGGTGTGCCACTGCGGATTTTCGATCCCCAGCGGGGTAAACAGGCGCGGTACCAGAAAGTCCCGCACGTTGTTTCCGGTCGCCTTTTCCACCGCGCGCCCCAGCATATAGCAGCACGCGTTGGAGTAAAAGAACGCCGTTCCCGGCTTTTTTTCCACCGGCACGCGGAAGAAAATCTCCGCCCAGTCGTGCTCCGGCTTCTGCGCATCCAGCTCGCCGAACCAGAAATGCGGTTTGCCGGAGGCCATGTGCAGCAGGTCCCGCAGCGTAATGTTTTCGCTGCCGGGCGCGGCGATTTCCCGGTATTCCGGGAAAAAGTCCAGCACCCGGTCGGTCAGCGCGAATCTTCCGTCCTCCGCGCACATACCGACGGCAAGCGAGGTAAAGGTCTTGGCTGCCGAATACAGATTCACCGGATCGTTCGACCGCCAGAAGTGCGTGACGGACTCCCCGTTTTTCTTTTCCACGCGGATTCCGTATACCGTAAGACCCCGTTCCGCCGCGGTCAGGCGGAACCCGTCCAGAATTGATTCCTTCATGCAATCATCTCCGATTCCGTTAAAAAGAGAGGTCCTCTTCGTCTTCCGCCCGCGTGCTGATGGCGGCAAACTGCCCTTCGATATCGTTGTTCAGGTTGACCTTTGTTTTTTCGCCCGTCTTCATGTTTTTGACAACGCCAAGGCCCTTTTCCAGCTCGTCGTCGCCAAGCACCAGAGTAAACTGCGCGCCGAGCTTGTCCGCGTATTTCATCTGGGCGTTCAGGCTGCGGCCGACCTCGTCGCAGGCCGCGGCGATGGAGCATTCGCGCAGGCCGCAGGCCATTTGGAATGCCCGCTTCTGTGCCGCCTCGCCGATGGAGGCGATATACAGCTCGCAGGGGTGCGGTTCCGGGAATTCGACCTGCTGCGCTTCCATGATCATCAGCAGGCGTTCGATGCCGAGGGCAAACCCGAGCGCCGGAGTCGGTTTGCCGCCCATTTCCTCCACAAGGCCGTCGTAGCGGCCGCCGCCGCAGACCGTGCTCTGCGCGCCGAGGTCGGCGGAAACAAACTCGAACACCGTGCGGGTGTAATAATCCAGCCCGCGGACAATGGACGGGTCGACTTCGTATTCGATCTGAATGGAGTCGAGCGCCGACTTGACGCCCTCAAAATGAGCCTTGCAGTCGTCGCACAGATAGTCGAGAATGCGCGGCGCGCCCTTTGCCGCCTCGGCGCAGCCGGGCTCCTTGCAGTCCAGAATCCGCATCGGGTTCCGGTCAAGGCGGGAGCGGCAGGTCTCGCAAAGCCGGTCCTTCCGCTCGGTGAAATACGCTTTCAGCGCTTTCGTGTATTCCGCGCGGCAGGCCGGGCAGCCGATGGAATTGATCTTCAGCTTCAGATTCTTCACGCAGAGGCGGTCAAACAGGCCGTTTGCAAACGCGATCAGCCCGGCGTCCGCCAGCGGCAGCGAAGTGCCGAACAGCTCGACGCCGAACTGGTGAAACTCGCGCAGGCGGCCCGCCTGCGCTTTTTCATAGCGGTAGCAGGGGGTCAGGTAATAAAACTTCTGCGGGGCGGGGCTGTTGTAAAGACCGTGTTCCAGATAAGACCGCACGGCCCCGGCGGTTCCCTCCGGCTTCAGGGTAACGGAACGGCCCCCCTTGTCCTCGAACGTATACATCTCTTTCTGAACCACGTCGGTAGTTTCCCCGACGGAACGCTGAAACAGCCGCGTATCCTCAAATACCGGGGTGCGGATCTCCGAAATACCGTTCACCGCGGCCTCGTCCCGCATGACCTCCTCCACCGCCTGCCAGCGTTCGCTGTTTCCGGGAAGAATGTCCTGTGTTCCTCTCTGTGCTTTGATCAGTTCCATAGACGACTCCTTTTCTTTGTCTGCAAATAACAAAAAATCCCCGTCCCAATGGAAAGGGACGAGGGAGTTTCCTCTCGTGGTGCCACCCTTTTTCAGGGGCCGCAGGCGGCCCCCCTTTCGGCTGCCCCTCCCGGGGCGAAAAACGGCTCCCGGATGTCTTCGCCGAAGCTCGCTGTCGCGGACCCGCTCTCAGTCGCGGCGGGTCCTCCCTGTGCGGGGGCTTCGGGTACTCTTTCCGTTCTCAGCCGCAGGATTAGTCCTTTGGGTTCAAAATGTTGCGCCAGTCCAGGTCGCCGCGCTCCAGTCCGTGAATGAGCACCTCCGCCGTCGCGATGTTGGTTGCGACCGGGATGTTGTGCATATCGCACAGACGCAGCAGATTCATGTCGTTCGGCTCGTGGGGCTTCGGGTTCAGCGGATCGCGGAAAAACAGAAGAAGGTCCACCTCGTTGCAGGCGATTCTTGCGGCAATCTGCTGGTCGCCGCCCTGTGACCCGCCCAGAAAACGCTGAATTTCAAGGCCGGTAGCCTCCGATACCAGTTTCCCCGTGGTTCCCGTGGCGCAGAGCGAATGCCGGCTCAGCACGCCGCAGTACGCAATGCAGAACTGAACCATCAGCTCCTTTTTCGCGTCGTGGGCAATTAAAGCAATATTCATACAATTGATCCTCCAAAAATCAACAAATAGAATCAAAATCGGTTGACCGCGGGAAGCGGCACCTGTTCGCCCTCCAGCCTCGCCGCAAGGCGCCCGACCGCCAGCATCCCCGGCGAGGTTTCCGGCGCGGAGCCGGACTGGAACGTCGCCGCCGCCAAAGCCGGGTCCTCGGGAATCACCGCGATCAGCCTGACGCCGGCCGCGTCGATGACGGAATCGAGGTCGGGGTAACACTTCTGCGCGCGGAACCGCGCGCCGGAAAAGCGGTTGACCACCAGCCTGTGCTGCCGCACCCCGGCTTCCTCCAGGCTTTGCCGGGTGCGGGCCGCGGCCCGCAGGCAGACCGGGTCCGGCGTGGCCACGACAAGCGCCCTTTTAGCCGCTGCCGCCGCGCTTAAAAAGCCCTGCCCGATTCCCGCCGGGCTGTCGATGAGAACATGGTCGTAATACCGTGACAGAACGCCGACCAGCTGCCGCATCACTTCCGGGCTGACGACGTCCTCTTCCGTCCCCGGGGCGGAAAGCAGGAAGAGATTCGGATCAATCGCGCTCGGGTAAACCGCCTTTGACGGCTCCACCGCGCCGGAGACAACATCCGCGATGTCGAACACGCGGTGGTCCAGCACGCCGAGCATGTGGTCAAGGCTCCCCAGCCCCGCGTCGCAGTCGATCAGCAGCACGCGCCTGCCGCGCGCCGCGAGCGCGGCCCCCAGAGACGCGGTGACCGTCGATTTGCCGACCCCGCCTTTTCCCGATGTAATTACTGTTACTGAATCCATAGCTGGTACCTCTATTGTTATCATATTACCACAACAAATTATAGGAGTAAAGCATTTTGCCTGTCTGTTTTTACAATATTTTCGCCCCCGCGCCTCTCTTTATCCCTGTGAGGAGGTCTGGGACGACGCCGAACCGGAGGAACTGTTCTTTTTCGCCTGATCGGAGGCGGACGGCATGACCAGATTTCCGTTTGCATCGACGGTTTTCCCATAGAAATACGCGTCAAACGCGTCTTTTGCGACGGTCAGGCTGTATTTGCTCGTCGCTCCGTGCTCCAAAACGACCGCGACCGCGATCTGCGGGTTGTCGTAGGGCGCGAACCCGATGAAGGTGACGTTGTCGGAATGGGGCGTCTGAACCGCGGTTCCGGTTTTCGCCGCGAGCGGAACACCGTAGCTGTGGAAAACGGAGGACGCGCTGCCCGTCGCCGCCACGCTGCGCATGGCCGCTTTGACATAATCGATGTAGGACTGATCGACGCCGATATTTTCGGCCGTCTGCGGCTTTGTCTGGGAAATGACCTGACTTCTCGCATAATTGGTTATTTTATCCACAACATGGGATTTTAAACGCGTGCCGTTGTTGGCGATGGTCGCGGCATAGGTCGCAAGCTGCAGCGGGGTGAACTTGTTGTCGCTCTGGCCCACCGCCGCCTCGACGGTATCCGCGTCCCACCACGAACCGCCCGAAGCGCGCTTTTCCGCAGGTCCGGCGAGGACTCCCGCGCTTTCGCTCAGCTCGATCCCCGTTTTTACGCCGAGGCCGAAGCGCGGGGCGTAAAGATTCAGTGCGCTGATGCCGGTGCGGTAGCCGACCTCATAGAAAAACGAGTTGCTGGATTTTTCGATCGCGTAATTGGCGGTGATCATCCCGTAGTTGCCGATGCTGCCGAGCGGCAGCCCCACATCCGAAAAGCGGGTATACACGCTGTTGCCCAGAATTCGCGTGGAGGTGGTAATCGACTTTTCCTGCAGCGCGGTCAGCGCCACATAGGGCTTGACAACGGAGCCCGGCGTAAAGATGCCGTTGAACGCCCGGTTGATCAGCGGAAGGTTTTTATCCTTTAGAAGCTGGCTGTAATAATTCGTGTCCGTCAGATATTCGTTCTCATCGTAGGTCGGGAACGTGGACGCAGCCAGAACCGCGAAATCGCTGACGCGGAGGATCACCGCCCCGCCGGCCACGCAGTCTTCGCCGTGCGCGCTGGACGAACCCTTGTAGTGTTCGGCGCAGAGCTTTTCCCCGTATTCGCGCGTCGCCTTGATATTTTGAGCCAGCGACGCGTTCAGAACCTTCTGCAGGTGGCTGTCGATGGTAAGGTACACGGTTTCGCCCGGCTGCGGCGCGCTGGTCACCGTTTCGGAGGCGACGTTCCCCTGCCCGGTCATTTCAACGGCCTTTTCGCCGGTTTTGCCGCGCAGGGCGCTTTCAAACGCCTGCTCGATGCCGCTTTTTCCGATGCGGTCGTTGTATGCGTAGCCCTTATCCTGAAGTGTTTTCCATTCTTCGGCGGAAATGGAGCCGATGGTGCCGAGGATCTGAGGCATCAGGGTCCCGTCCGGGTATTCCCGCTTTGTGGTCAGCTTCGTCTGAACGCCCGGCAGCCGCATGGAGTTCTCGCTGATAACCTGCACTGTTTCCTTGCTCACATCCTGCGCGAAGACATAGGGCGTTGAAACGGAAAATCCTGATTTTGTCATATTGTACCGCACGGAGGCGATATCCCGCGTATCCCCGGCGGAGTACCCGCCGCAGTCGTACTGGTCGATCAGATGCTGCATGCACTGCGCCGCCGTCGCGTAGGATTCCACATTCAGAAAGTCCTTGGATTTCAGCGTTGCGATGTCCTTGTCCCTGCCGGGAACAAACTCATATTCCCCTTTGGAATTCACGGTAATCGGCAGCTCATCCTCCCATTTTTCCCCTTTGGACCCCAGCAGCCGGATCAAAGTCAGAATGGTCTGGTTCTCCGTTTCCTTCGTCAGGTACGCCTTGTCGAACACAACGGAGTAGCCGGTGCGGTTCACCGCCAGGCCGTTCCCGGCGGAATCCAGGATTTCTCCCCTGGCAGTGTCCATTTTCACTTTATAAGAGCTGGACTTGTCCGCTTTTTCCAGAAAGGACGCGCCGTTGACGATCTGCCAGTTAAACAGTCGCAGAGCGTAAGCGAGAAGGACGGCAAAAAGCAGCAGTCCGATAAAAAGCCGGCGCCCCAGACCTGTGGTTTTTTTCTCTTCCACCGTCATTCCTCCTTCGAACGGATCTGCAGGGCAAGCGCGCGGTTAAAATAGTACGCAAGAGGCATAACCGCCAGTGTATAGCAGAAAAGCGGCAGGTAATGGATTAAAAGCGCATACACCGCGTGTTCATATCCGCTCAGCACGAAAAAGAACAGCCACTGCAGCAAAAACGTCACGGCGACCGCCGCGGCCGCCAGCAAAAACGCGGAAACAAAATTCGTCCGGAACAGGTTGGCCGCCACCAGTGAAATGAGGTAGCACCCCGCCGCCAGCAGCAGAGCGTGAAACCCCAGAACGCTGCCGTACCCTAAATCGATCAGCAGGCCGCCCGCGATGCCGAATCCCATGGCGGCGGTCTCGCCTTCGAACATCGCGATGGAAAGCACCGCCGGAAGAACCAGCACCGGTCTCGCCGTATAGACCTCCGGAATCAGCCCGGGGGTTTCCTGCAGCACAAACAGGACCAGCAGTTCAATGGCAAAGGCGAAATAGCGGATCACTCTCAGCCTGGTTATCGCGCTCATTTTATTTTCCTCCCTGGGAAGAGGCGGACGAAGAGGAGGCCGGCTTCGTGTTGTCGTCCAAAGCCTGACCCTGGCCCTGAAAGGACGTGATGACCATGACGTCGCGCACGGTTTTCACGTCGACAAACGGGGTAACCTCCGCGTAAAGGGATACGTCGTAAGGGTCGCTCTTCACGCTCTTCACCGTTCCGACCGCGAGATCCCTCGGGTAAATTCCGCCGAGGCCGTTTGTCACGACAATGTCCCCCGCCTTCACGGTCGTGCCGGCGGAGAGCATCCCGAGTTTCACAATCCCCTGGTCCGAAAGCTTGACGTCGGTGCCGACCACGCCGCTTTCGCGGTTAACCTTGTCCATCGCGCTGATTTTCGTGTCCGGCGAAAGGACGGTGGTCACCCTGCTGTAATTCGCGCTGACGGAGGAGACCCATCCCGCCACGCCGCTTTCCGTAATGACGGGGTCGTACACGGCAATTCCGGCCAGAGTGCCCTGGTCGATGGTAAACTGGTAAAACAGGTTTGCCGGGTCGCGCGCAATCACCGCGGCGGAAACCGGTTTAAAATCCATGTTGTCATTTTTCAGTTCCAAAAATTTGCGCAGCTGCGCATTTTCCTGCTGGTAGGTATAATAGTTAATTAACTTGCGGTTCAGCTCGTCCACTTGCTGCTTCAGCTGAGCGTTTTCCGCCTCAAGCTCTTCTTTCGACTGCGTAACGGACTGCGCCGCCACCGTTGCGTTATTTGTAATCAGCGTGCTCACGCGTTCCATCGGCGTGGAAAGAAAGCCGAAAGCGTTCGTCGCGAACGACCCGCCCGAACCCGCCGTGATCAGCATGACCCCGAACAGGACAAACACGGTGATAATCAGAATTTTAAAACCGTTGGAATGGAACACATCCTTCATCCGGCGCGGCCCCCTTTTCCTGTCTCTGTTATTTTTCGGGCAGGGCTCGCCGCCCCGTCCGCTGATTTTTTATTATAGCATGCTTTCAGGCCGGAAACAAGGTTCCCGGGCGGCGCGGGAAAATATCGGAAAGAAACTCTTGACAACGGAAGAGAGCTGTATTATAGTTAGTTACACAAGTAATTAACTAGTTAAGGAGTGAGAAGGATGCCTCCCGGTTTTACAAATGAAAAACCGATCTTCCAGCAGGTCGCGGAAGAACTGGAGGACGCGGTTCTGAGCGGGGCCTTTCAGGAGGAGGAACAGATCCCCTCCACGACGGAAATCTCCGTCAGCTATAAAATCAACCCCGCCACGGCATTAAAAGGAATCAATCTGCTGGTGGAAGGATCCATTGTCTATAAACGGAGGGGAATCGGCATGTTTGTGGCCCCCGGCGCAAAGCAAAAGATTTTGGAAAAGCGCAAACAATCCTTTTACCGCGCCTTTGTGATTCCGATGGTCCGCGAAGCCGAAAAGCTGGGGCTTGGGCCGGAGGAAACCGCCGAACTGATGAAAAGAGGATTTAACAATGGGAATTGAACTGAATGGCGTGACGAAGCGTTTTAAGGGCGCGGCGGCGCTTAACCATATCGGCCTCACCCTGGAGGACGGCCATATTTACGGACTGCTGGGGCGAAACGGCGCGGGAAAAAGCACCCTGCTGAATCTGATTGCGGGCCGGCTCTTTCCGACACAGGGGGAAATCCTGATCGACGGGGAACCGGTTCTGGAAAACGACCGCGCGCTTGGCAAAATCTACTGCATGTCTGAGGCGAACTACTTTCCCGAGGGTCTGCGCGTCCGGGAGATCTTTCGCTTTACTTCTGAATTCTATCCCCATTTTGACCTGCCTTATGCACTCGACCTCAGTGAAAAATTCGAGCTGGACCTGAACGCGAAGAACAACAGGCTTTCCACCGGATACGGAACCATTTTGAAAATCATCACCGCGCTGGCGAGCGGCGCGCCGATCCTGCTGCTGGACGAACCGGTTCTGGGGCTGGACGCCGGAAACCGCGAGCTGTTTTACCGCGAGCTGATCCAGAATTTTTCGGAACACCCCCGGCTGATCGTTTTTTCCACCCACCTGATTGAAGAGGCGGCCAAACTGATTGACCGCGCGGTCATGCTCCGGAAGGGAAAGCTGATCCTCAATGAGGAGGTGGAAACGCTTTTGGAAGATTCGTACCTGATAAAGGGCCCGGCTCAGGCCGCCGACCGGTACGCCGAGGGGCGCACGGTTATCAGCTCTGAGCTGCTCGGCGGCCTGAAAACCGTTTACCTGCGCGGCAGGCCGGACCCCGGTGCGCTTGGAGGGGACCTGATTTCGGAAAAAATAGACCTTCAAAAGCTGTTTATCGAGCTGACGGGCCGCCGGAAGGAGAACCAGAAATGAATCTGAAACCGATCATCCGCATGCAGAGCCGGACCGACATCCGCGTGTTCCGCATCATGTACCTGGTGGTATACTGCATTGTGGCGCTCAACGTTTTTTACGAACTGTTCAGCGAAGACAGACAGCAGCTGACCACCTCCGGCCTGGAATTCACGACGGTCATCACGATTTTTATCGTCGGACTGAATTCGTTCCGTGAATTTTTTCTCTTCTACTCGGCAAACGGCGTTTCCCGCCGCCGCATGTTCGCCGGGATCGTTTCGTCGCTGGGAATCGCCGCCGCGTGCACGGCGCTGATCGACACGTTCAACATGTTTGTTTTCTCGCTGTTCATGAATTACCGGTCGGTTTACAGCCAAAGTCTGACGCCGACGGGCGTCAACCTTAAATTCAACCGGGTATGGCCGGCCCTTGGGAACCCGGCCGTGAGAAGCCCCGCCTTTCTGCTGAAAAACCTTCTGTGGTGTTTCTGTCTCTATTTTGTCGCCGCACTGCTCGGCCTACTGATTACGACCTTCTACTATCGGTTAACCCGCACCCAGAAGTTTGTGTTCTCCTTCGGGGTTCCCATCGTTTTGCTGATCGGTCTCCCCATGTTTGACCAAACCTTCACCGGCGGCCGCATTTCCGCCGCCCTCGCCGAAGCCTTCCGCTGGTGGATGAACTGCGCGATGAACCCGGCCGCCGATTTTGCGACCCACATGATTCTCGCCGCGTTTCTTGCCGCCCTGACCTTCCTGCTGGTCCGCCGTGTGGAAGTCAAGCGATAAGGGGGAATGAATCATGGGCGACCCGTCTAAATTTATCAGTACCGCCGAATATTTCTGGTTCAATTCGGCTTTCGGCCTGCTGTGCTGCTCGGAAGCACTGATCTGGCTGTTCACCTCCAGCCGCTGGGCACGGGGCGGTGTGCGTCCCGAACGCCGGGATGCCACCCTATGGCTGATTATTTTCGCGTGGTGGGGCGGCATTGTCGTCAGTTTCGGCCTGCGAAGCAAAGGGGTTTCCCCCTCTATGCAAAAGCTGCTTCTGCCCCACGCGTTCTATTTTGTGGGCATGGCTTTCCTGGTCGGCGGAATCCTTTTGCGGTGCGTTTCCGTATGGACTCTGAAACGCGCGTTCACGCTGAATGTTCAGACCACCGACGACCAGCATTTAATCACGAAAGGCCCTTACCGACTGATTCGGAACCCCGCTTATACGGGCAGCATCCTCAGCCTGCTCGGCATCGCGCTCTGCCTGCGCAGCGTGTTCGCGCCGGTTCCGGTGCTCATCCTCTGCGCCGTCTGCTACGGCCTGCGTATCCGCAAGGAGGAAAGGGCGCTGTCCGACCAGTTCGGCGAAGAATTCGAAGCCTACAAACAGCACACCTGGCGGCTGTTCCCCTGGTTGATATAAAAAGCCTATCGATTGCAAATATGAATATGTCCCTCCCCCGCCGAAGGCGGGGGAGGGACATAAGCAAATTCTACAATTCAACTGGAATTGCTGTAACCAGTAAGAATAATTATGCGCACGGCATGCTTTTGTGTTAAAATAGAGTACCAAAATTAAACCTAATTTCGCCAAGGGCACATCTGGGTCTTTACGCTAAGAGCGGTACTGTCTTTAACTTCTTCTATGGCGAGAGAGATGAGAAATTAATCTATGTCGCAAACTGAAATTAACGTTTATACATTTTTTCTGATATGGTTTCCTCTCATATGCCTTGTGTTAACTTTTTTGTTTTTTATCATCGACGGAATTTATAACGGAAAAAGCCGGTCTTCTCGCGGCTCGGCACTCTGTTCGCGGTTCTTTTCGTTCTCGATCTGGCATTCTGGGTTTTGGGAATCATCGTGGGAAGAATGAATTCCTGAGGAATACGCACGGCGCCCCGGCACATTTTTCTTGTGTCGGGGCGCCGTCTTTTTCTCCGTTATCCAAGCTCCGGGTCGTAGTGTGCCCGCTCGCCGCCGATATATTTCGGCCTTGTTCTGGCGCAGACCAGGTTTGCCTCGCCGATCTTTTTGACGCTTAGCCGCACCGGAACCGCCACCGGACGCAGGTGCATGCCGATCAGCGTGTCGCCGATGTCCATCCCCGCGTGAGCCTGTACACGCTCCACCGCGACCGGGCGCTCGAACGCGCGGTAGGCCGCCGTCGCGAACGAACCGCCCGCCTTCGGCTGCGGCACCGCGTTCACGATTGGCAGACGATACTGCTCCGCCGCCGCTTCCTCCAGAATGATCGCCCGGTTCAGGTGCTCGCAGCACTGGGCCGCGAGGTAAATTCCCTTTTCCTTTAAAACGGGATAGATCGCACCGAACACCGCGTTCGCCGTTTCCTCGCTGGAGCCGGAACCGATCCGCTTCCCGCAGATTTCGCTGGAAGAACAGCCGATCACCAGAATCTGCCCCGGCTTCACCGTTACCTGATCCAAAAATTCCGTCACGGCCGCGCGGGCCTGTTTTTCTATTTCGTTCAGCAATGTAATACCCCCATTCACAATTTTAACTATGACTATTATGATACCCCCGGCTGCGGCAAATGCAGGCGGGGGCGAAAATTCCGATTTTGTCAGTGTCTTGGCTTCGCGCGCACCCTGATTACAGCCTGAATCATCGCGGTAACGACCTGCGCGTTGGTCTGCGCGTCAAGGTCCGGCGTGATCTCCCTGTCGGAAACGACCCTGTATTTCGGCGGCAGCTTGTTCAGCGCCAGCGCGACGATGTCTTTTTTGCAGCGGTCGCAGCGGCAGCACTGAAACCGAGCCAGAACCGAATCCAGCTTCTCCAGAACGACTTCCTCCATGACGTTGACGACCTCCGTGCGGCGGCTGTCAAGTGACGGAACGCTGACCTTATGCGGCTCCGGCTCCCGGTGCGCGGCGGGCTCCTGTTCGGGCGGCGCGCTGAAATCGGACTGCAGCGACGCCGCGGCTTCGTTGACCGCGCCGGCTTCCTCCGCGGGATTCTGCTGTTTCGACTGGGACGGCATCAGTTTTTTATACATCAGTTCCTTGTCGATCTCTTTTTTCGACCTTGGCATGCGCCGTCATACCCCCCTTGCCAGCAGTTCGTCGATAAATTTCCCGTAATCCTGTGCAATATGGCTGCGGGCGTCGTAGTCGAACACGTTCTGCTGAAGCGACTGCGCCTCGCTGGCCGAAACGCTGCTGCGAATATAGTTTTCAAACATGCTGATTTTCAGGTCGTTCGCAATCAGCTCCGCGGTGCCGCGCACCTCCCGGCTCAAGCGGGTGCGGGGATTAAACCGGGTCAGCAGGATTCCCGCGATGGAAAGGTGCGGATTGCAGTATTTTTTGACGCGTTCCACGGTTTCGTAAAGCTGCGCGATGCCCTGAAGACTGAAGATATCCGAAATCATCGGCACAACGATATGATCGGACGCCGTGAACGCGTTGATGGTCAGTATGCCCAGATTCGGGGGCGTGTCCAGCAGGATGTAATCGTAAAAGGTCTGTATCGGCTGGATTGCCTCCTTGAGCAGAAACTCACGGCCCGTGTTGGTAAATTCCAGCTCGATTCCGCTTAACAGAATGCTGGAGATGATGATGTCCATGCTGTCGGTTTTCTGAATCGCATACTGGGTTTTGACCTCGCCCTTTAGCACGTTGTAAATCGACGCGCTGGTTTCGGTGTCAGCCCCGACGCTGAACCCCAGATTCCCCTGCGGGTCAAGGTCGATTGCCAAAACACGGTAGCCCCTTTTCTTTAATCCAGCGGCCAGGGCGCAGGTCGTCGTCGTTTTGCCGACCCCTCCCTTTTGGTTGGAAATTGAAATCACCTTGGCCATTTCGATTCCCCTTTCCCGTGATTCGACACGATTCGCATAATATCTTTATTATATCGTCTCACCGTGTGTTTTACAAGCGGTTCAAAGGAAAAAGCCCCGCCGCAAGGGCGGGGCTTAGCAGGAAATTCCTTACGAAAAAAGACCCGCAAAAGCGGTTTTCGCGGATCAGGCACGGGAAAATCACGCAGGAAGCTTTTTACGAGCGGTCGGAGCAGACAAGAAAGATGCGGGAGCAGTGCGCCAGCAGGAAGACGGCGCTGGAGGAATTTAAGAAATTGATGGAGAATCCAACATTTGCAATAAACTGTAGCCGCCGGGTTTACGGCGGCTGTTTTACGGTCTTTTCGGTCCCCGATTGCGCTAAGGATCACGGCCGCGATGAAGGCCCCGAGAAATTATCGCCATCGTGCGCAGGTAATTTCCTAAAATTTATTACGGCTATTAAATATTTTAATTAGCTTAATTCCAATAACAATAAGTACAAGATAAGCACATATTCTAAGGACAAACGCGATTACTGAAATCGCAGGCAACCAAAAAAGATTTTCCATACTTTTGTCCCTTTCATGTTTTTAAAAAAGAGGCTTGCTAGCCACTTATGCAGCTAGAAGCTTAAAATTATTGCATTTTCTCTTGTAATTTTCTTTATTGGTATCATAACGTTTGTTTTTCTGCTTTTCAATGATAAATATTGTTTTTGCAATAAATTAAAGTCTCATAGCAGGTTAGACCTTGGAGGTTGGTCGGTTGACCAAAGAAAAACGGGATTCTTCCTCAATAAGCGGCACGCCCGCCGGAATCAAAGAGTACCGGCCTGCTCGCCCTCCGGCACAATTTCTTAAGGGAAAACACATTTTATATAGAAACAAATCCCCCTTGCATCTCTGAATAAACAGATTGCAAGGGGGATCGTTTCGCTAATAAGATTTCCCGGCTTGAGACAGTCCAAATTTTTCCGGTGCTTCCTTATGACGTTTCAGCTTTTGGCGGGGTCCGGTACCGGAAAATCGCGTTACAGTCCCATCGCGATTTTAAAGTTCTTGCGCATTGTTTCGCATGAATCGCCGAATTTTTCCAGTTCCTCCTGCGTCATGCCGATCTCGACGATCCGCTCCGCGCCGTCCGCGCCGAGCACCGCCGGAACGCTCGCGTAAACGTTCCGCTGCCCGTACTGCCCTTCCAGCAGGCAGGAAACGGGAAGGATCTTCTTCTCATCGTGGAAAATGGTCTTGACGATTTCCGTCAGCGCCGTGCCGATGCCGAACTCCGTCGATTTCTTTCCGTGAAGAACAATCCAGCCGCCCTTTCGCGCCGCGGCCGCGATTTCGTCCAGATTCAGTTTTCCATAGCTCTCCGGATGTTTTTTCATCAGCTCCGTCAGGGAAACCCCGGCAACCGACGCGTTCGACCACGCCACCATCTGCGATTCGCCGTGCTCACCCATCACATAGGCGTGAATGGATTTCTGGTCGATTCCGGTCCGCTCGGAAAGGACCCGCCTCAGGCGCGCGGAATCCAGCGTGGTGCTGGTGGAAATCACATGCCTCGCGGGCAGGCCGGTGCGTTCCTGCAGATAATGCGCGATCACGTCCGCCGGATTCGAAATGCTGACAAGGATTCCCGAAAATCCGGATTCCTTCATCGGGCCGACTACGGTTTTCATTTCTTTGATCGTTGCGCCCAGCGTGTCCATTCTGGTCTGGTGCTCGTCCGGCAGCGGGCCGGCGGCCATTACGGCGATGTCCGCGTCCGCCAGCTCGTTGTAATCGCCGGCGCGCACGTTCACGTGGTGCGGAAGATAAACGGTCGCGTCCGCGAGGTCCATTGCCTGGGAAACGGCCTTGTCCCTGTCCGTGTCAAGATACACAAGCTCGTCGCAGACGCCTTGTGTAATCAGGCTGAATCCGCAGTGGGAGCCCACATGCCCCGCGCCGATCACAACGATTTTCCTTGTTTTCATGTCCACAGACCTCCTATTGAATCAGATATTTATTCCGGAGTGCGCCGCAACGTACCGATCGCGCCACACGCACCACCCGGTAATCGAGATGAGAACCAGCGCGCCGCCGAACAGCGCGTATCTGCCCGGAGCCTCCCCGTAAAACAGGAAGACCCAAATAGGGTTCAGGAGCGGTTCCAGCGTGCCGATGAGCGAGCACGCGAGGGGCGGGCAGTTTTTCAGCGCCAGGCCGTACAGAACATAGGGAACCCCAAGCTGAAAAATTCCCAGAATCAGGATGGCGGTAAGAGACTGCGCCGAAAAGACGGGCGGATCAAAAAAGATCACAGGCACGCCGATCACCGCCGTCGCAAGGTGTGCGAACAGAATGCCGCTCATGCGGGTGTCGGTGTCCGCCCTGGCGGAAACGATAAAATTCAGCGCCATCAGCACGCCGGAAAACAACGCGATGCAGCTGCCGAGCAGACCGCCGGCACTCAGCCGGTCGAAAAAAAACAGTGCGATGCCGAACATCGTTCCCGCGACCGCGAATACATCGGCCGGGTGAAAGCGCTGTTTGAAAATCAGCGCCGAAAACACAACGATGAACGCGGGGGCCGAATACTCCAGCACAATCGCGTTTGCCGCTGTTGTGAGCTTGTTTGCCACTACAAAGGAAAACAACAGCCCGCAAAGAGTCAGACAGCTGAGAATGGAATAGCGGTTGACGCATATTTTGATTCCGGCGTGCCTGATGTACAAAAACATGACTCCCGCCGCCAGCAGGCTGCGGAAGCCGGAAATGATAAAAGGATTCCACGGAAGCAGCTTGATCAGCGCCCCCGCAATGCTCCACAGCAGCGCGCTCCCGATCATCAGCATTACGGACTGCTTCCGGGCCTTTGACAACACCATCCGGCGATTCTCCCTTTTTAAACAGCAAACCTATCAATCTGGTACATTTTAGCACAGTTCGCACTGTGACTGCAATATTTTTAAAAACTTTTTATAAGCCGACGGCACGGCGCAGCGGGAACCGAAATCTTCCCGATCCGCCCAGAAAAAATTTTTCGTCATGAATTCCGATTTTACAAGGTAGCCGCTCATTTGCCACTCCACATGGGTGAAAACATGTTTCGCACCCGGCAGCGGCTCCATCCCCTGTGCCGAAACGCCCCACCCGCTCAGAATAAGCCGGGCCTCCTCCTCCGAAAGGGTCCCCGGCGCGCAGGGGAATTCCCACATCCCGGCAAGAAGACCGGTTTCCGGGCGTTTTTGCAGCGCCGCCTTTCCATCGCAAAGAATCAGAAACACCGTTTTCTCCTCCCTGCGGCGCGCGGGCTTCGGCGAAGCCGTAGGCAGAGCCTCCGCCCGCCCCGTTTTCAGCCCTTCGCACAAAGAGGAGAGCGGACAGCGTTCGCACAGCGGCGCGCCGTTCGGAAGGCAGACCGTCGCCCCAAGCTCCATCAGCGCCTGTGTAAAATCCCCGCTGCGCCCGGCGGGGTAAATTCCGCGCAGGTTTTCCGCCGCGAGGCGCTTCGCCGCCGGGTCGCGGATATCCCGTTCGTCGGCGGTCAGCCGCGCTAGCACCCGCAGCACATTGCCGTCAATGGCCGGCTCCGGTCTTCCGAACGCGATGGAAGAAATCGCCCCGGCGGTGTACTCCCCGATGCCCGGCAGTTTTCTCAATTCCCCCGGGTCGCCGGGAAGGATTCCGCCGTACTGCTCCACAACGATTCTCGCGGCCTTTTGAAGATTCCTGACCCGGCTGTAATACCCCAGCCCCTCCCAGAGTTTTAGCAGGCGGTCCTCCGGGGCGCGGGCCAGCGCCTCGGCATCCGGCAACTCCCGAAGGAAGCGCTCGAAATAGGGCTTAACCGCCTCCACCCGCGTCTGCTGAAGCATGATCTCCGAAATCCACACACGGTAAGGGGTCGGTTCCTCCCGCCAGGGTAAGCTGCGGCGGTTCTCTTCGTACCACCGCAGCAGCGGCCTTACAATATCTGCTAAATTCATGCGGTTTCCTCTCCCCCAATAAGCCTTTAAACTCGGATTCAATCCTTTTCCGCCTCAAAACGGAACAGCTCTTCCACCGTTGTATGGAAAACATCCGCAAGGTCCATCGCCAGCCGCAGGGAAGGATTGTATCTCCCGTTTTCCAGGTTGACAATGGTTTCGCGCCTCACGCCGACAAGCGCCGCAAGCCCGCTCTGCGTCATGCCCGTTTCCCGCCGAAACCGGGGCAGCTCCGTTTTCAGCCTCATACCGCGCTCCCCCGCCAGTCATACAGTACAAAAAACAGCGCGTACAACACGTCGATTCCCGCAAGAACAAAATCCATCACCGCCGCGGTCAGCGCGATCGTTCCCCCCGTAAAGATGCAGTACAGTGCCGCTCCCGCAAGAAGAACGGCAAGCACCGCCCAGGAAGCTGAGGCCGCCGAAACCGCGGTGGACCGCGCCATCTCGTCGTACGGCTGTCCTTTTTTCAGGTACCAAAAGAGCAGAAGCCCCCAAAGCAGCAGGAATACCGCATCGGATGCAAGCACAAAGGCTTTGGATGGAATGCTCCATGCTTTGTAAAGGCCGGAGACAAACATCACCGCTCCCGGCAGAGAAAACAAAAAGAAAACAGATACCCTTAAACTTAGTTTTTTCTGATTCATAGGATCCCTCCGGTGTGAACTATTTCTAACATATGTTAGAATTATATCACTTTACCCGGCGAAGTCAAGCAAGAAAAAACGGGGACCGCCGAAAAAGATCAGCGTTCGCCCCCGATGATTCCATTCAACAGGTCGGCCCATCCGGTTTCAGGTGCCGATCATTTTCATGATATCCTTTTTGCTTTTCACCCCGACCTTGCGGGCGGCTTCTTTGTTATCCCTGAGCAAAACCAGAGTCGGAATGCTCATGATACCGAACCTGTCGGCAAGCTCCGGCTCGCTGTCGATATCGACCTTTCCGACCCGGACCTTTTCCGCGGCCTCCCGCGCAATCTCGTCGACGATGGGGGCGGCCATACGGCAGGGCCCGCACCAGGGCGCCCAGAAATCGATGAGCAGCGGCTTGCCGGAATTCAAAAACTTGTGGATATTCTTGCTGGTAATGGTTACTGGCAACATTTGGAGTCTCTCCTTTTCCTATTTAAATTTGCTTTTGCTGTATTCTATGAAGAAGAGGAGAAATGTTCCGTAACATTGTCACGCAGGCAAAAAGTCAGCTTTTTTTCCGCGCCCGGAATTCTTTGATGACGTCCGCCCCCGCCAGCGCGCCGTCGCACACCGCTTTTGAAATTTGAAGCAGCCCGCCGGTGCAATCCCCCGCCGCGTACAGACCCGGCACATTCGTGCGCTTCTTTTCGTCGACCACAACCGAAACGCCCTTCACCTCCGCGCCGATCTTCCGCGCAAGGTCGGCGCTGCCCGCCACGCCGACCGCGACGAACAGACCCGCCGTTTCCAGCTCGGAGCCGTCCTCGAACCGGACTCCTCCGAGCTTCCCGTCGCCGGTCAGCGCCGCCACCTTCCGGGAATTTACCGTCATTCCCGCGGGGAACACGGCCTGCGGCTCCTGCCCGTCGGTCAAAATCGTGACGGAAGAAGCCAGCGGCAGCAACTCGGCGGCTTCGTGCAGGGCGTAATCGCCCGCGCCCAGTACTACAACCGGCTTTTTCCGATAGAAGAAACCGTCGCAAACGGCGCAGTAACTGACTCCCTTTCCCTCAAACTCCGCAAGGCCCGGGATTTTCGGCGCTTTGCGCGACGCGCCCGTCGCCATGACGGCAAACGGCGCGCGATAGGAATTTTCTTTTGTCGCGACCGCAAATTCACCGTCGAAAGAGAGCCCGACTGCCTCTTCCCGAACAATGCGAACGCCGAGGCGTTCGGCCTGTGCGATTCCGTTTTCGAGCAGCTGCCGACCAGAGACCGGTTCGGCGAACCCGTAATAATTTTCAATTTTATCCGTTTTTTCCAGCGCCCCCGCCCCGGAGGCGAGAATCAGCGTGGAAAGCCCGGCGCGGGCGGTGTACAGCGCGGCGGAAATTCCCGCTGGGCCGCTCCCCAGTATAATAACGTCCGGCATGACAGATCCTCCGTTCTTTTTTCGTGATTTTCATCCTAACCGGCTTTGCCGGTTTCTTCCGTGACAACGTCACAAAGTTATTTTTTTAACTTATGTGATTTTGTCACGGAAAAAGCGATACAATACATTTATTATATACTTGTATTTAAAAAATGGAAAGACGGGAGGGAAAGAAGACGGAATACCTGATCACCTTTTTGGAAGGCGTCGTCACCTTTGTCTCCCCCTGTCTTCTTCCGATGCTGCCCGCCTACGCTTCTTTTTTTGCCGGGCAGGAAACTTCCGGCGGCAATCGCGGCGCGGTGAAAAACGCGCTTGGGTTCACAGCGGGATTCACCGCCGTTTTTCTGGTCCTCGGCGCGTTCGCGGGAACGCTCGGCGCGGCGGTGCGCCAGCACTCCCGATTGGCCGGCCTTTTCGCGGGCGCCGTCATGGTTCTGTTCGGGCTGCATTTCGCGGGGGTGCTGCGCATCGGGTTCCTGGAGAAAAGCCGCGTTTCCGGATTCCGCCCGAACGGGCTTGGCTTTTTCCGTTGCGCGCTGTTCGGCGCCGCGTTTTCCGTCGGCTGGACTCCGTGCGTCGGCGCGTTTCTCGGCTCCGCCCTGATGCTAGCGGCGGCGGGCGGAGAAAGCTGGAAAGGGATTCTGCTGCTTCTCGCGTATTCCGCGGGGCTGGGAATTCCGTTCGTTGCGTCCGCTTTGCTGATCGACCGGCTGAAACGCTCGTTCGACCGCATCAAGCGGCATTACCGGGCCGTCACGGCGGCATCCGGGATTCTTTTAGTGATCGTGGGAATTCTAACAGCGGCCGGACTTCTGGTTCCGCTGTCTTAAAGGAGGGAGAAAATGAACCGGGCATGGAAAACGGTGCTTCTTACCGCCGCATTCGCGGCGGTCCTCGGCGGAGCTTACTTTGCCTACACGGGCCTTTCCGCGCGCTACCGGCCTGAAAGCGATTTCTTGGTCTCATCGGCGCCGACCTCTTCGCAGAGTGCCGCGGGTTCCTCGCAGGCGGCGTCCTCGGCGGTCGAAGCGCCGGATTTTACGGTTTACGACGCGGACGGAAACGCCGTGCATCTGTCGGATTTCAAGGGAAAGCCGGTCGTTCTCAACTTCTGGGCAAGCTGGTGCTACTACTGCAAGCAGGAAATGCCGGAGTTCAATCAGGTTTACGGCGAAGAGAAGGATCGGGTCCAGTTCTTATTTGTCAACTGGACCGACGGAAGGCAGGAAACGCAGGAAAAGGGCGAAGCGTTTTTGAAGCAGAGCGGCTATAACTTTCCGGCTTATTATGATCTGAATCAGGAAGCGGTATCCGCATACGGGCTGACGGGCATTCCGGCGACCTTTTTCATTCGAGCGGACGGGACGGTAGCCGCCGGCTCGCCGGGTGCCATGGACGGCGACACGCTGAAAAAGGGAATCGAGCTGATTCTGTCCGGCTCATAATTTCTTTATGCCCTGATTTATTTGACAATTCACAAACTATTATGAAAGGCGGTTTTACTATGAAGGTTTTAATCGTAGGCGGAGTCGCGGGGGGTGCCAGCGCGGCGTGCAGACTGCGCAGGCTCAGCGAGGACGCGCAGATCATTCTGTTTGAAAAGGGAAAATACATCTCCTACGCAAACTGCGGCCTGCCGTATTACATCGGCGGAACGATCAAGGATAAAGACAGGCTTCTGGTCACAAAGCCGGAAACGCTGCGCAGCCGTTTCAACATCGACGTGCGTGTGGAAAGTGAGGTCGTCTCGATCAACCGGGACAATAAAACCGTCACGGTCGTAAACCACGCGGACGGCTCCCGGTATGAGGAAAGCTACGACAAGCTGATTCTTTCCCCCGGCGGAAACCCGAAGCGGCCGAAGCTGCCCGGAATCGACCTGCCCGGAATCTTTACCCTGCGCACTGTTCCGGACACATTCCGCATTGACGAGTATATCAAAGAGCACAGCGCCAAAAGCGCCGTGGTGGTCGGCGCGGGCTTCATCGGCGTGGAAATGGCGGAAAACCTGAAAGAACGCGGGCTCGACGTCACCATCGTCGAATTCCTGCCGCAGGCGGTGTCGAACCTCGACCCGGAAATGGCCGCGATCCTGCACCGGCATCTGCGGGAAAACGGAATCCGGCTGATGTTCGGAACGGGTGTAAAGGGCTTTGAACAGAAGGAGCGGCTCTGCGTCAAGCTATCCGACGAGAACGAGCTTCCGGCGGACCTTGTCATTCTGAGCATCGGCGTCGCGCCGGACAGCTCTCTGGTAAAAGACGCCGGCCTTCCGCTCGGCATCAGGGACAGCATCCGGGTGGACGACACGTTCCAAACCGGAGACCCGGACATCTACGCGGTCGGCGACGCAATCGACGTGAAGCAGTTCATCACCGGCGAAGAGACCATGCTGGCGCTGGCGGGCCCGGCAAACCGGCAGGGCCGCGCGGCGGGCGAAAACGTGCTTGGAAAGCGGGTTCAAAAAGACGAGGGCGTCATCGGCAGCGCAATTCTGAAGGTGTTCGGCCTGACCGCCGCTTCGACCGGCCTGAACGAAAAGCAGCTGAAAGAAAAGAAGCTGCCGTACCTTAAGACCTATGTGCATCCCAGCGACCACGCCACCTATTACCCGAACTCGACCCAGCTGAGCATGAAACTGCTGTTCGCGCCGGACGGCAAAATTTACGGCGCCCAGGCAGTCGGCGCGGCCGGTTCCGACAAACGCATCGATGTAATCGCGACCGCAATCCGCCTCGGCGGCACGGTTTACGACCTGGAAAAGCTGGAGCTGTGCTACGCGCCGCCCTATTCCTCCGCGAAAGACCCGGTGAACATACTGGGCTTTACCGCCGCCAACATGCTGCGCGGGGACGTCAAGCCTTTCTACGCGGAGGACACGGACGGTCTTGACCGCTCCAAGGTTACGCTCCTCGACGTTCGCACCCCGGAGGAAACCGCGACCGGCATGCTGGACGGCGCCGTCAACATTCCGGTCGACGAACTGAGGAACCGCCTTTCCGAGCTGCCGAAAGACAAACCGGTCTACGCCTACTGCGCGGTGGGCCTGCGCGGCTATGTCGCGTCCCGCATCCTTGCGCAGCACGGGTTCGACGTTTACAACCTGAGCGGCGGGATGAAGACCTGGCGCGACGTTCACGACAAGCCGTCCGCCCCCTCGCCCACCGACTGCGTGGGCATAAAAAAAAACTGTGAGCCGGTAAAACCCGCGCCGCCCTCCGCCCCCGAAAAGACGATTGAGGTGGACGCCTGCGGCCTGCAGTGCCCCGGCCCGATCATGAAAACGGCGCAGGCCGTGAAAGCGGCATCGGAGGGCGAGACCCTGTGCATCCGCGCGACGGACCCCGGCTTTGTCTCAGACATCGGCGTCTGGTGCGAACGGACCGGAAACCGCCTGCTCGGCTCCGAGCGGAAAGGCACCGTCTATGAGGTCCGCGTGCAGAAGGACGCTCCGGTGCCCGCCGCTCCGGCTTCCGCGCCCGCCGCGGGCGGAAACGACAAAAGCATCATCGTGTTCAGCGGAGACCTTGACCGCGCCATCGCTTCCCTGATCATCGCGAACGGGGCTGCTTCCATGGGGCGGAAGGTAACGATGTTCTTCACATTCTGGGGCCTGAACGTTCTGCGCAGAAACAACCGCGTCGGCGTCCAAAAGAACCTGATTGAAAAAATGTTCGGCGCCATGATGCCGCGCGGCACGCAAAAGCTCGGCCTTTCCCGCATGAACATGCTCGGCATCGGTCCGAAAATGATCCGCGGCGTGATGAAGCGCAAGCACGTTTCTTCGCTGGAAGAACTGCTCCAGTCCGCGATGGACTCCGGCGTGCGGATCGTCGCGTGCCAGATGTCCATGGACATTATGGGAATCCGCAAAGAGGAACTGATCGACGGAGTCGAGGTCGCCGGAGTCGCGACCTTCCTGGGCGCGGCGGAACAGTCCGACACGAACCTGTTCATTTAAACGCTTCCCGCAGGTTTCAAATCCCGCTGCCGGACATACCGGCGGCGGGATTTTCGTTTTTTTCGTTCTGTAATTGTAATTGCGCCTCAATCCGGGTATAATCGTTTTTGGGATTATTTTCATTCGCTTACAAATCCATGTTTCTTAAGGAGTGTTTCAGATGGAACAGCTGTATCCGATCCGGCTGAACGCCGTTTGCAAGGATTATATCTGGGGAGGCACCCGGCTGAGAACCGAATACCGTCAGCAGAGCAGCGCGGCGAAAGTCGCGGAAAGCTGGGTTCTTTCCTGCCACCCGGACGGGCCCGCGGTCATCGCGAACGGCGAGTACCGGGGGCTGACTCTGAACGAATATTTTGAAAAAGCCGGAAGGCGGGTTCTTGGAACCGACTGCGAAAAGTTTCCCGATTTTCCGGTTCTGATTAAACTGATCGACGCAAAGAACGCGCTCTCCATTCAGGTTCACCCCGACAACGAGTACGCGCGCGCGCACGGCGGCGGATTCGGCAAAACCGAAATGTGGTACATCGTTGACTGTGAGGAGGGGGCGTACCTCTATTACGGCTTCGACCACGAGATCTCCAAAGAAGAATTCCGCGAACGGATTGAGAACAACACGCTGACCGAAGTCCTCAACAAGGTGACGGTGCACCCCGGGGACGTGCTGTATATCGAATCCGGAACGCTGCACGCCATCGGCGCGGGGATTCTGATTGCGGAAATCCAGCAGAATTCCAACCTGACCTACCGCATTTACGATTACGGCCGCCCGGGCGCGGACGGAAAACCGCGCGAGCTGCATATTCCGCAGGCGCTCGACGTTACCCGCCGAAGCCGCCCCTCGCGTCCCGTCGGCCCGCAGGGGGACGAAATCCGGGAACCGGGCTGCGTAAAAACCCTGCTCGGCTCGTGCGAATATTTCACCGTCAACCGCATGAAAATTACGGAACACGCGCTTTGCGCGAGCGAAAAAAGCTTTCAGTCCATTTTATGCCTGCGCGGCGACGCGCTGATTCTGGACCGCGGCCGGACGCTTCTGACCTTTGCAAAAGGAGACAGCGTCTTCCTCCCGGCGGGATTCGGCCGGTACACCGTAAAAGGAGACTGCGAAATTTTGCTGACCGAGGTCTGAGCCGGAGCAGCCGTTTGCCGTTTTTCCGGGTGGTCAGATCACCATGCCGCCGTTGACCCCCAGGACCTGCCCGGTGATGAAGCCCGCCTGTTCGGAAGCAAGGAACGACACCGCCGCGGCAATATCCTCCGGGGAGCCGATGCGGCACAGCGGGGTTTCCTCCCGCAGCTCTTCCATGGTCTGTTCGGAAAACCCCGCGTTCATTTCGGTGTCGATCACGCCCGGGGCAATGCAGTTGACCCGCACGCCGGAGGGGCCGACCTCTTTCGCGAGCGCTTTCGTCAGCCCGATGACGGCGGCTTTGGCGGCGGAATAGTGTGCTTCGCACGAAGCGCCGACCTGCCCCCACATGGAAGAAATATTGACGATGCAGCCGCTCTTTTCCCGGATCATATCGGGAAGGGCGGCGCGGCAGCACAGAAAAACGCCGCGCACATCCACATTGAACATCTCGTCCCAGTCGCGGTCTGTCAGGTCGGTAAACAGCTTCTGCTGCGCAATCCCCGCGTTATTGACCAGCAGGTCAAGCTTTCCGGCGGAGCGGAACAGTTCCGCCGCCTGGGCGGAATCGGAAATATCCGCCCGCGCCAGAACGGCGGATTCCGGGCCGCAGGCGCGCGTCAGCCTTTCCCAAAGGCTGCGCGCGCCTTTTTCATTTTTTAAATAATTCAGATACACTTTGTAGCCGTCGGCGGCCAGCCGGGCGGCGACCGCTTGTCCGATCCCCCCGGAGGCCCCCGTCACCAGCGCTTTTTTCACGCGGAACTCCCCTTTCTCCCCTCTTGATTCTCAATGCCGATTATACCACAACGCCGGAAAAAGCGGTACGGAAATTCGCCGAACGGCAGACAAATTCTCCTTTCCCGCATAGTATATACAGGGAACGGTCTGTAAAAGACCGTTCAGCATAAGTGAAAAGGAGGTTTTATTTTGAGCTGTTTCAATTGCAGCGATCCTTGCTCTTGCAACCGGATCTTCCCAGCGTTTCTTCCCATTAGCCGCGATCCGTACCAATGCCAGTGCTGCCAATGCGTCCCCTGCCCGCCTGTCTGTGATCTAAGGGTTCCTTCCTATGCGTTTTATTATACCACCGCATCCCAGGCGGTAGCGGCCGGCGCACCCGTGGTCTTCGGGACCGGCAGCTCCACTCCCGACATCGTACTGTCCGGCGGGAATCTGCTGTTCACCAGGCCGGGCGTTTATCTGATTCAATATCATATTTCCGTCACGGCGCCTATTGCGGGCGTTACGTTAGGTCTGGCTCTCAACGGCGTACCGGTCGCAGGCTCCGCCGCCATTACCACGACGGACACCCATTACAGCGGCCAGGCAATCGTCAGCGTACCCGCCGGCGGCGTTGTTTCCCTCACCGTAAGCGGTGCTTCTACAATATCCTCTGCCAGTATCACCGCCGTGCGGATTTCCTGCTAATCCCTCTGCTCCCCAATTCCGGCTTTGCCGGATTGGGAAGCTTTTTATTCCTTATTTGGACAAATCCTGCCGCAAGTCACTTAAAATATTATTGGCACAGAAGAACTTTCGGCATATTATGGTAGAAAAGGTAGCCGGCTTACTGCCGGCGAATCCGTTTTGACAGCAGGAGGGGATTTCTTGGGTTGCAATCAAAATTTTCCACGCCGTAACGGCCGGGATCCGGCCGGAAGCTCCAACCCCGCCTTCGCGGCGCCCGGCGGACGCTTCTGCCCTCCGGGGCCTCCCGGACCTCCCGGTACGAGGGGCCCGATGGGCTTTCAGGGCTTCACGGGCGATCCCGGTCCCGCCGGACCTCCGGGCCCTCCCGGACCTCCCGGCTTTCCGGGACCTCCGGGCTTTCCGGGGCTGCCGGGTCCAACCGGGCCGACAGGGCCCATGGGTATCAGCATTATCGGACCCGTCGGGCCCACAGGGCCGACTGGCCCCACGGGCGCAACAGGCCTGAGCATTACCGGGCCAACCGGGCCGACGGGCCCCACAGGCGCGGCGGGCCTGAGCGTTACCGGGCCGACCGGACCGACGGGGCCAACGGGAACCGCGGGCCTGAGCATTACCGGGCCAACGGGGCCGACAGGTCCCACGGGCGCGGCGGGCCTGAGCGTTACCGGGCCGACGGGGCCGACAGGTCCCACGGGCGCAGCGGGCGCTGCGGGTGCGGGTGCTATCATTCCATTCGCATCCGGCACTCCAACCTCTCTGACAACCGTGGCGGGAGGTCTGGTCGGAACCCTGGGATTGATCGGGTTCGGTCTGAACGCGCCGGGTGCCCTCGCTTTGGGAGTCATCGACCTGTCCGGCCTGACCAACTTTGCGTTCTCAATGCCTCGTGACGGCGTCATCAATTCCGTCGCCGCCTATTTCAGCGTGACCGCGGCGCTTGCGCTTGCCGGAACGACCGTGACCATCACCGCACAGCTTTACAGCTCGCCGACCCCGAACGACACGTTTTCACCGGTTGCCGGCGCGCTTGTAACACTTCCGCCGCTGACCGGCGCCATCGCCATCGGCGACACCTTCAATGCCATCACGACCGGGCTCGCCATTCCGGTCACCGCCCAGACGCGGCTGCTGATGGTCTTTTCGGCCACCGCGACGGGCGTTTCCCTGGTCAATACGATCGCGGGCTATGCCAGCGCGGGCGTTGGCATCAGCTGACGGCGCACTCCCGGAACGAAAAAGGGAAGCCCCTCTCCGTAAACTCGGAGAGGGGCTTCCCATCGTTTAAATGAAACTCAGAAGTGAACGTATTCCAGAATGTAGCGGATGATAAAGAGCACCGCGATCCCGTACATGATCGGGCTGACCTCCTTAACCTTGCCGCGCACCAGCTTGATGAAGCAATAGCTGATGCTGCCGAACGCGATGCCTTCGGAAATGCTGTACGCGAACGGCATCATTGCGATCGTCAAAAAGCAGGGAATCGCGATTTCCATGTCGTCCCAGTCGACATCCTTCACGCCGCCGATCATCATGACGCCGACGATCAGAAGGACCGGGTACGTCGCGGAGCCCGGAATAAAGCCGAGGAACGGAGCAAGGAAAATCGCGAGGATGAAGCAAATGGCGGTGGTCACGCTGGTCAGGCCGGTTTTGCCGCCCTCCGAAATACCCGCGCTGGATTCCACATAGGTGGTCACGGTGGAGGTGCCGAACACGGCGCCGACGGAGGTTGCAATCGCGTCGGCCATCAGCGCCCTCGTCGCGTTGGGCAGCTTGCCCTCCGGAGTCAGGAAGCCCGCCTTGCCGGCGGTGCCGTACAGCGTGCCGACCGTGTCGAACATGTCGACCATCGTCAGGGAAATCAGGACCGCAATCAGGGAAAAGAACGCCACACCGATGCCTTCATTGGTGTGAAGCAGCTCGGAAAAGCCGCCCGTGAATTTGCCAAAGGTCGGGGCAAGCGAACCGCCGACCGAAAGGCCCTGCGAAATGCCGACGTTGGCGCCGAACCCGAACTGCATCACAGCGCCCACGACGCTGGTTGCCAGAATGCTGATGAACAGGCCGCCCTTTACGCCTTGAACCACCAGGAGGACGGTGATGAAAATTCCGATCACGGCAAGCGCCGTCGTAGGATTCGTGAAATTGCCCAGCGTAATGATGGTGGATTCGCTCGGCGCGACGATTCCCGCGCCCTTAAGCGCCACGATTGCGATAAACAGCCCGATTCCGCCGCTGATGGCCTTTTTCATGGGAAGCGGTATCGCATCCACGATTTTTTCGCGGATTCCTCCGGCGGAAAGAACAATGAAGATGACGCCGGAAATGAACACGGCGGACAGGCCCGCCTGCCAGGAATAGCCGTAAGTGCCGCAGATGGTGTAGGCAAAGAACGCGTTCAGGCCCATGCCCGGCGCCTGTGCCAGCGGGTAGTTGGACAAAAGGCCGCTTAAAAGCGTCCCGATCGCCGAGGCGACACAGGTGGCAAGCATGACCGCACCCTTGTCCATCTTGGCGTCGCCGAGAATCGCCGGGTTTACAAAAATGATGTAAGCCATCGTGAAAAATGTGGTAAGCCCCGCGATGATCTCCGTGCGGATATCCGTGTGGTTCCCCTTCAGGTTAAAAAAGTCGCCCTTGGGATGGATCGCCGACGTTGTACTGTCTGCCATTTCGATTCCTCCGTAAAATAAAAATCGCCCGACAAAATTGCCGGGTCCCGTTTCGATTACAGGTTAAGTATATCGGTTCCTTTGTGAAAACGCAATATTGCATTTACACAAAATTTTTAATTCAGAAACAGTTTATTCATACTTTTTATAAAACGATGCCGAATTATAAGGAATTTCGGCTGATTTTCTTGCAATATAAAATGCGCCGTCCGTCCCGAGTGGGACAAGCCGGCGCATTCCGCATGAGTCATTTATGCAAGTTTTTCTTTCAGCTTTTTAAGTTCCGCTTTCAGTTCCTTCGGGAGCTTGTCGCCGAATTTCTGATAGAACTCTTCGATTCCGTCGGCTTCCTTCGCCCAGTCCGCGCTGTCGACGTTCAGAATCGTCTTGAGCGTGTCGACGGTCAGATCCAGGCCGGAAAGGTTGATGTCATCCGCTTTCGGCACAAAGCCGATCGGTGTGTCGACCGCGTCCGCCTTGCCCTCGCAGCGTTGCAGAATCCATTCGAGCACGCGCAGGTTGTCGCCGAAGCCCGGCCAAATGAAATGGCCTTCGTCGTCCAGACGGAACCAGTTTACATTGAAAATCTTCGGAGCCTTGTCGCCGAGCCTTTCGCCCATGTCGATCCAGTGCTTGAAGTAATCGCCCATATGGTAGCCGCAGAACGGCAGCATGGCCATCGGGTCGCGGCGGACGACGCCCACGGCGCCGGTCGCGGCCGCGGTTGTTTCAGACGCCATGATGGAGCCTACAAACACGCCGTTATTCCAGTCCCTGGACTGATACACAAGCGGCGTAGTGCGCGCGCGGCGGCCGCCGAAAATAATTGCGGAAATCGGAACTCCGCGTCCGTTTTCGAACTCGGGGCTGATGCACGGGCAGTTTTTCGCCGGTGCGGTAAAGCGGCTGTTCGGGTGCGCGCCCTTTTCCTTGCTGCTGGTGCCGTCCCACGGGCGGCCCTTCCAGTCCACGGCGTTCTTCGGCGGATTGTGGTCCAATCCCTCCCACCAGACGGTGTTGTCATCCAGATTATGCACAACATTTGTAAAAATCGTGCCTGATTTTGTCGTCGCAAGCGCGTTCGGGTTCGATTTCACGTTGGTTCCCGGCGCCACGCCGAAAAATCCGTTTTCCGGGTTGATCGCCCAAAGCCTGCCGTCCGGCCCGATGCGCATCCAGGCGATGTCGTCGCCGACCGTCCAGATTTTGTAGCCTTTTTGACGGTAGAATTCCGGCGGAATCAGCATGGCGAGGTTCGTCTTGCCGCAGGCCGACGGGAACGCCGCCGCCACATATTTGATTTCGCCCAGCGGATTCTGAATGCCGAGGATCAGCATGTGCTCCGCCATCCAGCCCTCGTTTTTGCCAAGGAAGGACGCGATGCGCAGCGCAAAGCATTTTTTGCCGAGCAGAACATTCCCGCCGTAACCGGAATTGACGGAAATAATCGTGTTGTCCTCCGGGAAATGGCAGATGTATCTTTTTTCTTCGTCGATCTCGCATTTGCAGTGCAGGCCGCGCACCCAGTCGCTGCTGTTGCCGAGAGTTTTAACAACCTCGTTGCCGACGCGGGTCATAATGCTCATATTCAGAACAACATAAATGGAATCGGTCAGTTCAATGCCGATTTTGGCAAACGGTGAGCCCACAGGGCCCATAGAATAAGGTATCACATACATGGTGCGGCCCCGATAGCTGTTCTTCGCGATTCCGTACAGCATTTCATAGGCCTTTGACGGCTCCATCCAATGGTTGGTGGGGCCCGCGTCCTCCTCGCTGCGGGAGCAGATAAAGGTGCGTCCCTCCACGCGTGCCACATCGTTTACGGCCGTGCGATGAAGATAGCAGCCGGGAAGCTTCTCTTCATTGAGCTTGATCATCTCGCCGGTTTTGCAAGCTTCGGCCCTCAACGATTCAAGCTGCTCCTGAGTCCCGTCAATCCAGATCACCCTGTCCGGACAGACCAACTCCTTCATCTTTTCCATCCATTCCAGTACCGATTGATTCTGAGTCATATGCTTCTCCTTTCGGCCCAATGGCCTAATGAATATACTGCCATTATAATACAACATTTCGTATTGTGCAATAACATCGCATCTGATTGTTAAGAATATATCAATTTTGCTATTTTATGCTTATGCGGAATAATGAATAATGATGAATCGCGTCCTGCAAAATTAAACGGAAAGGGATTCCACAGAAAGCTCCGCGCGGGCGTTCAGGCCGGGTCCGGCGACGTTCCCGGCCGCATACTCATAGAAGCCCTGAGCCGCAACCATCGCGCCGTTGTCGCCGCAAAGGTCCAGCCGCGGGCAGTAAAAAGACAGGCCGCGTTCCCGGCACACCGCCTTCAGTTCCCGCCGCAGCAGCGAGTTTGCGGAAACGCCGCCCGCCGTCACCAGCTTTTTCGCACCGGTTTCCTCCGCCGCAAGCAGCGTGTTCCGCACCAGGCAGTCCACGACCGCCCTGCGGTAAGACGCCGCAAGATCCGGAATCGAGACCGTTTCTCCGCGCTGCCGCGCGTTGTGCAGCTGATTCAGCACGTTGGTTTTCAGGCCGGAAAAGCTGAAATCGAACGGAGCCCCGTCCACGGACGGGCGCGGGAGTTTGTATGCCTTATCATTCCCCTGCTCTGCAACTTTATCCAGCTCTACCCCGCCGGGGTACGGCATGCCCATCGCGCGCGCGGCCTTGTCGAACGCCTCCCCCGCCGCATCGTCCCTGGTCTGGCCCAGCACGCGCAGGTCCGTGTAGTCCCGGACGTCGATCAGGTGCGTGTGGCCGCCGGAAACCACCAGGCAGAGAAACGGCGGCGTAAGCTCCGGAAAAGTCAGGTAATTCGCGGCGATATGCGCGCGCAGGTGGTGCACCGGAACGAGCGGCTTCCCCGTCGACAGGGCCAGACCCTTCGCGAAGTTGACGCCGACCAGCAGCGCGCCGATCAGCCCGGGCGCGCAGGTAACCGCGATCGCGTCGATTCCGTCCAGGCTTGTCCCGGCGTCGTCCAGCGCGTTTTTCACAATTCCGGAGATCGCCTCGCAGTGCCTGCGGGAGGCGATCTCCGGTACAACACCGCCGTAAAGCCGGTGTTCTTCAATCTGCGACGCGACCGCGTTGGAACAAATGATTCTGCCGTCTTCCACAACGGCGGCGGCGGTTTCGTCACAGGAGCTTTCAATTCCTAGAATTCGCATGTATCCTCCCCGGGTTCTTCTTCCCGCGTCCGGAAGCGCTTTCCGCCGCGGTGCTTTCGTCTCTTGGCGTCCGGTCCCTCAAGCGTATTGTTGTTGCCGCAGGAAACGGTGGTTCCGGCCTTGATCGGCGCAAGCAAAAAACCGATCACAATTCCGATGAACGTGCAGGCAAGCGCCAGCAGACGGGTTTCGCGTTTTGTCATGTTGCATTCCCCCTGATTCTTAAATTTGAGTTGAATTTCATACTCGATCTTTCCCATTCAGGAATTGAACCCCTATTTTTTCTTCCAGCCCCGAAGGGCGGCGTGCGGCGGGCTTTCGACCCCGCACAGGCCCGTACTTTCGGTCCCGTACGAAAGGCCAAAGTACGGGTCGGGGGAACAGCGCGGCGATGCATCCAAATGGTCGGTATCAAGAGCGGCGAGAGAAAATAAACATCCTAAAAACGCAGGGTAAGAATCAGCGCGTCCTCCGTCGGGTTCCGGTAAAAGTTCTTCCTTCTCCCGGCGGGGCGAAGTCCCAGCGATTGATACAGCGCGACCGCCGCCGTGTTGGAGGGACGCACCTCCAGGCTGAGAAACTCCGCGTTCCGTCCGCGCGCCCGGCCGATCAGCCCCCGCGTCAGCGCGCGCCCGACGCCCCGGCGCCGAAAAGCGGGGAAAACGGCGATGTTGTCCACATAGCATTCCCCGCAGACACAGTGCATCCCGGCGTAGCCGACGATTTCTCCGCCGCTCTCCGCGGTCAGAAAGACGGCGGTATCGCTGGAAAGCTCGGCGGCAAGCCCGTCCCTCGTCCACGGCTGTGCAAAGCAGAGCCGTTCCAGTTCGGCGAGGCGGTCCAGATGCCGCGGCGCCATGGGGACCAGCTTCAGTCCGTCCATCCCCGTCTCATCACCTTCCAGTCCGAGCCGTCCCGGATGCGGTAGATAATGTGAATCGCGACCCAGATCAGGTTAAAGAGCATCAAAACGGAAAACAGCTTCATGCTGATAAATCGGAACCGAAACAGAAACCGGCTGTAGGCGTAGACGGAGGACATCACCGTAATGACCGGGACATAAAACTTTTCCGGGAAATAAAACGCGAACACAAGCGAGAGCAGATCCGCCGGGTACCAGTACCTCTCATGCATAAACGGAAGAAAATACGGCAGCAGCATCACATAAAACAGCGCGAGGGAAACCAGCATTTCATCCGTGATGCGGAATTTCCGGGCGCAAAGATAGGCAAACGTGAACAGCACCAGCGCCCCCGCGGCCAGCACCGCCGCCTTGCCGACGGATTCCGGCGCGTCCGCGGGAAACCAGGAAAACAGATTCGGCAGGTTCATCGTCAGCTCGTTGTACTCCTGCGACTGCCGGAAATAGACGGTCAGCAATTCCCAGAAATCGCGGCCCATCAAAGCGGCGGGCAAAATGGAAATCACATACACCAGCGGCGGGATCAGCAGACAGCGCGCTTTGATTCTTCCCTTGAAGAGCAGGACGAACAAAAGCGGAGCGAAAAACACGGCCTGCAGCTTAAACGCAAGCGCAATTGAAAACGCCGTGACGGCAAGGTACTGCCGGTCCTCCATCAGATAGCAGACGCAGGCGAGCAGCGCGGCGGTGTAGATGGAATCGCACTGCGCCCAGACCGCCGAATTCAGAATCACGCTGGGCAGGAACAGCGTGACCGCGTAGGCGATTTCCCCCCAGAATTCACCGTATTTCCGGTCGACGATGCGAAACACATAATACGCCGCCGCGACGTCCCCCGCGCAGGAGAGCGCCTTAATCAGGTGCAGGCCGGAAAACGGAAGATAGGTGAGAAGGGCAAGCAGATAGTAGTAGGCCGGCGTGTAGTCGCCGAAATTGATTCCTACCGCCGAAAGGCCGCCGTTCTGGCGAAGCAACTCAAACCATCCGGATAAAAACTGCCGGTAGTCGCTGGAGATATACCCGAAAAATCTGAGACGGACCGCCATGGCGAGGACCGTGACGGCGACCATGAAGAAGATATTCTCCGCTTTGACAAAGTTAACGAACGCCTTGCGCTTGCTCATCATTCTCCCACCTTGCGATAGAGTAAAAAATCGAATCCTATTTCCGTTCTAAGCGTTTGCGTCCTGGCAAGCCGCTCGCAGCCCTCGCGCGGGGTTTTTCGGAAGTAGGGCGTCATGGCGAACAAGTCCCCGATTTCCCGCGCCCCGTTTAATGTGATATTCCCCCGCACCGGCACGCGCCGGAGGAACGCAAAACCAGGGTACTCGGTTTCCCGGTATTCGTTCTCGTACGGTTCGTCGTAAAGGATCTCTTTCAGGCCGTACAAATGCCGCTGCGACGGCACGGCGAGGATCAGAAACCCGCCGGGGCGCAGTACCCGGGCATATTCCCGCGGAACAATCGGCGCGAACACATCCGTAAGAACGTCGGCGGACGCGGAAAGAGCCGGAATGCCGAAGATGCTGCCCACGGCGAACGAAATCCCCTGATACTTCTTCGCGGCGGCACGCACCGCGGATTTGGAAATATCGAACCCGTACTGCTCCGGAGCCGCTCCCCTTTTCAGCAGATGTTCCCGCAGCCGCCCGGCATAGTACCCCTCGCCGCAGCCAGCGTCCAGAATCACGGGGCTCCCCTGCGGAAGATTCTCCTCCGCCAGACGGTTCAAACAGTCGCTGAACGGCGCGTAATGCCCCGCTTCCAGAAACCGCCGGCGCGCCGCGACCATTTCGCGGCTGTCCCCCGGGTCGGCGGAATGCTTCTTGTTTGGCGGAAGCAGATAAACATAGCCCTCTTTCGCAAGGTCATAACTGTGCCCCTGAGGGCACCGGTATGCCGTTTCCTCCCGCAGGAGCGGCTCCCCGCAGACGGGGCAGGCAAAAATCCCCATACGCTACGCCTTCGCCTCGTACCAGGTTTCCCCGGTTTTCGCTTCCGCGATCATCGGAACGGAAAGCGACACGGCGTTCTGCATTTCCTCGGTCAGAAGCAAGGCGGCACGGTCCGCCTCCTCTTTGGGGGCCTCGACGATCAGTTCATCGTGCACCTGCAAAATGAGCTTCGACTTCATCTGTTCGCGTTCCAGACGGTCCCGCACACGGATCATCGCAATTTTGATGATGTCCGCCGCCGTTCCCTGAATCGGCATATTCCGCGCCACGCGCTCCCCGAACGCGCGCAGATTGTGATTCGACGATTTCAGCTCCGGCAGATACCGCCGCCGCCCGAACAGCGTCTGCACATAGCCGTCTTCCTTTGCCTGCTCCACCACGCGCTCCATGTAGGAATCCACGCCGGAAAAATTCGCGAGGTAATCCTCGATATACCGCTTTGCCTCCGCAACGGAAACATGGATGTTTTTGGACAGCGAAAACGCGCCGATGCCGTACACGATTCCGAAATTGACGGCCTTCGCCCGGCTGCGCATCAGCGGCGTGACCAGCTCCTCCGGCATATGGAACACCTGCGCGGCCGTGCTGCGGTGAATATCGTTGTTGTTCAGAAAAGCATGGATCATATTTTCATCGTTCGCAACATGGGCGAGCACCCGCAGCTCGATCTGCGAATAGTCCGCGTCCACCAGCACCCAGCCGGGGCGGGCGCGGAAAAAGCGGCGCATTTCGCGCCCGAGCTCCGTGCGAACGGGAATATTCTGCAGGTTCGGCTCCGTAGAGCTGATGCGCCCCGTGCGCGTTTCGGTCTGGTTAAAGCTGGAATGAATCCTGCCGTCCGGCCCGATGACCTTTAAAAGGCCGTCGCAGTAAGTGGATTTCAGCTTTGTAAGCGCGCGGTAATCGAGCACCATCTCGACCGCCGGGTGGTCGTACCGCAGCTTTTCCAGCGTTTCCGCTCCGGTCGACCAGCCGGTCTTCGTCTTTTTGCCGTGCGGAAGACCCAGCTTTTCAAACAGCGCGTCGCCAAGCTGCTTCGGTGAATTGATGTTGAATTCGTACCCGACGGATTCATAAACCTGTCGCTGCAGCTCCGTGATGCGCTGCTCCAGCTTTTCACCAAACTCTCGGATTCCGTCCTCGTCCACCGCGAAGCCGGTGTTTTCCATATCCGCAAGCACCTTCGCCAGCGGAATCTCGATGCGGTCGAGCAGCTCCGTCTGGGAATTTTCGGCGATCTTTTCCGCGAGCCGGTCCACAAGGCCGGGCATCAGCGCGGCGGCCGTCTGCGCTTCCGTCAGTTCCCCGGCAGGTTCCGGCGCGCCGTACTCCCTCGCAAGCCGCGCCGGCTCGTACCCGGAGGCCGACGGGTTCAGCAGATACGCCGCCAGAAGGGTGTCGAACACCGGCCCGGCCAGCTGCACGCCGTCCTTCAGCAGTCTGGAGCAAAGCGGCTTGACGTTGTGGGTGTTCTTCCGGACGGATACGTCCGAAAACAGCGCGCGCAGGGTGTCCGCGTCTTCCACGGTATGGAGGACGCCGTCCCGGTTCCAAAGCACGCGCAGCGCCCCGTCCGTCTCCGCGACAAAGTCCGCCCGCCCGGCTTTTCGCGCGGCTTTCAGCAGCTCCGCCGGGTCCGTATGCTCCGCGACCGTCACGGCCTGCTCCTGACGAACCTCCTCCGGCTCCGGCACGTCCAGGCCCATTTTCTCGATCAGCGAGAAAAACTCCAGCTTCGCCATCAGCCGCGCCGCGCCCGCGCGGTCGCCGGGAACGGGAACATAGTTTTTCAGGTTTGTGTCGATCGGCGCGTCGGTGCGGATGGTTCCGAGGTGACGGCTCAAAAACGCGCTGTCCTTCCCGGCCTCCAGTTTTTTCCGCATCCCGTCCTTGATTTCCAGCTCGTCCAGGTGCTCATAAATGTAATCAATATTATGATAGGCCTGAACCAGCTGCCCCGCGCCCTTCGGCCCGATTCCGGCGACGCCCGGAATGCAGTCGGAGGTATCGCCCTGAATCGCCTTGATCTCGATCATTTCCTCCGGAGTCACGCCGTAATCCTCTTTGATTTTCGCTTCGTCGTAAAGTGTGACCTGCGGCTGCCCCATTTTTGTGGAGGCAAGGCGGACCGTCACATGCGGCCCGACCAGCTGCAGGCTGTCGCGGTCCCCGGTCGCGAGGACGCACTCGTCGCCCGTTTTTTCGCATTGGTGCGCGAGGGTGCCGAGGATGTCGTCCGCCTCGAAGCCCTCGCATTCCACCAGATGATAGCCGAGCAGCACCAGAAGCTCCTTTAGCGTCGGCAGCTGCTGGGCAAGCTCCTCCGGCATCCCCTTGCGGTTCGCCTTGTAGCCCGCGTATTCTTTGTGCCGAAAGGTTGGCGCGCGCAGGTCGAATGCGACCGCGACCGCATCGGGGGAAGTTTCCGCGTTCATTTTTTGCAGGATGGTCAGAAAACCGTAGATTCCGTTGGTAAACAGCCCCTCTTTCGTCGTCAGGAGCCGCACGCCGTAGAACGCCCGGTTCAGAATGCTGTTGCCGTCCAGTACCAGTAATTTCATCGCTTTTCCCCCGGAATACAAGTTATGGAAGTATTATATCACGTTCCCGGGGAAAAATTAAGGGTTATTCTCAACGATGAGAAAAGAAACAAACCGCCCGGAGCAACGGGCGGTTTGTTTCTTTCCAGATATAATTTGACTACCACGCGACGGCCACTCCAACGCCGCGCAGAGCTATCCGCCCTTAAATCATAAAGAAAGCCGCGTGAGTGCTGAATCACCCACGCGGCCCAGTGTCGGCGGCCCCGCCGTTTCAAAAGGACGGAGAGCCATGTTGCCTGCGGCACACTTCAAGAGAATGAACTCGAGAAGAGCGTGCCTGATTCAAAGAACTCCTTTTCACGCGCTTTGCACTTTCCCGTCCGTCAAAACGGAAAAGCCGCCGGTACCGGGCGGCGTGCTCCCGCCCCCGCGGAGAGAATGGCGGCACGAAATTTCCGGGTTCCGTGCCAAAAAATACGCGGGAGCGGGCGTTTCGCCCAATACAGGGCACAAAAAAGCACCGGTACGGAATTTTCATTCCATACACCGGCGCGCGTGAAAAGCAGGATTTATTTTTCGCCCCTTTTTTCCCGCTCTGTACAAAACAGGGGGAATGAGGTATAATATTACCTGCAAATGCGCGGTTTTACCGCTGTGTATGG
>NZ_JBJKOP010000024.1:0-30084 GCF_046707225.1 Caproicibacter sp. | reverse complement strand
GTTTTAAGAACAGTTCCGTGTTGTATGACGGTAGTCGGGGGTGTAGGGGGGACGGTTGGAGCTTTCTCTATGGGAGTTTGAAGTCCCCCCTACTCAACCTTTGCCTACTTTCGTTTGAGGACGAAAGAAGGGGCCTGTCCGGCCTGAGGACAGTGTAAATTAATAGAAATAATTTGGGTTAAGGGGCACCTTGCCCCAAAGATAAAATAGCATTGCACTGCGGTCTCAAAGTGTAAAAATCAAAAAGTTGTGAAAAAAGTCGGAATTTCCAGTGAATCCCAAAATAATGTTGATATTTTTACAAAAAAGAGTTATACTCTTATTTGCAAGGCAAAATTAAAAAGTGCAATGCAGAGGCAAGGTGTCAGGAGCACCCACCTCCTGTATACGGAGTGCCAGCTCCATATACCACGGTTTTCACCGCGCATTGCAGAATTATTATACTTCTTTTTCCTGTCTTTGTACAGGGGGGAGGAGCGGATTCTGTAATTGCGCGCGCGTCGGTGTATGGAATGATTATATTCCGTGCCGGCGCTTTTTGTTTGCTTTGCGGGTAGCGGCCGCCCGCCTGGCAAAGGGTGAACTCCTCGGCAGGTGTGCGACGGCATGTTCCCCGCCGGCGAAACTGATGTTTGTGAAAAAGAACTGTGGAAAAAGCAATCAAAACCCTGCCATACCCGGCGCGGGCGGAATGGTTCCGCCGGCGAAAGGGAGCGAAGCGTCCGTTCGGCGGGCGCCTTGCTCCTGTTTTTTTACGCTGTTTTGCGGTCGGTTACAAGCATCTTAGCGCCGAGAATTGGGACGTGCCTTTCTGACGGCTGCCGGATCGATTTGTCGAAATCCCGCGGCGCGAAAGATGCTCTGTATTCATTTTTTCTTCGGATAAAGCACATTGCATAATACAATTTGTAATATTAAGAGTTATTTTGCCAAATAGGCATAAGAATAATTCTTGTCATAATCATACAGCTCGCGGTAAAGCTGCGCCGCGCGGCTGCGGTAAAAGTCCATTTCCTGAGAAGCCGCGTTGACCTCCGCCATGCTGCCGCCGCCGGAAAGCGCGTCGCTTACAATCTTTTTCAGCTTGGCGTCCTTCTCGTCTTCCCATTTTTTCTGCTCCGCCTTCAGCTCGGCGGGCTTTCCGCTTGAATCCGAGCTCATTTCCTGAGACAGCTCGCTCCACGCGTGATCGATCTCTTTCTGCCACAGCCCGGCGTATTTTTGAGAAACGTTGACCATATCGACGGTGGACACGGCCTGATCGGATTCTTTGATATAGGCCTTGTCAACCGGATTTTCAGAGAACTTCTGATTAAATTTCTCGTTATCCGTCGTAATCGTCAGCACGCGGCCCGGTTCGGAGTCTGCGGGCGGTTCCCCCGGATCGGACGAGCCGCCGTCGGAGGACGGATCGTCCTGAGAGGACGCCGGCTGCGACGACAGCGATTGGGAAGACGAGGATTCCGACGACGCGGCGGGCGATTGGTGTGTCAGCGAACACCCCGGCAACAAAAGGGTCAGGGCCAACGCCGCGGCGAGGATGGTTGCGGGAAAGTTCCTTTTCATCTGGCGGTTCCTCCTTTTACACTTCCTGTTCCGGTTCGCCTTCCGTCCCGGCGTCCGCTCCGTCCGCTCCTTCGTCCGCGCTTCCGTCGTCGACGGCTTCCTCCGCTTCTTCCTCGTCGTCATGCGCGGTGCAGGCCACCGTGACAACGCGGCTGTCTTCGGTCAGGCGCATCAGCAGCACGCCCTTGCTCGGGCGGCGGCATTGACGGATGGAACTCGCCAGAATCCGGATGATGATTCCGCCGGAGGAAATCAAAATTACATCGTCGTCCAGCCCGACCGCCTGAATGGCGGCAACGCTGCCGTAGCGCTCCGTGTGGTAATTCATCAGGCCCTTGCCGCCGCGGAACTGCGAGCGGTAGTCGCTTTCCGGCGACAGGCGGCCGAATCCGGTTTCGGAAACGGTCAGCACCAGCGTGCCCGGAACCAGAACCACCATACCCACAACACAGTCGCCCTCGGCAAGCGAAATCGCTTTCACGCCGCGGGTCGCGCGGCCCATGGCGCGGGCGTCCTGTTCGTTGAACCGGATCGCCATGCCCTGTCTGGTCGCGACCAGAAGGTCGTCCTTCCCGCTTGTCATGCGCACCCACGAAAGCTCGTCGCCTTCGTCCAGATCGATCGCGATGACGCCGCCCTTGCGCGCGGTGTCGTAGGCGGAGAGTGCCGTGCGCTTGACGATGCCGTTTTTCGTCACCATGACAAGATAGCTTTCCTCGTCGAATTCCGGCACGCGGATCATGGAGGTGACCTTTTCCTCCTGCGCGATCGGCAGCAGGTTCGCGATATTGATTCCCTTGGACGTGCGTGCCCCTTCTGGAATCTCGTAGCATTTCAGTCGGTAGACACGGCCCAGGTTTGTAAAGAACATGACGTAATCGTGCGAGCCGATGACAAACATGTCGGTCGCGACATCCTCCTCGCGCCGGGTCATGCCGCTTACGCCGCGGCCGCCGCGCCGCTGCGTGCGGTACGTATCCGTTTTCTGGCGTTTCACGTATCCGAAGCTGGTCATGGTCAGCATGCACTCCTCCACCGGAATCAGGTCTTCAATATCGACCTCTCCGGTGACGGCGGCGATTTCCGTGCGGCGTTCATCGCCGAATTTGTCGCGCACGGAGACGGCTTCCGCCCTGATAATGGCAAGCACGCGCTCTTCATGCCCCAAAATATCCTCGTAATCCGCGATTTTGACCATCAGCGCGGCAAGCTCGTCCTCCAGCTTCTGGCGTTCCAGACCGGTCAGGCGGCCAAGCGGCATCTGCACAATGGCCTGCGTCTGCACTTCGTCCAGGCCGAAGCGTTCGCTCAGGCGGGAACGGGCCTCCGGAATGGATTTTGAGGAACGGATGATGCGGACCACCTCGTCGATATTGTCGACCGCGATTTTCATCCCTTCCAGAATATGGGCGCGCTCCCGCGCCTTTTTCAGGTCGTACTCCGTGCGGCGGCGGACAACGTCCTCCTGAAATTTCAGGTATTCCAGCAAAATTTCGCGCAGCGTCAGGGTTTTCGGTTCGCCGTTGACAATTGCTAGCATGTTCACGCCGAACGTCGTCTGCATCTGCGTGTAGGAATACAGCTGGTTCAATACGATCTGCGGGGAAGCGTCGCGCTTGACGTTGATGACGATGTGCATCCCCTCGCGGTCGGAATGGTCCTCGATATTGGAAATGCCCTCGATTCGCTTTTCCTTAACCAGGTCAGCCATCGTTTCAATCAGCCGGGCTTTGTTAACCTGATAGGGAAGCTCCGTCACGATAATGTTGAAGCGCCCGTTCTTTTCTTCCTCAATTTCCGCGCGGGCGCGCACAATGACTCTGCCGCGCCCCGTGCCGTAGGCCGCGCGGATCCCGCTGCGGCCCATGATGATGCCGCCGGTCGGAAAATCCGGGCCCTGAATGCTCTGCATCAGGTCCTCAAGAGTGGCGTCGCGGTTGTCGATCAGGGTGCAGACGCCGTCGATGACCTCACGCATATTATGCGGCGGAATATTGGTCGCCATGCCGACGGCGATGCCCGTCGAGCCGTTGACCAGAAGGTTCGGAAAATGGCCCGGCAGAACAACCGGCTCTTTCAGACGGTCATCGTAGTTCGGCTGGAAATCGACGGTTTCCTTGTCGATATCCTGCAGCATTTCAAGCGCGATCTTACTCATGCGCGCTTCCGTGTAACGGTAGGCGGCCGGCGGGTCCCCGTCCACGGAACCGAAGTTTCCGTGACCGTCGACCAGCATGTACCGCATGGAGAAATTCTGAGCCAGACGCACCAGCGCATCATAGACCGAAGCGTCGCCGTGCGGATGGTAGCTGCCCAGAACGGAGCCGACGGTGTCGGCGCATTTGCGGTAGGCCTTGTCCGGCATCAGGCCGTTTTGAAACATGGTGTAAAGAATTCTTCTGTGGACCGGCTTGAGTCCGTCGCGCACATCCGGCAGCGCTCGCGAAACAATGACGGACATGGAGTAATCGAGGAACGATTTTTTCATTTCCTTTTCAAGGTCCACGCTGATAATTCTGCTGTTCTCTTCTATTTCATCCATTTCAGGGGCACCCTCCTGCAGTTTTGTTGCGTCCGGCACGCGCACATTGCGGCGCGTTCACCGCCTGTTATGATTTCGGCATCTTTTTGGGCCTGGTTCCCGCGACGATCATCGCCTGAACGTCCGGCAGATTCCGGGGTTTGATGCAGCGCGTGGGGATAATCACCATTTTCTGGCCGATCTTGCGTTTCGGATCATCCTTTTCCGCCACATAAAGCACAAGCATATTTTCAATCTGAGCAAATTCCGTTGTCCCGTCCATCGGGATCTCCCACCGTTTGATTCCGCGGCCCACCTGAATATGATCCGGATAAATCGCCATCCGGACGGTATGTCCGTCCGCGCTGCTGCGGGCCCTCGCTTTATTGTTCTGGTACGGAAACACACCCAGAACAATGATCAAGGTCGCGCAGGACGCCGCGTAAAAATAGAACAGGCTGCGGTATGTAGCGATACCCGCCGCCAGAAAGGCAACCGCCAGCACCGCGAGCGCGGCCAGCACAAAAACAGACGTTTTTCTGTTCATATGCAGATAGCTCGACCGCTTCAGGCATTCATAAATTTCCTCTTCCCTCAGGGAATAGGAAAGCTCAATGCCGGTCTGCTGCTCCTCGTACTCTTCTCCGTCAGGCGGGACCAGTTTCGATTCCTCGGACCCCGTACTCGGATCATCCGATTCGTCCTGCTCCGCAGGTTTGGAATTCGCAATTTTTGAATTGCTCATCTCGTTTTAACTCCTTTGATCGTTTCGTTTCGGCGTATTCGCCTCTATCATACAGGATTTCTGTGAAATAACAGATCGAATTTTGCGGTCTGAACCGGCATCCGCCGTTTTTGCGCTTCTTGTTTTCCTCTTTTGCCGGGCGAAAACGCCCGGCTTTTGGAAGTGACAGGAACGGTATTTCCGATGATGTATGCCGATTGATTTTCTTAAACGTCCAGATTCTGAACGTATTTCGCGTTTTGCTCAATAAATTCCCGGCGCGGCTCCACCTTATCGCCCATCAGAACGGTGAACGCCTCGTCGGCCGCCGCCGCGTCCTCGACTTCTACGCGCAGCATCATCCGGGTTTCCGGATTCATGGTGGTTTCCCAAAGCTGATCGGGGTCCATCTCGCCAAGGCCCTTGTACCGCTGAATCTCATAACCGGAAACAAAGTCCTGCATCAGCTTGTCGCGTTCCTTGTCGGTATAGGCGTAATAGTGTTTTTTGGACTTGGTCAGCCGGTAAAGGGGAGGCTGCGCGAGGTAAACATGCCCCTCTTCCACAAGCGGCTTCATAAAGCGGAAGAAAAAGGTCAGAAGCAGCGTGCGGATGTGCGAGCCGTCGACGTCGGCATCCGCCATGATGATGATCTTGCCGTAGCGCAGTTTATTTAAATCGAATTCCTCGCCGATTCCGCAGCCGAGCGCGGTGACGACCGGCATCAGCTTTTCGTTGCCGTACACCTTGTCGAGCCTTGCTTTTTCCACGTTCAGCATCTTGCCCCAGAGCGGCAGAATCGCCTGATAGCGCCGGTCGCGTCCGCCTTTTGCGGAGCCGCCGGCAGAATCGCCCTCGACGATATAGATTTCGGTTTCCTCGGAGTTCCGGCTCTGGCAGTCCGCCAGCTTACCGGGTAACGACGCGTTTTCCAGCGCTGATTTTCTGCGGACCATGTCGCGCGCCTTCCGCGCCGCCTCCCTTGCGTGGGAAGCCGCCATCGCCTTGTCGAAAATCGCGCGGGCAACCGCCGGGTTTTCCTCCAGATAAACCGAAAGCTTTTCGGAAATCATGGAATTGACCAGAGTGCCGATTTCGGTGTTGCCGAGCCTTGCTTTGGTCTGGCCCTCGAACTGGGCCTCCCGCAGCTTGACGCTGATGATGACGGTCAGGCCCTCGCGGAAATCGTCGCCGGAAAGGTTTTTGTCGCTTTCCTTCAGGATGTTGAATTTCCGCCCGTAATCGTTCATCACGCGGGTCAGCGCGCGGCGGAACCCGTCCTCGTGCGTGCCGCCGTCGGTCGTGTGGATGTCGTTCGCAAACGACAGCATCAGCTCGTTGTAGGAGTCGTTGTACTGCATGGCGACCTCCGCCGTGGCGGATTCGTCCGGCGCGACCCCGGAAAAATAGATGACGTCCGGATGAATGACCTCGACGGCTTTCTTTTTGTTGATGTACTCAACAAAGCTTTTAATGCCGCCCTCAAAGCGGAAATCGTCCAGCCGGTGAGTATCCGGGTCTCTTCCGTCCTCCAGAAGAATCCGGACTCCCGCGTTCAGAAACGCCTGCTCGCGCAGTCGCGTCTGCAGCGTTTCATAATCGTAAGCCGTGGTCTCCTTAAAAATTTCAGGGTCCGCCTGAAAGCGCACGCGCGTTCCGGTGCGGTCGGTTTCGCCGCGCTCTTCCAGTCCGGTTACCGGCTTGCCGCGCTCAAAACGCTGAAAATACACGACGCCGTCTTTGAAGACCTCGACCTCCAGCCACTGGGAAAGCGCGTTGACTACGCTTGCGCCAACGCCGTGCAGGCCGCCGGAAACCTTGTATCCGCCGCCGCCGAATTTTCCGCCCGCGTGCAGCATGGTGTAAACGACCGTGACCGTCGGGATGCCCACCTGGTGGTGGATTCCGACCGGAATCCCGCGCCCGTTGTCGGTGACGCGGATAATATCGCCCGGCTCGAGCGCGACCTCAATTTTATCGCAGCAACCGGCAAGGGCCTCGTCGATCGCGTTGTCCACAATCTCATACACCAGGTGGTGCAGCCCGCGCGGACCGGTGGAACCGATGTACATGCCGGGGCGCTTCCGAACGGCTTCAAGTCCTTCCAGAACCTGTATTTCACTTTCGTCGTATTCGCTGTTCGTCTGTGTGACATTGCCAAACTCCAAGTTGAACCCTCCAGTATCGATACAAAACGTATCATCTTTTGTTAAAGACCGCTTTGAGCGAATCATCTTTTGCCAATAAAGCCTGTGTATGGAAACGGGGCGGAAAGCCCCCGGAGCAAAAATAAGTTTATGAATTCTACCCGTTCCCGGCGGAATCGGAGCGCGCCGGTTTTTCCGGTAAAAAACGGACGGTGTAGGGAACCAGCAGCCTGACCGCCGCAACCCCGGGAACGGTCGCCGCCAGAAGATAAATCAGGTTCATGGACGGAAGTTTCAGAAGGCACAAATTCAACCCGACCAGCAGCAGGGCGGAAACGGCGTACAAAACCATCCGGCGGGCGCCGCCCCCAATGCGGAACGGCTTTTCGCAGTGCGGGCAGGTTCCCGTTTTTTCGTTTTGTGACTTTCTGACTTCGGAATAGAGAAATCTCGCCCCGCAGTAGGGGCAAAGGGGAAGTTTAAGCATTCCGTTTCCCTCTTTCTCAACGCCTGCGTGCCGCGGGGCCCGTTCCCGGCCCGCCGCCGCGTCTGGTTCCGTTCTGCGGGCGGGCGCCGGGCGGCGCTCTTCTTTTCCGAACGGCGGGTTTTTTCAGCCTGACCAGAAAGACGGAGATCAGGTAGAAAAGCAGAAACGGCAGCAGAACCAGAAGAAGAAGCCAAATGTCAAGAGGAAGAAAGCCAAGAAATCCCACTGCGAAAAATACGGCGCTGACCAGTATGGCTAAAAACGCGAACAGATAGATCAGGCGGTCCATCACGATATTCGAGATTCCGCCGCATTTGGGGCAGAGATACTCCCCCTGAATTTTTAGCGCCCAGGTATTCGCAAGGCCGATTTTATTCCCGCAGAAAGGGCAGCGCGGTTTTCTGAATTTTTTCATGAGCACTCCCCTGTTACAGTCTGTTGGTTTCATTCCTCAGGCCCGCGCGTTTGAGCAGGGTCGAAGAAGAAATCTGCGTGATATATACCGTCGTTTTTCCTCCGCTTTTGCATAGGACGAAGGATTTCGGCATCTCCATCGAAACGTTCACGATGCAGCCGGATTTCTGCGCCGCGGCGAGCGTGTCGCGAGTCGTCTGGGAAATCGTCGACGTTTCCATGTCGAATATTCCGATAATGTCCTTCCTGAGAACCACGGTGTCCTGGCCTAGGTGAAGATACATGGTTTCGTCCTTTTCTCCGCGCGCTTTTGAAGAAAATCCGCCGTTTCCGCGCGGGGAAACGGCCGGTTACGCCGGCGGCACAACGGAGAGAGCTCCGTCTTCCATCCGGAACAGGGCGCCGCCTTTCATCTGCCGTGCCGCGCCCGGTTCGCAGCAGGAAAGAAAAACCTGAAAATCCGTCAGATGGTTCAAAAGGTAATCCTGTCTTCTAGCGTCAAGCTCGCTCATCACGTCGTCGAGAAATATAACGGGCTTTTCCCCGGTCATCCGGCTAAGCAGCTCCGCTTCCGCCAGTTTCAGGGCGAGCACGACGCTGCGCTTCTGTCCCTGAGAGGCGTAAGCCCGCGCGTTCAGCCCGCTGACGAAGATTTCAACGTCGTCCCGGTGAGGCCCCGCGCCGGTATGCCCGCTCAAGACGTCTTCCTGCCTTCCCTCGGCGAGCGCGCGGCGAAGGTCTTCCGCGCTTTTTCGGTAAACGAAGGAAAGAGTCTCCCGGTTGGAGCTGATTCCGGCGTAAAATCCTGCCGCCGGCGCGCTGAGCGCTTCCAGGTACGCCGTCCTCTGCCGGATCACCCGTTCGCCGAACTGGCTGAGCCGTTCATCCCAGATTTCAAGCGTATCCATCAGCTCCGCGTGGCGCGGAATATCCTTTAACAGCGCGTTGCGCTGAAACAGCGTGCGGTTGTAACCGGACAGAAGCGACGCGTAGCCGGGCTTCATCTGGCACAGGGCCGAGTCGACAAATTCTCTGCGCAGGGAGGGGCCCCCCCGGACCAGGGACAGATGCTCCGGCGAAAAAACCACCGCGCAGAATTTTCCCGTCAGGGCGGAGCAGGCGCCTTTCGGAATCCCGTTGAGCTCCGCCGTCCGCCGTCCCTCCGAAACCGTGATTTTCGCGGTCTGGGCGCGGCCCTCGCTCCAGAAATCCATGCGGAGCGCGGCCGCCGTTTCCCCCTGAAGAACCAGCTCCGCGTCTTTTGCCCCGCGGAATGACCGCTCCCCCGTGAAAAGCCACATCGACTCCAGAAGATTTGTTTTTCCCTGAGCATTCTGGCCGTAAATGACGTTGACTCCGGCGCAGGGTTCAAATTCACCGGCGCGCAGGTTGCGGAAGTGATTCCAGGAAAGGCGCCGCACGTTCAACTGGAGCACACCTCGTAAACGGACCCGCCGATCTGCGCGCGGTCACCCGGTCTCATTTTTTTCCCGCGCATGGTGCAGATTTCGCCGTTGACCCGTACGTTGCCGTCCTGAATGGCGAATTTCGCCTGTCCGCCGGTTTCAAACGCTCCGGCCAGCTTTAAAAGAGAATCCAGGCGGATAAATTCCGTGTCGATCGATATTTTTTCTTCTTTCATCGGTTCATCCCTCATTCGCCGGAGCTTTTCAGCCGAACCGGCAGTACCAGAAACAAAAAGGCTTTTCCTTCGCACGGAAGCACGCGCATCGGGCTGAGCGGTCCGCTCATCTGAATGCGGACCTCGTCGCACTCCGTGTTGCGCAGCGCGTCGAGCAGAAAACGGTTGTTAAAACCCATTTCCAGAGCGTTGCCGGTGATGCGGGCTTCCAGTTTATCGTTGGCGCGGCCGATTGCCGTCGAGCAGGAAACCCGGATTTCTCCGTCCCCGAAAACGCAGCGCACCGGGCTTTTCAGCCGGTCGGTGATCAAAAGGGAAACGCGTTCGACGCTGCCGATAAAGCTTTGGGTTGAAACTTTGAGTTCGGTGGTGCAGTCGTTCGGAACCGCGGCGCGGTAGTCGAGAAATTCGCCTTCGAGCAGGCGGGAAATCACAGTGTAATTGTCAATGCTGAATAAAATGTGACGTCTGCCGATCTGCAGTTCCACTTCGGTGTCGTCGTCGCCAAGCAGCTTTAAGACTTCGCCGAGGGTTTTTCCGGGTACGACAAAGCTGGTTTCCAGTTCGCAGCCGATTGGTTCTTCGCGGATGGCGAGGCGGTAGCCGTCAACGGAGACAAGGCGCAGGCATTCCGGTTCCAGTTCGAACAGCGTTCCGGTGTGAATCGGCTTTGCGTCGGTTTCCGCGACGGCGAACAGGGTTTGCCGGATCATGCTGCGCAGAATTCCGCTTTGTACTTTCAGGGAGGATTCGCCGCTGACGGCGGGCAGTTCCGGGTATTCCTGCGCGGGGATTCCCACAATGGAATATTCGGCTTCGCCGCTTTGAATGGTTGTCATCTGTTTTTCATCCGCGCTGATGGTGACGGTTGCCGCCGGCAGACGGCGTACGATTTCACCAAACAGTCTTGCGCTGAGAACCACGCTTCCCTTTTCTTCGACTCTGCAGTCCAGAATGGTGGTGATGCCGAGTTCCAGATCGTATCCGCAGAGCAGAACCGTTCCTTCATCGGCGCGGATCAGAATTCCTTCGAGCGCGGGAACCGAGGATTTGGTTGAGACCGCGCGCTGGATATTCAACACGGCTTCGTTCAGCTTTTGTTTATCACAGGTTATTTTCATGACCTCATCGCTCATTTCCTAAATATGAATGGATAGAAATGGATTTTTTCAGTAATAGGAGTAGTATGTGCTGAAAAGTTGAAACTATAGAGAAATCTGCTTTGGCGCTGGGTTTTCGGGCTGTTTTTTTTCCGGATCGCGCTGTTGGCAAAATGTTAACATCCTGTATTTTTTTTAAGTATTTAACATGTTGTTGAAAACTCTGTGGGAAATGTTGAAAAGAAGTTTAAAATTTCGGGGAAAATTGAAATCGTGATTTTGAAAGATTCAACAGGTTTTGTGGAATGTTGAATCGGTTTTGCACCGTCAGCGGTCCCGGATGTTTTTAATGATATCTTCCGCGGTCGCCTTTGTTTTGGAATCCCGCGCGATGTTTTTTTCGACCTGCTGAATCGCGTAGACGACGGTCGAGTGGTCCCGGCCACCGAATTCCTTTCCGATGGAGGTCATCGGCATCTGCGTGATTTCCCGGACGACGTACATCGCCATCTGCCTTGCGCTTGAAATATTCGCGCTGCGTTTGGAGGAGCGGATGTCGTCGACGGTTGTCCCAAAGGTGCGTGCGACTTCGTCGATGATCTTTTCTACGGTAAACGGGGTGGGCTGGTCGTTGTTGATGATATCGCTGATCGCCGCCTGCGCGGTCTGAATGTTCATGGTCTCTCCGCTCAGCAGGGAATAGGCCTTCATTTTCTTGACGGCGCCCTCCAGCTGACGGATATTGTTTTTCAGGCGGTTCGCGATGTATTCGACCACGTTGTCCGGCAGGTTGATTTTGAGCAGTTCCGCTTTTCTTTTTATAATAGCGATCCGCGTTTCAAAATCCGGAGGCTGAATGTCCGCGGTCAGGCCCCATTCGAACCGCGTCAGAAGGCGTTCCTCCAGCGTCGCGATATCTTTCGGCGGCCGGTCGGAAGTCAGGACGATCTGTTTTTTTGCCTCGTAAAGCGTATTAAAAGTATGAAAAAATTCCTCCTGTGTGGAGTCCTTACCGGCGATGAACTGAATATCGTCGACCAGAAGCACGTCCGCTTTCCGGTACCGCTGGTGGAATTCGCCCGTGGTGCCGCGGCGGATCGCCTCGATCAGCTCGTTGGTGAATTCGTCGCCCTTGATGTAAACGATTTTCATTGAAGGGTCGGTGTTTCCGATCTGGTTGCGGATGGCGTAAAGCAGATGTGTTTTTCCAAGGCCGGAATTTCCGTAAATGAACAGGGGATTGTAAAGACTGGCCGGCTTGCTTGCAACCGCCATAGAGGCCGCGTGCGCGAATTTATTCGACGACCCGACGATGTAGGTGTCGAAAGTGAACTCATAGTTGTCGCTGTTTTCCGCCGGTTCCTCTTTTTTCGCGTCTGTCTCCAGTTCTCCGGGAATGCAGACGCGAATCTGGATTTCACGGCTGAAAATTTGCCGGAATGCTTCTTCCAGAATTGCGTTATAATAATGAAGAATCGTCTGGCGGTGCAGTTCGTTCGGCACCCGCAGAACCGCGACTCCGTCGGTGAAATCGAGCGTGACGGGTTCAATTCTGCTGATCCAGGTGGAAAATGCGATTTCCGTGATTTTACTTTTACAGTACTCGCAGACGAGGTTCCAGACCTCGGTGAACGGTTCCATCTTATTGCAGTACCCCATTTTCATTCTTTTCCCGCTGCAGCCGCAGGGCTGTTGCCAACGGGTATCATTACCTATAGTAGCACAAATTTTTATTTTTTTCAAACTTTCCTTTCGCGGTTTGAAGGCATTTCCGGCTAACGCCGAATAAATTTTTAATTTTCGGGATTTTTTTCTTTCCAACTCGAAGATATTGTGGTATATTTAACCCTATGGGACCATCTGTTTCCGGTTTCGGCGGGGATTCCGGCGCTTTTTTTGCGCGTGGGCGCGGGGCGCATGGTTGACAGGCCGCCGGCAGATAAGATATAATGTTTCGCAAAGGTTCTTTTTATGAATCGAAGGGGGGTTTTCTCATGCTTAGAACGTATCAGCCGAAAAAGCTGCACAGACAAAAGGAACACGGCTTCCGCAAGCGCATGTCCACATCGAACGGGCGCAAGGTTCTTTCCCGCCGCAGGGCAAAGGGCAGAGCAAGGCTGAGCTACTGAAAGCTGTTAAGAATTGGACGGACAGGCCCGAAACACGGCATAAGCCGCGGTTTGCTTCCCGTCGGGACAGGGCCACTCCTCGTGGCCTTTCTTTATTAGCTGAAAAAGAATGGAATGTCTCGGGATATTATATGGAAGAATATGTGTCGATCAAACAAAACAGGGAGTTTCAAAGGATTTATTCCAAAGGGAAGTCCTTTGTCAGCCCGATGCTTGTCACCTATGTGCTGAAAAATCGGAAAGACTCGCTGCGCATGGGAATTACGACAAGTAAAAAAACCGGAAACGCGGTGCGCAGAAACCGCTCCCGCAGAGTGATCCGCGAAGCGTTCCGTTCCATGCCCCGGGAAATTCGACCCGGGTTTGACCTGATCTTCGTCGCGAGGGCGAAGACGCCGATGATGAAAAGCACAGATCTGAGCCGCGTGATGACGCAGCATCTGAAAAGCGCGGGAGTCATCAAATGAAACGCATCCTGCTTTTTCTAATTCATTTTTACCAGAAAGCAATATCCCCCTACAAAAAACCATGCTGCAAGTATTACCCGACCTGCTCCAATTACGCGGTTGAGGCGATCCAGCGGTTCGGCGCTTTCAAAGGTTTTTTTCTGGCGCTTTACCGGGTTCTTCGCTGCAATCCGTTTTCCCGCGGCGGGTACGACCCCGTGCCGGAACATCTGGCATTTCGCGGTTTTACAGGAGCGCTAAAAGAGAAAAAACGGTAACTTTTCCCGGAAAATCCGGGAGGGGTTCCTTTGGTAAAAGGCTCTCATCAGACAGTCCAGGCCCATTTTGTACGCCGGCGGTTTAGCTTCGGCGACACTTCGGCGGTTTTCTGCCGGGCAGAGGAGAATTTTCTGTATGTACGATTTCTTTAATATTTTTGGCAGCGCACTTGGCTACCTGCTCTGGTATTTTTATGAGCTGGTCAGAAACTACGGAGTGGCCATTATCCTGTTTACCGTTGTGACGAAGATTTTGCTGTTCCCCTTTTCGGTCAAACAGCAGATTTCCATGGCGGCGAACAGCAAAATCGCAAGCAAGCAGAAGGAACTGCAGAAAAAATACGCAAAAGACAGGGAACGGCTTCAGATTGAAACGCAGAAGCTGTATGAAAAGGAAGGCATTAACCCCGCGAGCGGCTGCCTGACGATGATCGTTCCGCTCGTCATCATGATGGGCCTGTACTACACGGTGCTTTACCCCCTGATCAACGCGCTTCATGTTTCCGGCACGGCTGCGAACGCCGCGACGGATATGTTAAAATTGATCCCCGGCATCGGGCAGACCCTGGGAACGCGGTACGGCCAGATTGAAATCGTCAAGCATTTCGCGGATTTGAAACCGTACCTGACCATGTTCAGCGCGGACGAGCTCGCGAGGATTCAGGATTTCAGCCACGGCTTCAGCTTTTTGGGGCTCAATCTGCTGGATACGCCGAGCGACCCGGCGAATATTTTCGGGACTCTGTTCCGGTCGAATCTTTGGGTCATCCCGGTTCTTTGCTTCGTGTCTTCCCTTGTCACACAGTTTTTCACGATGAAGCTCCAGCCCGGCATGCAGCAGCAGCAAGGCTGCATGAAGGGTATGTTCTATATCATGCCGCTCTTCACGGCATGGATTGCCTGCTCAATGCCGGCCGCGGTCGGTTTTTACTGGATTATTTCCACCATAACCGGTTTTTTGCAGACGGTCATTCTGAATATCTGGTACAGCCCGGCCGACCTTAGTGCGCGGGCGGAAGCTAGGCGCGTTGCGCTGCGCGAGCTGGAAGAAGCAAACATGAAGCCCGTCGCCATTGCGGCGGGGAACCGGCAGAACGACGATGACCGGCAGAAAAAGACAGGAAAACCGCGGAAGTAAACGCTGAAACAGGGGTCTGATTTCTGGGAGGGATTACCGAATGAAAGAAGCGATTGGAACCGGCGAAACCGTGGAACTCGCAAGAGAAGCCGCCTGCAGGCAGCTGGGTGTGGAATCCTATGAGGCGGAGTTTGAGATCCTTGAAATGCCCATGAAAAAAACGTTCGGTCTGTTCGGCGGAAACCCGGCGAAGGTTCGGGTTTTTGTGGAGGACAACCCTGCGCAGATTGCGGCAGATTACTTAAAAAACGTACTGAAAAACATGGGTTTGGAAGACGTTAAGATTGAAATCAAAAAAGAAGAAAGCGGAGCGATGCTTTGTCTGACCGGCGATGACATCGGGTATGTGATCGGCCACCGGGGCGAAACGCTCGACGCGCTTCAGTATCTGGCCGGGCTTGTCGCAAACCACGCGGGCGACAGCTATTTCCGGATTAATCTTGATATTGGGAATTACCGGGACAAGCGGAAGCAGACGCTGGAAAACCTGGGCCGCAAAATGGCGGAAAAATCGCTGCGAACGGGGCGGAATAACTCGCTGGAACCGATGAATCCCTATGAGCGCAGAATCATCCACACGGCGGTGCAGGCGGTGGAAGGAGCAAAATCCTGGTCGGAAGGCGAAGACGCCGCGCGCCATGTGGTGATCGGCCCGGTTGCCGGGGAGCGGCCGGTTTCGAGAAGGAACGGCTACAACAACCACCGGGGACCGCAGCAGCGAGGCAGGCAGCCGTATCATCCGCGCGGAACGTCGCCGGGAGGACATCCGCCGTACGAAAACCGTACTCCGTCGGCGCCGGCGCAGCATGGGACGGCTCCTCTTTACGGAAAGTACGAGACAAAAAAGTAAACAGCAGACAGGAGGGCGGTTCTTTGGAATTGTCCTCTTTTTTTGAGGGATTTTTATGAATCGGACAAATTACAGTGAAACAGGCTCAACCATTGCCGCAATCTCCACGCCCCAGGCGCCGGGCGGCATCGGCGTCATTCGGATTTCCGGACCGGACGCGCGCAAAATCGCGGGGCGGGTTTTCTCCCCCGCCGGGAAAAAAAGTCTGGAGGAGCTTCCGGGGTACACGGCCCTGTACGGAAAAGTTTTTGACGAGTCGGGCGCAATCGACGAAGCGATTGCGCTGAATTTCCGCGCCCCGAAGAGTTTTACCGGGGAGAATGTGGTGGAACTCTCCTGCCATGGGGGGCTGATCATCCTGCGCCGGCTGCTTCGCGCGGTGATGCGGGCGGGCGCCGAGCCCGCCGGGCCGGGGGAATTCACGCGGCGTGCGTTTCTCAACGGGAAAATCGGCCTGACGGAAGCGGAGTCCGTGATGCAGCTTGTTTCCGCGCAGGGGGAGCAGGCCGCGAAGGCGGCGCTCGCCGGGCATGAAGGAGCGCTGGAGCGCAGGATCGGAAGCATCCGAGAAAAGCTGCTCGGCGCGGCCGCCCACCTTTCCGCGTGGGCGGATTACCCGGAGGACGATATTCCGCGGGTGACGGAGGAAGAGCTGAAAACTTCTCTCGGCGAAGTGAAAGCGGAGCTGGACGCGCTGCTGCGGGGATTCGACGCGGGGCGCGTGCTCCGCGAGGGAGTCGACACGGTGATCGCGGGGCGGCCGAACACGGGAAAGTCAACGCTGATGAACCTGCTCGCGGGCTGCGAGCGGTCGATCGTTACGAGTTATGCCGGGACGACGCGCGATATTGTGGAGGATACCGTGCTGCTCGGCGGGATTCCGCTTCGGCTGGCGGATACCGCCGGGCTGCGCGACACCGCCGACCCGGTGGAAAGCATCGGAGTCGGCCGCGCGAGGGAGCGAGTCCGCTCCGCGCGGTTGGTTCTTGCCGTGTTCGACTCGTCACAGGAACTGGACGCGGCGGATCGCGCGCTGATCCGTGAGGTTGGCAATACGCCCTGCGTTGCGGTTGTCAACAAGAGCGACTTGCCGATAAAAATAGACAATGAGTATATTGAAAATAATATAAAACAAACTGTATACTTTTCTGCCCTGACGGGGGAGGGTTTGCCCAGACTGGAGGATGCCGTGGCGTCGGTGCTCGGGACCAAAGAACTGGACCCGTCGGACGGAATGCTGTATACGGAGCGGCAGCGGGAGGCGGCGGCGCGGTCATTGCAAAGCGTCACGGAAGCGCTGGATGCGCTGGAAAGCGGGATGACGTTCGACGCGGTGACGGTTTCCGTGGAGGACGCGGTTTCCGCGCTGCTGGAGCTGACCGGAGAGCGCGCGACCGTCGCGGTTGTCGACTCCGTTTTCTCCCGGTTCTGCGTCGGCAAATAGCAGCGTGACGCTGCACCCAACAGCCCGCCCTGGGGAACGGCGAAAAGACTCCCGAAAGACTGAAGTCATGAACGCCGTAAGCGCGTAAAGACGCTGTGCGTCCGGACTTCCAGTCGGGAGAGTAGAAAAAGTTTTCCACGTTTTTAACGGAAAGTGTTAAAAACTTTTTGATTTCTATTTTCGGCATTCTAACCAGGCTTCTGTGGCTACATTGCCGGTAAAGGGAGATCCGGAGCGCGTTTCTATTCGTCGTCATCGGCGGCGATTCCGTTGGCTTTTAAATAGGGTTGGATCAGACAATCCATGATGAGTTGAAAAAGGCGATAAAATGATTTGCAGAGTCAAGGACATAACTGTTTACTACGAAGAAATCGGACAGGGAAAGCCAATTGTGATGATTCACGGATATGCTCCGGATCATCGTCTCATGACAGGATGCATGGAGCCGGTGATGCGGGGATATAAAAACTACAGGCGTATTTATCTTGACTTACCCGGTATGGGACGGTCGGGCTCTGCGGATTGGATAAACGGCAGTGACGATATGCTGGACGTTGTTCTGAGGGTACTTGACCGGCTGATACCCTCCGAGCATTTCTTGCTTGTCGGCGAATCATATGGGGGGTATCTTGCCAGGGGAATCCTATACCAAAAAAGAGAACAGATTGACGGGGTGCTTTTCATTTGCCCTGTTATCCTTCCGGAAAATGAAGAAAGAAATACTCCTCCTCATACTGCTCTGATGCGAGATACGGATTTTTTAGCAGGCCTTTCGCCGGAGGAAGCAGAGGAGTTTCAGGAATCGTTCATTGTGCAGAACGAGGAAACATACAGGAGATATCAAGCGGAAATATTACCGGGAATCCAAGCCGCCGATCATGATTTTTTGAGTCGTGTCAGAAAAAAGTATGCTTTTTCCTTTCCAGTTGACAAGACCGAGCGCGAGGAGTTTCCGAGGCCCGCACTTTTTCTTTTGGGGCGCCAGGATTCCTGTGTCGGATATCAGGATGCGTGGGAGATCCTCAGAAATTACCCGAGGGCAACTTTTGCGGTATTAGATTTAGCGGGTCATAATTTGCAAATTGAACAGGGAAAACTTTTTGCTGATTTGGTAAAAGATTGGATCAGCCGTACAGAAGGCTGATGAAAGGGAACGGAGACGAATAGATCCGGGATATGAAACAGCGAAAATACAAGCAGTAATATATATGATTAGATATAACTGGAGGGACAGACTTGACATACGATGCGGGAACATACGACGTAGCGGTCATCGGCGCGGGGCACGCGGGAATCGAAGCGGGCCTTGCTTCGGCGCGCCTGGGGTGCAGCACGCTCGTCTTTACCATTAATTTGGACGCGGTTGGAAACTGCCCGTGCAACCCGTCGATCGGCGGCACGGCAAAGGGACATCTGGTTCGCGAAATCGACGCGCTCGGCGGGGAAATGGGGCGCACGACCGACGAGTGTTTTCTGCAAAGCCGCATGCTCAACCGCGGCAAGGGGCCCGCGGTTCATTCGCTGCGCGCACAGATCGACCGCCGCGAGTACAGTACCGTCATGAAGCATAAGCTGGAGCTTCAGCCGAACCTGTTTTTAAAACAGGCGGAAGTCACCGCGCTTTCCCGTAAGGACGACGGCGCATGGCTGCTCGAAACCCGGATGGGCGCGGTCTACACGGTGAAAGCGGTCGTCGCTGCGACCGGAACCTATCTGACCGGCAAAATTTATATCGGGGAGCAGTCCTGGGACGGCGGCCCGGACGGGATGTTCCCGGCGGCGTTTCTCGGCGCGTCCCTGCAAAAGCTTGGAGTCCGGCTTCGCCGTTTTAAAACCGGAACGCCGGCGCGTGTGCTGAAATCCAGCATCGATTATACAAATCTGGAAGTGCAGGAAGGCGATGAGCCGGTCGTGCCGTTCTCCTACGACACCGAAAAACCGGGAAAAAACCGCGCGGTATGCTATATCTCCTGGACGAATGAAAAAACAAAGCGGATTATTCTGGACAACCTGGACCGTTCGCCGCTATTCAGCGGGAAGATCGAGGGCGTCGGGCCGCGGTACTGCCCGAGCATCGAGTCTAAAATCGTGCGCTTTGCCGACCATGAACGCCATCAGCTGTTCATCGAGCCTTGCGGGCTGGATACGGAGGAAATGTATCTGCAGGGGATGAGCTCCTCTTTACCGGAAGAAGTTCAAATCGCGTTTTACAAAACGATTCCCGGTCTGGAGCATGTCCAGATCATGCGTACCGCCTACGCGATCGAATATGACTGCGCCGATCCGCTTCAGATGGGCGCGACGCTGGAATTTCGTGATTTTCCGGGCCTGTACGGCGCGGGACAGTTCAACGGCAGCTCCGGTTATGAGGAAGCCGCCGCGCAGGGACTGGTCGCCGGAATCAACGCGGCGCTGAAAATTCAGGGCAGAAAGCCGATGCTTCTGGACCGGGCAGGGTCTTATATCGGCACGCTGATCGACGATCTGATTACAAAAGGGACGTCGGAGCCTTACCGCATGATGACTTCGCGCAGCGAATACCGGCTGGTGCTCCGGCAGGACAACGCCGACGCGCGCCTGACGCCGCTGGGCCGGGAAATCGGCCTCATCGGGGAGGAACGGTGGGCGCGGTTTCAGACAAAGCAAAAGCAAATTGAAACGGAGCTGGAACGCGTGAAAAACACGATTCTGCCGCCCTCGGAAGCGCTCAATGACCTGCTTGTTTCACATGGAACATCGCCGGTCGCGACGGGCGTGCGGCTCTCCGACCTGATTCGCAGGCCGCAGCTCGACTATCAGGCACTTTTGCCCGTCGACCCGAATCGGCCCGACCTGCCGGGTGCGGTTTTTGAAAATGTGGAGATTGAGCTGAAATACGAGGGGTATATCCGCAGGCAAAAATCACAGATTCATGAAATGCGCCGATTGGAAGACCGCGTCCTGCCGGACGGGACGGACTACGGCAAAATCACGGGGCTGAGGGCCGAAGCGCAGGAAAAGCTGCAGGCCGTCCGGCCCGAAAGCGTGGGGCAGGCTTCGAGAATATCCGGTGTGAGTCCGGCGGACATCAGTGTTTTGATGATCTGGCTGGCGCGCCATGGGGAGGGAACGCCATGAAAAGCATCCGGGAACAGCTGATTTCGGCTGCGTCGGACTATCATATTGCGGTTTCGCCGCTTCAAGCCGAGCAGTTCCAGACTTATTTGGAGCTGCTGACCGAATGGAATCAGAAGATCAACCTGACGGCGCTGAAAGAGCCGGAAGAAATCGCGGAAAAACATTTCCTTGACAGCATTCTGATTTTGAAGGGATTGGAAATTCCGCGGGGGGCGAGCCTGATCGATATCGGTACCGGGGCGGGATTTCCGGGGGTGCCGCTCCTTTTGATGAGACCGGACCTGAAGCTGACCCTGATGGACGGGTTGAACAAGCGGTTGATTTTTTTGGAGGAACTGCTGCGTGTGCTTTCGCTGAATGCGGAGCTTGTCCACGCGCGCGCGGAAGAAGGGGCACAAAAGCCGGAATTCCGCACGAAATTTGATTTTGCGGCGGCCCGCGCGGTTGCGCGGCTTCCGGTTCTGTGTGAATACTGCCTTCCTTTCTTGAAAGACGGCGGAATTTTCGCGGCGATGAAGGGCCCCGAGGTGGGGCGGGAACTGGAAAGCGCGAAACGTGCGATCGAACTGCTCGGCTGCGAAACAATCTCCTCGCGCGAATACGCGCTGCCCGGCGGGGACGGCCGCAGTCTGGTGCTGATCCGCAGAAACGCGCCGCTGCGAAAGGAATACCCGCGCCATGGAGCAAAGATTGCAAAATCGCCCCTGTAAAGTTTTCCACACAATTCGAACAAACAGTGGAAAATGATCCGGAACAATCTTACAGCAATTCCGATTGAATTGTAAAATTTACTCAACGTCCCTCCCCCGCCGAAACGGGGGAGGGACATGTCCATATTTGCAATCTAAATTGAAAATGCTGTACCAAAGAGAAAGGCTGCGGGAAGCTTTTCTTTTTTTATTAATTGAATGCAAATAAATGCTGATTTTGGGTTTTCAACAGGCAAAAAAAGGATTGGTGGAAAACTTTCCGGAGCGTTTAATAACGCGGTTTTTGCGATTCCAATGCGGTTTTTTATCAATCAAGACAGATCGGAAACGAACTGGAATCAAAAGTTTTCAACAAAATTGATTCATATCGTTGGAAAGAGGAAAAATGGGAACAGGGCCATTATGTGGCAAATTATTATGAAAAAAATTAATAGGATTGGAAACTTGGGGCAATCTAAAAGGGAAATTATTTTTTGCATTTGACAGAAGATGACAAAATACGGTTTTGCGGTGTGCTATGCTTGTACACGAGGACAAGCAAAGGAGGCGGCCGCAATGCTTTTCAGGGACAAGAGTAAAGTGATTGAAATCGACCTTGACCGGATTCGGCCAAACCCGGCGCAGCCGCGCAGAACTTTCCATGAAGAAGAGCTGCTCGGCTTGTCCCAAAGCATCCGGGAGAACGGACTGCTTCAGCCGCTTCTGGTCAGAAAAACCGGCGATGGTTTTGAACTGATCGCGGGGGAGCGGCGGCTTCGGGCGTGCCGGATCGCGGGCCTGAAAACGGCGGCCTGCCTGATCAGCGACTGCTCGCCGGATCAAAGCGCCGTCATGGCGATGACGGAAAACATCCAGCGCAGCAATCTTGAGCTTTTCGAGGAAGCCGAGGGAATCCGCAGGCTGATCGAACGCTGGCATGTCACGCAGGAAGAGGCGGCGTCCCGGCTGGGAAAAAGCCAGTCGGCGGTCGCAAACAAACTGCGGCTGCTCCGCTTTTCAGAGTCGGAGCGCGAAAGAATCGTGTCATCCGGACTGAGCGAACGCCACGCGCGGGCGCTGCTCCGGTTGGAGGATCAGAAGCTTCGCGAAAAAGCGCTCAGCTTAGTAATCGAAAAAAAATTGAATGTCCGCCAGACCGAGGAGTATGTGGAAAAGCTGCTCTCCGGCGATAAAAATACAAGCCAGAAAAAGACGCCCGTCATCAAGGACGTGCGGATTTTCCTCAATACGATCTCCCATGCGATTGCGACGATGAAACAGAGCGGAATCAGCGCGCAGACCCTCCAGAGCGAAACGGAGGAGTATATCGAATGCGTCGTCAGGATTCCGAAAACCCAGGCCTACGCGGGGGGCAGCCAAAAACCCGCCTGAATTTGATTATAAGTTTTTTACTCCTATTTCCCTATATCATTTCCCGCAGAACGGGCCGGACGAAAGTCCGGCCCGTTCTGTCGTTGCAAGTGCAAGAAAGGCCCGAGCGCCTTGAGGCGCAGCCGGTAAAACAGGGCTTTGCCCTCATAAGAAAAACCCCCGGCTGTGCCGGAGGCTGACTGCTTCTTACGTAAGAATTTCAAAGTCAAAAAAACGTTCCTGAAATTCGGTCAGTGCCTGAACCTGCTCGGCGCTGTACTGATTCGGCCGTTTGGCAACGACCAGCTTGTCTTCGCGGTCGTTTAGCCGGTGGATCACGGCGATAACAATTCCCGTATACTCTGAAAGTGGCTCGAACTCGCCCACGATATAAGCGTCGATTTTTTCGCCGTCTTCCGCAACGGTGCCGGGCAGGTAGCCGTAATTGAGCGGGTAGATCAGATTGGGGTGTTCCGGGTGCCGGGAGCCGAGAGGCCGGTCCACCTGAACACGCACGGGCTGGTTGAGATATTCGGATAACGTGCTGCTCACCTTCCTGATTTCCGTTTCCTTTATTGTACTTCCTTTATTATACCTCGAGTTCGCGGAAAAAGGAACGCCGAAACCGATGTTTCACATGAAACATCGTCTGAAAAGCGAACCCCGGCGCGGCTTTTGGAAGAAAGATCCTGTCGAAAAGCCGAAGAATTCCGGAAAATTTTCTTTATCTTCCCAAAGAGTCGTGCTATAATAATAGAAAACTTTCCCGCATCCGGCGGGAATGGCCCTGCGGCTGTGGACAGGCCGCAGGAAGGGGGAAATGCTTTGGGCAAAATCATTGCGATCGCCAACCAGAAGGGCGGGGTCGGCAAAACGACTACGGCGGTGAACCTGTCTGCCGCGCTCGGGCTGCGGGGGAAGAAAACGCTGCTGGTCGACGCGGACCCGCAGGGGAATTCCTCCAGCGGGGTGGGCATCGACCGCAGAAACCGGAAAGAAACGGTTTACGAAGTGCTGATCGGCGGTAAAACCGCGCAGGACGTCATCCTGAAAACGGAATTTGAAAATCTTGACCTTCTGCCCTCCAGCATGAACCTTGCGGGGGCGGAAATCGAACTGGTCGACCTGGAACACAGGGAATCCCGCCTGAAAAGCGCGCTTGCCCCCGTCAGGGAGGCGTACGATTATATTTTGATCGACTGCCCGCCGTCCCTTGGAATGATCACAACGAACGCCCTGACCGCCGCGGACACGCTGCTGGTTCCGATCCAGTGCGAATATTACGCGCTGGAGGGGCTGACGCAGCTGATGAACACGGTTCGGCGCATTAAACGCCAGTACAACGGACATCTTGAAATTGAGGGCGTTCTTCTTACCATGTATGACGGGCGACTCAACCTTACCCAGCAAGTGGTGGAGGAGGTAAAAAAGTATTTTCCGCGGCGTGTGTTTGGAACGGTGATTCCGCGCGGGGTGCGCCTCTCGGAGGCGCCGAGCTACGGCAGGCCGATCCAGTATTTCGACCGTTCTTCCAAAGGAGCGCTGTGTTACAACGCCCTGGCGGAGGAATTGGAAGCCGGCGCGCGCTGAAAACTGAGAAAACCGGTTGTAACGAATGGGAAAAGTCCGTTGAAAGTAGGAAGGCAGGCGGTACAATGGCAGGAAAAAAAGGCGGTCTGGGGAAGGGCCTTGACGCGATTTTCTTGGAAAACGATCTTGAGGGCGGCCAGACGTCCGTAACATTAAGCCTGGATGAAATCGAACCGAACCGCGGACAGCCGCGGCGGGAGTTTAATGAGGAGGCGCTGCAGGAGCTGGCCGAGTCCATCCGGCAGCACGGAATTTTGCAGCCGCTGTTGGTACGGCCGATTTTCAGCGGCGGATACCAGATCGTCGCGGGGGAACGCAGGTGGCGGGCCGCCCGCCTGGCGGAGCTGAAGGAAGTTCCGGCCGTCGTGCGCGAGATGAGCGACAGCGAGGTGATGCAGCTTGCCCTGATCGAAAATCTTCAGCGGGAGGACCTGAATCCGCTGGAAGAGGCGCAGGGATACCAGTCATTGATCGAGACCTACGGAATGACGCAGGAAGAAGTGGCGAATACGGTCGGAAAATCCAGGCCGGCCGTGGCGAACGCCTTGCGGCTGCTGAATCTTCCGGAGGAAGTGCGGGGGATGGTGGAAAAGGGAATCCTTTCCGCGGGACATGCCCGCACTCTGCTGAGTTTTCCCAGCCGCGCGCTGATGATGGAAGCCGCGAAAGCCGCGGCGGAGGGCGCCTCCGTGCGGGAAATCGAAAAGATGGCCCAGAGGGCCAACAGTACGCCGAAAGCGAAAAAATCTTCGTCGAAAATCAAGTTTTATGAGGAAACGGAGCTTGCCCTGCGCGAGAGTCTTGGCAGAAAGGTAAATGTTACCGGAAGCAGCAAGCGCGGCATGCTGCAGATTGAATTTTACGGGCAGGACGATCTGACCGAATTAATCCGGCGGATTCATGACAATACTTAAGATAGAATAAAAAACCAAAGGAGCAAGTCAACATGATTGACATCAAACTGATTCGCAGCAATCCCGATCTGATTAAGGCGGGGGCGAAAAAGAAAGAATTCGACGCGGATAAAATCATAGACGATATCCTGGAATATGACGTCCGCCGCCGTGAAATCACAGGCAGCGTTGAGGCAATGCGCGCCGAGCAGAACGCGGCTTCCAAGCAGATTCCGCAGATCAAAAAGCAGGGCGGGGACGCTTCTGAGCTGATGGCGAAGATGAAAGCCCTCGCGGGGAAGATCAAAGAGGGCGAAGCGGAGCTGGGCGAAGCGGAAGCAAAGCAGAACGAGCTGCTGCTCAGCCTGCCGAACATGCCGGACGAAGACGTGGTTGCCGGCGGTAAGGAAAACAATAAGCCGCTCCGCTATTTTAAAGAGAAGCCGCAGTTTGATTTTGAGCCGAAAAACCATGTGGATCTCTGCGAGAGCCTGCATCTGATTGACTACCAGCGCGGGGCAAAGCTTTCAGGCGCCGGTTCCTGGGTCTATACCGGCGTCGGCGCGCGGCTGGAATGGGCGCTGCTCAACTTTTTTATCGACGAGCATGTCCGCGACGGGTATCAGTTCATGCTGCTTCCGCACATGCTGAAATACGAATGCGGCTATGTGGCGGGGCAGTTCCCGAAATTCGTGGACGAGGACTACTGGATTCAGAATCCGACGACGAACGACCGCAAATTCCTGCTTCCTACCGCGGAAACAGCCCTTGTAAACCTGCACCGGGACGAGGTTCTGGAAGCGGACGAGCTGCCGAAGAAATATATCGGCTATACGCCCTGCTACCGCAGGGAAGCGGGCAGCTACCGCTCGGAGGAGCGCGGCATGATCCGCGGTCACCAGTTCAACAAGGTCGAAATGGTTCAGTACACGAAGCCGGAAGACTCCGACGCCGCGTTTGAAGAATTGGTTCATAAAGCGGAAAACCTGGTGCAGGAACTGGGCCTTCACTACCGCCTGAGCAAGCTGGCGGCGGGCGACTGCTCATTTTCGATGGCGCGCACCTATGACATTGAGGTATGGATTCCGTCGATGGGGATTTACAAGGAAGTCAGCTCCGCTTCCAACGCGCGGGAATATCAGGCGCGGCGCGGCAACGTGAAGTACCGCGGCGAGGACAAAAAGCTGCATTTTGTCCACACGCTGAATGCTTCCGGTCTTGCCACCAGCCGGTTGTTCCCGGCGATTGTGGAACAGTACCAGAACGCGGACGGCAGCGTTACGGTACCGGAAGTGCTGAGAAAATATCTGGGAATGGACGTCATTCGCCCATGAAAGAGGACCTGACCGCCGAATATGTGCGCCGAATCACGGTGCCGGTCTACGACGTCGGGCCGGATAACCGGATGAAACTCGGCGCGGTTCTGCGGCATGTTCATGAAACCAGCGAACAGCACGTGGACCTGCTGCATATCGGTTATGAAGAGCTGCGGGAGCAGGCCGGCATCGTGTTCTTTCTGGTCTGCAACCGCCTGAAAATCCGCCGCCTGCCGTGCCACCGGGAAAAAATTGAAATCAGGACCCACCCGCGCGGGCGCGGCGGCGTGCGCTTTTACCGCGATTTTAAGTTTTACGACGAGAGCGGGGCGCTGCTAATCGACGCGATGCAGGTTACGGTGCTCGCGGACGCGGAGACGCATCGGGTCCGCAAGCCGCAGGCGTTTGTCGACCTCGGCGTTTTCCGCGACGAACCGGTCGACCCGGAGGAGAAGATGGTGCGCGTCTCGGTGCCGGAAGGGCTTCAACCGGTTGGCGAGCGCCCCGTGTACCGTTCGGACCTGGATTCCAACGGGCATATGAACAACGCCGTTTACGCGGATATCGTCGCGGATTTTCTGCCGGAGCAAAATGGAGAAGCGGTGCGCGGGCTGCAGATCGACTATCTGCGCGAAACCCCGCCGGGAGAAAACCTGAGGCTTACCGCGCGGCACGGGGAAGGCGAAACACTGATGCGCGGCGAAAATTCGGGCGGAGTCAGCTTTGAGGCGCGAGTCTTGTTCTGACTCCTCGCCTGGTCGGCGCGAAAAAACTTTTTTGTTTATTTTCAGTTACATATTGACAAATCATGTGGACATGTATTATAATGAATAACGCTCCGCTATGAAGAAACGGAGTTTCGTGGCGGCATAGCTCAGTTGGCTAGAGCATTCGGTTCATACCCGAAGCGTCGTTGGTTCGAATCCAATTGCCGCTACCATTTATATGGCCCGTTGGTCAAGTGGTTAAGACACCGCCCTTTCACGGCGGTAACACGCGTTCAAATCGCGTACGGGTCACCAAAAGTGTGGACGCATAGCTCAGCTGGTTAGAGCGCTCGCCTCACACGCGAGAGGTCGCAGGTTCGAGTCCCGCTGTGTCCACCAAAAGCAGAAGCACCCTGAAGAGGGTGCTTTCTTCTTGGTACAGGGGACGAGAACCTCGGCGCGACCCGGAGGACCGGCTCAATGCTCGTTTTCTCACTTCCCCGTGCAGGGGTTCGCGGAACGCGGGGAGAGGTTAAACCACCCGAGTCCCGCTGTGTCCACCAAAAGCAGAAGCACCCTCAGGGGTGCTTCTGCTTTTGGTTTATGCAGTGCCTGTCGATTCCCGTGAATTTTAAGGATTGTTTCCAGCCTTTTTCTTGTATCCGCATGGGATTAATGCTATAATTTTTTTGAAAAAAATGGAAGGATCAAATTCTATGACGGTATATAACCTTCTGCTTCTGTTGATTCTGGTTCTGGGGCTTTTGCTCTGCGAATACAAAAAATCGAAGAGGAACACCATTATTTTTCTGGTTCTGTCCTCGCTTGCCATGACCGCGGTCGCCTTTTTGCGCGCGGACACGGTCGGAATCGACTACAAGCAGTACGAAACCTATTTTTATCAGGTGCATGACGGGGGCTGGAAATTCCTGATCAGCTCCGCCAACGGCTACCGGATTGAACCGGGCTACAGCCTGCTGAATTATGTGGTTTCGCTGTTTACGCGCGACGTACATATCTTCATGCTGGTCGTCGCGGTGATCGTCGTGACATTGACGGCGGTGCTGCTGTACCGGGTTTCGCCGATTCCGTGGATCGGCATGTTTGTGTTTGTCAGCTTTGGCTTTTACGGCAATTCGCTCAGCTTCCTCCGGCAGTGCATCGCGATTTCCATTTTCCTGTTTTCCATCGAATTTATCAAGAAGAGACAATTTGTTCCGTATCTGCTGATTGTGCTGCTCGCCGTGACGTTCCACAAGTCGATCATCATTATGCTTCCGTTTTATTTTATCGCCCGCCTTCCGGTCAACTGGAAGTTCCTGCTGAGCTACAGCGGAATCGCGGCGCTGATTACCTGGCTGTCCTGGCCGATTTTTAATCTGGTCACGAAATATGTGTATCAATCGTATGCAACCCAGCAGGGCCTTTATTATATGATGGGCCGCGACTGGCAGACGGCGGCGATTCCGGTCATCACAGCTGCCGTGATCCTGATTCTGACCCGGTTTATTTTGCGGCGGGACGAGCGAAACGGCGTTTTAATCAATTTGTCCTTTTTTTCCGCGCTGCTCTACCTCATGACGCTCCAGCACTTTTTGTACCAGCGCTTCGGCATGATGTTCCTGACGACGGTCGTTCTGACCATCCCGGAGCTGTTCGCCAGCATCGGCGTGCAGAGCGTGGAGGCGGAGGCCGTACCGCAGACCGTAAACCGGAAAGCAATCCGCAACAGGGCGGAGCGCAAAAGGGCGATCGCGGAACGCCGCCAATTCAAGATGCGGGTCAACACGCGCAGATACATCTATGATTACGCCCTGGCAACGCTTGTATTTGTAGGATATTTATATCATGTTTGGATCCTGCTTGCCAACCGGATCAACCTGGTTCCTTATCTGACGTTTTGGGAATAACGAGGCAGGAAATATTTTGTCGTAAGAACAAAAAGTTTAGAATTCTCTAAAAACAATCTTATAAATTGTTGTATAAATAAATATATTCGGGTTTTATAAATCAGCAGGCACCCGGAATAATTCGGAAAGCGGAGTGGAATTCCAGGGGGGCAAAGATTGCGTAAAAGGAGGTTTGGGCGTTGTGCATTTCCCTAATACCGATGACAAAGGAACTTTGTCGTCAATATTATAAGGGCTTTAAAAGAGACCCGGATATTTATATGGATATGAGCTTGTTTAAGCAGTTTTTATACAGCGACAGCTGGGCAGACGCATATTTTGAGAGGCAACGATTAAAGCGAAGAATCTTCTTTGCGATTATGAGCAAAGGGGAGCCGATTGGAGAGATCATCTTAAAAAATATAGATGAGATTGCCAGAAAATGTACGCTCAGCATCCACCTTCAGAACGATTCCGTAAAAGGACAAGGCATAGGGACAAAGGCAGAAAGACTTGCCCTGATTTATGCATTTTCTGAACTCAACATGGCTTCAGTCAATGCGGACGCTGTGATAAAAAACGAAAGAAGCCAGCATGTGCTTGAAAAAGTCGGATTTCACTTTCTTCGCCAAGAAGGTAGTTTTCGTTATTATCACTGTACCGCAGACAGCTTCTATAAATTTGCATAATTCGAATTTACAACTTTATTGAGCAAATGATCCAAGAAAAAAGCTCCCTGTGCCGTTTTGAACCTGCACAGGGAGCTTTCATTTTATTTTGGCGGCTTTTGTGCTACAATTAATTCGGATTGTTTATATAACGTGAGGAACCTTATGAGAATTGAATTGGATGACATCGTAATACGGGATTTTAAACGAACGGATGCCGAATCTCTTTGGAAAATTGTCCGTGAAAGAGATATCGTTCGATTTATGAAAGATTGGTCTGAAAACGGCCCATCGCCAAAAGACTATTTTGGGTATCTGGACTGGCTCCAGGCTCAAAAGAATTCTGTAGATGTATACGAAAACAAACGGTATGCAATCGTCTTGCATCAAACAGACAAGTTAATTGGTATGGTGGTATGGGACTTGAAGATACCTTGAATGAAGTTGAACTGGCCTACTTTATGAGCGAGGCATATCAACGCAAAGGGTATACCAAAAAAGCAGTAAACGCCCTTACAGCTTGGATATTCTCCGTATCAGACTTACCCTATTTAATTTTGACGATAGACTGTGCAAATAAACCTTCCTGCATGTTGGCCGAAAGATGTGGTTTTCAATTGTTTGAAAAAAGGACGCCTATTGGGCACACGCAGCCTAATATGGAGAGTGAAAGCTACTTTTACTACCGTAAATACAGAGAATGAGCATACTCCGAGGCCGGCAACTTAGCTGAGCAGACGGCCCAAGGAAGAGCACCCCAATCGGGTGCTCTTTTTTTGTTGCATACGGGGAATCAGGAGAAAAAAGAAAAAGCACCCTGAAAAGGGTGTTTCAGATTGTCGAAGAACCCACCTGACGCGTTAAGCGAAGGATGGGCTCTTTTTACAATTTGCGTGAAGAGAAAATAGAAAATGAAAAATCAACATAAAGCCGGAAGAATGACGATCCCGCCACTTCC
>NZ_JBJKOP010000023.1:0-45318 GCF_046707225.1 Caproicibacter sp. | reverse complement strand
GCTGAAAATCGACCTTTCCCGCGTGCTGGACAAATACATCGGTGAAACGGAAAAGCGCCTGGCGGAAATCTTCGAGGCGGCGAAGGAGCGGAGCTGCATCCTGTTTTTCGACGAGGCCGACGCGCTGTTTTCCCGCCGCACGCAGGTAAGCTCCTCCAACGACCGCTACGCGAACGTGGAAACGTCTTACCTGCTGCAAAGCATCGAGCAGTACGGCGGGACGGTTCTCTTGGCCACGAATCTGTTCAAAAACTTCGACGAGGCGTTTCTGCGCCGCATTACGGTTCTGGCGCGCTTTTCCATGCCGGACGAGGCGCAGCGGCTTCTGCTGTGGAAACAGGCGTTCCCGGGGGATTGCCCCGATTTAGACCTGAAGACATACGCGCGGGAGCTGGAGCTTTCCCCGGCGACGATCCACGCCACCGCGCGGCTGGCCCGCATGGCCGCGAAAGTGCGGGGCGGGCGGGTTACGAACGAGCTGATGATGGAAGCGCTCAGGAATGAGGCGGAAAAAGAAGGGAAAGCGAAACCGGCAAATGGCTTCCCTCTTTTTGACCACCTACCTTAACTTTTAGGTTGCTATAATCTTTGCTTTTTAGCTTTAGGCTTTATGTTTTTCACTTTCCTCACTATCCCGTTTGCGGACGTTAGTCTGTTCCTTTTCATCCTTTGGCCACAGGGGCACAAAATGGCCCTCATCCATCGACCGCCCTGTGCGTAGAATATAAACTAATTTTTTACTTTCATCAGAACCGACTGGAATAATGTCTTTGATAAGGCCTTCATCAACCACAACGATCTTAAGTCGTACCTTGGCTTCTATAAATCTAAAAACAACGGGATCAACAGCATCAATCTGGTTCCCTTCTCCTACATTTAATTCAGTGCGCCAACCTGTGACTGTTTTTAATGCCTCTGGATCATTTTCATCGGCTTCTTTTTTGCCGAAAATCAGCTGATAAAGACTATATAACAAGCAATTGTTCCCATTTCCAGAGGCTGAACCGATTTCAAAATTCTCCTCAATTATTTTATCCGATTTATTATTAAGCAATTCATTTAATCTCTCTGATGGATGCGATAACCCCTTTACAACATCGCATACATCCTCAACAGGCGGGGTATCGAGCCGTGGCGGGGACGCACTTTTCTGCGCGTCTTCCATTTCAGAATCTCCATTATCCGCAGATAATGGCACTGGTGACAGACCCCGTCCCCATGATATCATCCACGGGCGCATTGAAGGCGACGAGGGGGATTGCGGCGGTTCCGGCAGATTTTGCTGAGGAGCCATGTCATGCTCAGGCCCATCCTGTTGAGGAGCCATCTCTAAACGCGGGATGACTTTTTGAGTCCATTCTTCTTGCAACTTTTGCGCAAATTCGATTGCATCCTGTTCCGAATCGTCTGTTGCCTGTTTCAAGTCGGTTTTTGTTGCCACCTTAGGCGCTTTTAATTCACCAAATTTTTGTTGTGCCTTGGTATATACCGTCGACAAAACCGAATTAATATAATTCAATATGTAATTAATTATATCTGACGTAATCATTCCGGGAACGTATACGGCACTCAGATTTTCCCGATATGAGACCCAATTTCCATTTTCAATAATTTCAACACTTTCTATTTGCTGAGATTTTTCTAACCCGGCGATTTCTGCAAGAGTTTTTGCAGCCCCCATAAAAACCTGCTTTAAAAAGGGAAATTGGTTTTGCTTAGCTTCCTGTAAGATAAGCTCCAATTTCTTTAAATTTTTCTGGATTGCATCTGCACCTGCATCTCTATTTGCTTTAGCCAGATCCTCATTATATTGCAAACGCACAAAGTATGTTTTGCCGTTCATTAGTTTTATTCTACAGTATCCCTTTTCCAAATTTTTTGGCGGAACACATTCAAGTATGGTTTCGTTCATGTTGTTTTCATTGAAAAGAATATTGTGTAAATCCATCGGAAATATGCCTTTGCCATTAAGCTTTAATAAATTTCTAGCTGTCTCCTCACTCAGTTGGCCCGCTTGATTGTTATGACTATTTTCATGCCAAGCCGTACGCACCGTGAAATAGTCTTTTAAAAATAACAATACTTTTGGATTTGTCATAGTACAGCAATAAAGTGAATCTAATTCATTTATCATGTTTAGTATGCATGACCCGCCTTCCTTAGAACTATACGACTTCTCCGCTGCTGTACCAAGAAATTTGGCCGTTTGTTCATCAGTTGTTAACCCTCCACCATATTTCAGGACGACAATAATCTCACCAGCGGGATTACCAAAAATAATATACGGTACTCCAATTTGTTTAAATATCTTGTTGCAAATCTCATCGATTTTTCCTGAATCTTGAGAATCCTTTACAAATTTAACCTTACCTAATGTCTCTGATGATTTAACTTCATAGACACCGCTTGTTTCCTTCAAGGTAATTTCATGGTCTATTTCACTTTCAACCTGTTTTTCATCTGGTTGTTGCTGTTGTGTTGGCTTTAAGGATGGATCTTCTGATTTTTTTTCTGCATCTATAAACCGTGACAGAGCAGTATAATCAGCGCTTTCCAATTTCTTATAAATTTCTGGTGTTAAGATCTGCGTATCCTCCACGGCCGCTTTCGTATCTGAATTCTGTGTAAATTTAGCTTTTTTAAGTTTAGGGCTTTTTATTTGGTCCTCTAATGTGCTTTTAGCCTGCGGCTCTTCTTGTTTGGCCGCCTTCGGTGCTACGGTTTGCGCAACCGCTGGTGGCGGGGGCAGCGGGGGCGGCGGGGGTGCCCCGTTAGCCTGCGGCGCTATGGACTCCGGCGGCTGAGATATAGGTGACGGGGGCGGAGGCAATGAAAGTGCAGATGTTTCTGCTGAAGAATCGGAGCGTAATGCTGCTGTAGCGATTGCATTTGCTTTTTTCATTTCAGGCGTTGATCGCGGTAGCGCTTCTTGTTTGGCTGCCTGAAGTGAGACGGCTTGCACAGCACTAACCGGTTGCTGCGGTGGCAACAGTTGAGGCGCTTCTCGACCTGTCGCCTGAGGTGCAGTGTCTTGCGCTGCACCAGCCGGTGGTTGCTGTATTGCTGTTTGGGGCGGTGGCGTTCTTTCTTCCGCTGAAACGTTATGGTACAACGGCTCATACAACTGCGTATCATCCACAGCGTGAGAATAGGAGAGTAATATTTTCGGCGGAGGCGATAGAATTGGATAGATAGGCTTAAATCCATCATCTGATTCCTTCCACTGACGTTCTGACTCTATCAATAGGTGTTTCAACTTATCTTTCTTTTTTTTAGGCCTCTTTGTTTTTGCCTTCTTTGTCAAAGGAACAGAATACGTATTTCTCAAATTTATTCCTTCTTTTTCAAGTGGTACAGGCGCTTTCACGCTCTACACACGGCATTAGAACACGCCGATCTGCCTGGTGGAATCGCCCCTCGGCCTGATTCCGGTTTTTACATCGACCCTTACCGACGCGTGGGTCAGCAGATGATTTTTATTGTCGTACACGTCGAACATGATGTACGCCGTGCTGGGGCCGTTTCCGGTGACTTGATAATTGCCGTTTTTCAGCTTTGCAACGGTTGCGACTTTATCGTTTGTCGAGTGAAATTTTACCGCCGCGGCTTTCGTACCGGTCAGTTTCACGCCGATTTGGTACTTGCCGCCGACGGGCATCGAATAATCCTTTGTGTCCAGCGTGATCGAATCGCCCGTGCCCGCAATGACGTAATAGCTGAAATGGCTGGTCTGGAATACGAGGAAGCCGTTTTCCACGGCCGCGTTCATGTCTGTCAGCGTACCGTCTGATTCGTACCGGAATACGCGCGGCGTGCCTCGCAGCCCCGCGGGAAGCGGAATCCTGACCGTGACGCTGCCGGTAAAGGAAACAGGGTTTCCGCTCCGGTCCAGCAGCCTGATGTTCAAGAGAAGCGGCGTTCCAATGACGCTCAGCGCCTGATCAGATACGGCAAGGCTGCAGGCCGCCGCGCCCTGCGGGTCGGCCGCGCCTCCCGTCGTCCCCGTCGGAACGCCGGAGGCGGTTTCGGGGGTAGCGGAAAGCGAAACGCCCGTCACCCACGACGGGAAGGTTGCGCCCGAAAGGTCAACGGTGATATGCGTCGTGGCATCCGTCAGCGAAGAGGGAAGAGAAGGAGCGGAAGAGCCGCCGGACGAAGGACGCTGCTCCAGCGTAACCGGGAAGGTGGCTGTCAGGCCGCTGTAGGTTACGGTTACGTTTTGCGTCCCGGTTTTTGAGCTGTCGAATCCGCTTACCATTGCCAAGGTAACGGGAATATCCTCCGACGTGCCGTTGTCATAGGCCGCTGTAATCACCGCGCCGGTCACATCCAGAGCTTCCCCTTTGTAGTAGCGTGTTTTAGAAGGAAGTGTTTTCATGGAAACGCCCGTTAGGACGCGCGCCTTGACCGGAAGCGTCACGCTGCCGGAAACCGACGGCACTGCGGCGGACGCCGCGCGGACCGTCAGGCTTGCGGCCGTCTCGTCTGTTCCGACCGTGAGTATTCCGTTCTGGTCTATCTTGGTATTCGTACTCTGATTTCCGGAAAGGCTCCAGTTTGCCGCCTGCGAGGGGCTGTTTTGCCCCGAGACGGTCGCGCCGAGGCGGTAAGTCGAACCCTGCGTGGCGTTTGCGGGCGCGCCGGTGACGGCGACGCCGGTAACCGACGCCATACTCACCGGAACTGTAACCGCGCCCGCGCCGTTGCCGGAGTTATCCGTCGCTCCGATCACGACATTGTAGTCGCCGTACGGCAGGCCGCCGATGGAGAACGAGTATTTTCCGTTTGGCGCCGTGCCGCCGGCGGCGACGTCCGTTGTCTGAACAGTGCCCGCGCCAATTTGATAGGTGATTTGATTCACTCCCGCGCAGGCGTCCGTTACCACGACGCCGATTTTCGCGCCGGAATCGTAGATTTTCTGTCCCGAATACGCGTAGGAGGCCGTGATGGAAGGCTTCGTTTGATCCGTCACAATCGAATCGCTGACGGCTTCACAGACATTGCCCACTTTGTCCTGCGCCCGCGCGTACACCGTGCCTTTGAAATCAGGCTGAATGCTGAAGGTATCCCCGGTGACCCACTTGTTTTGGTCCAGACTGCCGCCGTCCGGGACGATCTCATACTGGTACATGCCGACGCCGCTCCCGGCGTCCTGCGCGCTGACGGCGCCGTCCACGGTGTCGTTAAAGAATTTGCGGAAGGTCAGAAAGTTCAGGATGTTTTTAACCGTATTCGTCCGATAGGCTATGGCAAGATTCGTCGGCGCGGTCAGGTCGATGTTGACGGCAGCGCTTGCCTGTGTGCCCGTTCTGCCCAATTCGTCGGTCACGCGGAAAGAGACCGACGTCGTCCCTTCGGCGGAAACCGTGGCGGAGGTTCCGTCCGTCCACGTTTTTCCGCCGTCAAGGCTGTACTGGAGGTGTTCCGGGCTGCCCGGGGTTGCCGTGAACGACGCCGATACGGTCTGCGATTCTTTGTACCAGTTGGAGGCCGTGTACTTCCCGGCCTCCGTGACCGCCGGCGTGTTCGGAAGCGTATTGTCGATCTGGGTAACCGTCACGTCCCAATGCGCGGTCTGGTTCTGCCCGTCGGTGACGGTAAAACGGTAGGTCCCGTTTTGAATTGCCGTGAAGGTACCGCCCGGCATGAGGGACTGCGGGGCACCGAAATCCGCCTGCCCGTTTGCTTTGAACGCCGCGGTCACACGGGCCGAAGCATTGGCATCGTACGTAATTGTTGTGACCGTGAGGGGTATGTACGCCGCCCACTGATTTTGATCGGTAAGATTACCTTCGACGGAAATCGTCGGGTCGGCATATGTCACGGTTACCGGTACGGTCACGGTCGCCGTGTTGTAATTGCCGGTGTCTGTCGGAGTGAACGTCGCTTCATAGCTGCCGTCAGATTTAACGACCGTGTCCGGACTGTTCCACTGAAAGGTTCCCGAGACCGCGGTGCCGTTCGCGCCGACCATTTTGCCCCCGGTCAGCGCGGAAGCGGAAAGGGCCGAACCGTAAGGGACGCGCGTGGCTGCGGGAGCCGTCCCCAACGTCGGCGTCCGCTTTGCGATGGGATAATCGCCGATGCTGCCGTCCGCCGTGTTATAGTAGTTGTCTCCCAAATAGGACGCTTTCAGCGCATGGTCGCCCGCGCCGACGCCGCTCCATTTATAGGAAGCGGCTCCGCTTGAAAGAGTTCCTGTTCCCAGTTCCTTACCGCCGTCATAAAACTTCACGGTTCCCGTGGGGGGATGGCCGGCAACACCCGTGACCGACGCGGTCAGCGTAGCGGTATCCCCAGTCTTCGCCCCGCTTGCCGGGTCCGCGGAGAGCGAAACGGATGGGTCGGCTTTGCCGATTGTAAAAGTCTTGCTTAAGCTGCCCGTATAATTGTTGATTCCGGTTACAGTCGCCGTCGCGGTCCCGGGGTCGGTATTGCTGACGTAGGACACGGTATAGTCCGTGCCTTTCGTCAGGGCAGTGCCGCCGACCGTCACGGTGAGGTCCGGTTCAACGGGGTTTCCCGTGTATTGACATCCGGTTATATTTGCAATCGAAGCCGTTCCGATATCCTTTTGCGTGATGGAAAAATCCCCGGTCAGCGTTTTACTGTAATAGGAATCTGTTGCATCCGGTGTCGCCGACACCGTGTAATCTCCGCAGTTTGTGGGAGGCGTGGAACTGGGTCCGTATGTAGTTTCAGACCCGCTTTTCCCCGAGTACGAAAAAGTGACGCCGCTTGAACTGCCGCTTACCGTAGGCGAGATGGTATCCCCACAAGAGTAGGAACTGTTCACGGAAAGCACGGGGTCCATTTTCAGCACGTTCGGGCCCGCGCCGGTTACGCTGCCGTAGTAATTTTTATATTCCGCTTCGTGGCCGTTGGCAAAACGTGCCGTTACAGATGCTATCGTGTCATCGGATGCCGGCAGATAAAGGTATAGCTTTCCGTCCTCATCCGGTTTCATATCGGTGATTCCGTAGGAAACTTTCGAGCCGCCCTGCGTCAGGGAAAGCGCCTCCACGGTCTCGGCGTCCTTAGAAGGCAGCGCGACTGTTGTCAGGCAGACCTTGCTGCCGCCGCTGTTTGTCAGCGTGCCGCTGTCGGAGCCGCCCTTTCCTTTTCCGATTGCCTCTCCGCCGCCGGTGCTGGTTGCCTTGACGCTGCCGCCGTTGATCGTCACGGTTCCTCCCGCGCCTTTGCCTCCGCCGCCGATCCCGGCACCGCCCCAGCCCTCGCCGGTTAGGTCGCCGGTCGCGGTAACCGTGCCGCCGTTAATCGTCACGGTTCCTCCCGCGGCGGTGCCGCCGCCGCCGATCCCCGCGCCGCCGCCGTGGCTGGTCGCCGTGACAATGCCGCCGTTGATCGTCACGATTCCTCCCGCGCCGCCGGCGTCGCCGCCGCCGATGCCCGCGCCGCCGTAGCCGGTCGCCGTGACCGTGCCGCTGTTGATAACAACGGTGCCGCACGGAAAGCATTGCTGCCCGCCGATCCCCGCGCCGCCCATTTGACCGCCGTCCGCTGTCAGCGAAGCGCCGCCGGCGTCTTCGATGATCAGCGTTGCGCCGGATTGTACTTCAACCCCGGCAACAACAATTCTATCTCCCGGTGTACGAATAACATTATCGCCGCTCAGCTTCAACGTGACGGTCGCACCCGACTCAACACAGATGGCGGACCGATCTGTCAAATTATTTATATTGAGACCATCAAGCGTGATCTCATGCGTTCCCCCTGTAATTAGGATGTTCCATCCGGTTGGTTCACTAAGACTCTGTTTAATTTTATAGTTGCCGTTGGGATCCGGGGTCGTTACTTTCTCTCCCTCATAGTTAAACCCGGTTACGGTTCCGTCTCCGATGGTGACAGGCCCCGGATCAAGATACAGCGTCGTGGAGTCGCTGCTTCCCAGTGCAAGGCGGGCGGCAGCACCTTCGCCCACCGTCACGATGATTTCGGGCACAGTTACGCCGTCCAAAAGCACGCAGCCCTCCGGCAGCTCCGGCGTGAAACGGTATTTACCCGCCGTATTGCCGTCATAGTCCGGAGACGGTGCCCATGTGACCGTGATGTCCTCCCAATCCGGTTCGGAAACAACCGGTTCATCCGGCTTTTTCTCCGGCTCCGTTTCGCTTTCCGCCGAAGAGGAGAATTCAGAATCCACGGAGGATTTTTCAGCGCCCGACTGCGTATCCCGCTCCGGCTCGCTAGAAGCCAGCGTCTGCCCGCCCGGCTCCGAATCGCTTTCCGCCTTAGAGGAATCCTCCGAATCCACGGAGGGCTTTTCAGCGCCGGACTGCGTATCTTCCGGCTCCGGCTCACTTGAAACCAGCGTCTGACTGCCCGGTGCCGAAGTCCCGGAATCTGACGCGGTACGAATCTTTGCCCTCAGCGTTTTCGGAAGACTCAAATTGGCTTCGGGGGTACCGAGGGCCGCATTCTGCTCCGCAACTTCCGGGGCAAGCTCTTCAAAGCCGACAATGCTTTTTGCGTCGGCTGCATAGGCTCCCATCGTACTCAGTGAAAGATGGCTAAAAATCAGCGCGAAACTTAACAATAAAGAAAGCGCTTTTTGACTGATTGAATTTCTGCTCATGTTGTTCTTCTCTCCTCGCATTTCAAGCGGAACAGGTTCGCTGCCCTGTGATAATTCTCTTGTTTCATATTATAGCATACACCTCTGACAGGATTCTAACAAAACGCCGCCATTGGTAAAGGGATTTTGTTCGCCTTCCGGCTAAAACACGCCGATCTATCTGGTTGAGTCGTCCCTCGGCCGGATTCCCGTTTTCACGTCCACCCGTACGGACGCGTGGGTCAGCAGATGATTTTTATTGTCGTACACGTCGAACATGATATACGCCGTGCCGGGGCCGTTTCGGTTTCGGTCTTGCCGCTTACCTTATCAGGTTTGTTTCATGCTTTTCTACCCGGCTGCAATTAGACTTTTCAGGGAGTTTACTCGTCCCGGATATCGAACAGGATATTGTCAAGCGTGAATCCCAGCGGCAGGTTGGGAGTGCCGCCGTCCCAGAAAATACGTTTGTCCTCGAAATGCACGTTCCGGAATTTTTCCGGGGATTTCAGGCTTTGAAAGAAAATCGTGTCGACTTTTTTCCTCATATCCAATATAATTTTATCCCCATTGCTCAGAGCGATGGTTAAGGTATAATCGTCATGCGGGATGACGTTGATGATCCTGCTCATTAAACCGTCCCTTTCCGTCGAATTCAAAATTCCGGTATCCGATTTATTGTACAATCGAAAGCCGGAATAGCAAATACCCCAAAAGGGGTATTTTTAAAACAGCAAGCCCGAAGTTTTTCGGCTTGCTGTCGTAAGCTATTGGATTGGCAGGGGCTTAGAGACCGATAGAATCGATCTTTAATCACATTCTGGAATCAAAGCAAGATCGGGGCGATTCTTCTTTTTCCGCAGTCGCGGGCCCCTAATCTCCGCCGGGCATGCGATCGGGGGAAATGCCGGGATTCTCTCCGCAGGAATACACCTTTTTCCACTGTGCAAGCGCCGCGTCGGACATCTGCGTTTCGCAGTTCGGCAGCTCGCAGCCGCCGCTGACGGACTGCAGCGTAATGGGGGCCGTAACCGTCGGGCTGTCCGTTGTTTCAAGCAAAAGGCAGCCCTGCTGCACGATGTAGTTCGCATGAGGCTGCAGGACGGCGTTAATAAACAAATTCTGATAAAAAACAGAATTCGGATTCGGAATTCCATTTTCACCGTACATGCGGATTTCATCCCGGTTTGTATAAATTTTCCCGCCGTAGGAGTACGCGTTGTAGTGGAGGGCCTCCGCGTGAAAAAGGCGGCCTTCCGAATCGCGAATGGCGATAGATTCCAGAATGACGGGAGTTCCTTTCGCGGGGGCGTCCGATGTGGTCAGCTCCAAAAGGCCCTTTCGAATCCGGTAGTTTACTTTCGGCTGAAGGACGCCGTTGAGATAGAGATTATAATAGGACACTTCACAGGGAGAGGGAATCCCCTGGGTTCCATACTCTTTTATTTCGTCTTCATCGGTGTAGCTCTTTTTCATTCCGTCGGAAACGGCGTTGTACTGCCGGTCGGAAACCTCCATGATTTGGCAGTCTATATTCCTCCATGTGGTAAATAAAATTATGACGGGCGCCCCTTTGGTAGGAACGTCCTGCGTTGTGAACGTCAGTTCTCCCCTTTTTAAAATGTAGGTTGGTTTCGGCTGCAGCACGCCGTTTACGAATACATCGTAATAGGAAACTTCTTCCGGGGAGAGGATTCCTTTGTCTCCGTATTTTTTCAGTTCGTCGCAGTTGCGGTAAGTCCGCCTGACGCCGTCGGAAACGGCGTTGTATTGGGAGAGCTCCGCGCGGAGCTCGACATTCTTATAATAGATACAGCATCCGCCGCAAAAGCGGACACTGTCAAAAATCCTGTTCGCATAGATACAAACGCGGTCGGTTTCCCGCTGGCAGGAATCTATTTTGGGGACGAGCAGGCTGCAGGCTTTCTTGGCGGAAACGACCGTTTCCATGCGAATCAGCAGCTTGACTCGCTCAAACCCGGGACTTTCCCCGCAGCCGCAGGGAAGCGCCCAACAATGAAAGCTCTGCAGCCGAAAGGTGAAAGAGCTCCTTTTGGGGGCTGAAACCCGGACCGACGGAACGATGTAAAACGGAATCGGAACGGAAATTCTTTTTTCATCCAAATATATTGATACATATCCTTCTATCGCGACCGACAGGTTCTCTTGTTTCAACTTATTCCCGGAAGGCGGCAGCACTGTATAGAGAATGGCGCCCGGATCATATGGGCTGACGACAGTTCCGCATCGGTCCGTCAACCGACAGGTAATGAAAGGACAAAAATTTGACACGGTATTCACCCCGGGCAATAATTCTTTGCTGTGATCCCTTTATATTATTCCCCAAACGCATCCGGTGACACATCCTCGTGCAGCTCAGCGGATATTCACCAGGAGGTCGCTCCGCCGTCAACGCAGAGGTTTTGCCCCGTGATGTAACTGGACGCGTCGCTGGCCAGAAACACGGCGGCTCCCATGAGTTCCTCCGGGCGGCCGAAACGCCCCAGCATGGTTTTTTCACCGAGCGCGGTCATGAAATCCCGGTTTTCCTGAACATCCTTATGAGGAAACGGGCCGGGGGAGATGCAGTTTGCCAGGATACCCTGCCTGCCGTAATAGGCGGCAATATATTTTGTCAGCTGAATCACGGCGGCCTTTCCGGCGCCGTAGCAAACTGGGCTGCCGATTCTGCTGTCGCCGCCGTATAGTTCGGGATTCGGCGCCATCACGCCGTACATGGACGCAATGCTGATAATTTTGCCGTAATGCCGGTCCAGCATGTACGGCAGAACCTCGCGGACACAGCGGAAAACTCCGCCGGCCGTCCCCTGAATTCCCCGATTCCAAAGTTCGTCGGACATCGTTTCGACAGAGCCGAAAACGGAGGAATACGCATTGTTGACCAAGACGTCGACCTTTCCGAACCGCTCGCTGACAGTGCGAAACAAAAGTTGGATGCTGTCGGTATCGAGAATATCGACCCGCTCCCCCATCGCCCCCACCTTATATTTTTTGGATAGTTCCTCCGCGAGCGCCCGGCAGCGCCCGGCATTCCTTGAAGCGATGACCAGCGAGGCGCCGTATTGCGCGAAAGCCTCGCAGAGCGGCCCGCCCAGGTAGCCGGCCCCGCCGACAATGACAATCGTCCTGCCCGTCAGATTAAAAAGACTGTTCAAAACAATTCGCCTCCGCGTCCGTTTTATCCCGTCCGTTCCTGAGAAGGTCAGATTTCTTCCCCAAGATAAGCAAGGATGTCATCAAGAAAAAAATTATGAAATCCCCTAAAAAAATGTTTGTAAATTTTTTGCATGAAAAGGAAATCCTCTTCCGTGTCCACCGTAAGCCGGATACGGCTGCGATTTTTCCCGCAGTCATAAGCGCCGCGGCTTCCCTGCGAGGTATACATATACGGGGTGACATGCTCACGCTCAAAGGCCGTCAAGGCCCTGCCGTTTGCTTCCTCCAGCAACGAAGCCGTAAACACCTCCGCGCCGACGCCAAGCGGGAACCCCTCGGTACGGGCATAGCGGTACCCGCCCTTTTCAAAATATTGGACGGTTTCGTCAAGCACCTTTGGATCGAAAAGAGGATTGTCCGCGGTGACACGCACAACCGCATGGGACGGGTGCGCTCGGGAAGCCTGGCAGAAACGGCCCAGGACATCGGTTTCGCTCCCGCGGAAAACCTCCGCGCCGATTTCATGCAGATAAGCGAACAGGACGTCGTCCTTCTCGCCCGTCGGAATCGCCACGACGATTCGCCCCACCGTTTTCGACAACCTGAGCCTTTCAATCACATGCCAGATGATCGGCTTGGAGCACAGATCCGCCATGACCTTTCCCGGCAGCCGGGACGAACCCATCCGCGCCTGTACGATCGCCAGATACGGCAGCATGGCATTCCCCTCACTTTCTCCAAAGGAACGGGGTAATCACCCGTTCGGGAACATCCTGAAATTTTGAAAAGATCAGCCGGTATGCCTCCGGGTCCATCCCCTTTCGGGCGGCGCGGGCATATTCCTCAAGCTGCTTCACGCTGTCCGCGCCGAAGACCAGGTAATCAATGCATGGGTGCGCGGCGGCAAAGCCCACCGCGCACTCCAGCGGCGAAAGGGACACTTCCCCGCACAGCTCCTGAAACTGCGCGACATAAGGCGCCGCAAAGCCCATGAAATCGGGCAGCCGTTCCGGCGGCATCGTTAAAAGGCCCTGCAGCAGCGAACTGCGCGCGAAAACCGTCATTCCGCGCTCCTTGGCCCTTCGAAAAAAGCCGCTCCGGTCGAGTCTCCGGTCCAAAGCATTGTACGGCACCTCAATCACGTCAAGGCCGTCATAGGCAAGGGCCTCCTCCGCTTCCGCGGGAGTATATACCGAAACCCCGACTTGGTTTACGTCCCCTCGGTATTTTTCTTCGATCAGCGCTTCCACGGCGCGCGGGCGGAAAACATATTCCGCGTTATGAAACAGAAGGCCGTCCAGACGGCAACTCTTCAGCCTGCGCATACTTTGTTCGATCTTCTGTTCCAGGACGGCTTCGTATTTCTTCTCGGGAACGCCGTCCAGGACCCCCTGCTCCAGCTTGGTCACGACCCGGACGGAGTCCCGAGTGCCGCCATTTCCCAGATAATCTCCCAGAAGAGCTTCGGCATCGCCATAGTCCGCCGCCGTATCGAACAAGGAAATCCCCAACTCCAGAGCGGCGTCCAGCAGCTTTCCCGCCTCTTTCGGATCAGGTTTGCCGTTTCCCTGAATGCCATAATCGGTTCCTAGCTGCGCCGTGCCCAATGCCAGTTTCATATCGGATCATCCCCTCGTGGTCCATGTCACCCGTCATCGCCCGACGAGTCTTTCCATCTTCATTTAATATATTTTTTTCGCCCCAAATATATGCGGACCCGATCCTCCCGAATCATAACGGAGCACATTTTTCCTATAAAAACATAAATTGAGAAAGGATCAAATAAAACTCCGCTGAAGCTGCAGCGAAGCAGAGGGAAAAGCAGGTGTAGTATGCTGAATGGAAAAACGGTGCTGATCACCGGCGGAACCGGATCCTTTGGGAAGGCGTTTTCCAAGCGCGTATTGGAAAACTACGACCCCAAAAAGGTGATTATTTTTTCACGCGACGAGTTCAAGCAGTGGCAGATGAAAATGACGTTTGCAAAGCACCTTGATAAAATGCGCTTTTTTATCGGTGACGTCAGGGATAAGGAACGGCTTTACCGGGCTTTTGACGGGGTGGACTACGTGGTGCACGCGGCGGCGATGAAACAGGTTCCCGCGTGCGAATACAATCCGTTTGAAGCGGTAAAGACCAACGTGCTCGGGGCATACAATGTAATCGACGCCGCGATCGACTCGAATGTGAAAAAGGTCGTCGCCTTGTCCACCGATAAGGCGGTCAACCCGGTAAACCTTTACGGCGGTACCAAGCTGGTTTCCGACAAACTGTTTATTTCCGCCAACGCTTACGCGGGCGCGAAAAAAACGGTTTTTTCCATTGTACGCTACGGCAATGTTGCCGGAAGCAGGGGGTCCATTATCCCTTATTTCCGCTCCCTTGTTGAAAAGGGTTCGACTTCTCTGCCAATAACGGACTACAGCATGACACGGTTCTGGATCACGCTTGAGGAAGGCGTTGATCTTGTCCTGAAAGCACTGAGCGAGTCCTATGGAGGAGAGACCTATATTTCAAAAATCCCCTCCTTCAAGGTTACGGACCTTGCTCAGGCGATCTGCCCCGGCTGCGAAATGCCGGAAGTCGGCATCCGGGAAGGCGAAAAGCTGCACGAGGTCATGATTACGAAAGAGGATTCTCTTTCCACCTACGAATACGAAAAGCATTACGTCATCTATCCGCGCATGGACTGGTGCGACCCCGACAAGTACAATCTGGACGGCGCCAAAAAGGTCGCGTATCGGTTTGAGTATTGTTCCGGCACCAATACGCAGTGGCTGAATGTAAGCCGGCTCCAGTCCTTGCTGACAAAGATCCCGTTTGAAAACGGCCATTCCGCCGATTGATTTTCGGCATCGGCTGTTGTATGGGGAGGTTCTGATCCATCAAATGGAGAACAAAAACGCGGCTGCGCCGCTTGCCGTAGACGGAGGCAAACCGGTGCGCGATACTTTTCTGAGCTATGGCAGGCAGTATATTGACGGGGACGATATCGCCGCCGTAACGCGGGTGCTGAAAAGCGATTTTCTAACCTGCGGTCCCATGGTCGAGAAGGCTGAGCAAAAGTTATGCAAGGTGACGGGGGGCGCCTGCTGCGTAGCGGTGTCGAGCGGCACGGCGGCTCTGCACACGGCATGTCTCGCGGCCGGCATTGGAGCCGGAGATGAAGTGATCGTTCCCCCGATGACGTTTGCCGCCAGCTCAAATTGCGTGCTGTATTGCGGAGGAATTCCCGTGTTTGCCGACATCGACCCCCATTCCTGGAATCTTTCGCCGGAGGCGGCGGAGCAAAAGATTACGGACCGCACCAAGGCAATCATCGCGGTGGACTACATGGGGCAGGCGGCGGACCTCTACGCCCTTGGCGACTTGTGCAGAAAGCACAATCTGATTCTGATCGAAGACGCGGCGCATTCCATGGGCACGCGGTATGACAGCCGAATGGTTGGCAGCATTGCCGACCTGACCGCTTTTAGCTTTCACCCGGTCAAAACCGTGACCGCCGGGGAGGGCGGAGCCGTCACGACCAACGACGATTCACTCTGCGAAAAGGCCCGGCTTTACGGGAAACACGGCATCACGCGTGAAAGAGGAAAATGGATTCGCAGAAATGAAAACGAATGTTATTACGAGCAGCAGGCTTTGGGTTACAACTACCGCATCACCGATCTGCAGGCGGCGCTTCTCTGCAGTCAACTGGATAAACTGGAGCGGTTTTCAAAAAGGAGAAAAGAACTAACTGCTTTTTACAACAAAGAATTCTCCCCGATGCCGGAAATCATTCTTCCGAAAGAAATCCCTTTATCGGACACGGTCCGGCATCTTTATGTCGTCCGCCTCGACACGGAAAGGCTGACGGCCGGCAGGGACGCCGTACTCAAGGCGCTTCGTGCCGAAAATATCGGTGCGGCAATCCATTATATCCCGGTCTATCTGATGCCGTATTACCAACGGCTTGGTTACCGGGAGGGACTCTGTCCGAATGCGGAGGAACACTACAGGACCGCGCTGACCCTCCCTCTTTTTTATTCCATGACGGACCGGGATGCCGCCGACGTGGTAAGTGCCGTAAAGAAAGTAGTCGGCTTTTACAGAAAACCGGGATAGCGGGATTCCCTTCCCCACCGACTTTCGTGAGATTGGCAGGAGAAGACAGTATGACTTTCTATGAGAAACTCTGCGGCCGCGGGCCTTACATCATAGCGGAAATGTCCTCGAACCACGCGGGAAGCCTTGAAAACGCCCTGAAAATCGTTCGGGCGGCCAAAGAAGCGGGGGCGGACGGGCTGAAACTGCAAACTTACACGGCCGACACCATGACGATTAACTGCAGCCGCGATTGCTTTCGAATTAAAGGAGGTCTTTGGGACGGCAGGCTGCTTTATGAGCTTTACAAGGAGGCCAGTACCCCGTGGGAGTGGCATGGCGTGATCCGGGACGAGTGCATAAAACTTGGGCTGGACTTTTTTTCTACGCCCTACGACCGCAGCGCCGTGGATTTTTTGGATGCGCTGAATGTTCCATGTTTTAAAATCGCGTCGTTCGAACTGGTGGACCTGCCGCTGATCGAGTATGCCGCCTCAAAGGGAAAGCCGCTTCTGCTGTCGTGCGGCATGGCCTCCTTAAAAGAAATCGGCGAGGCGCTGCGGGCGGCGTACGGGAGCGGCAACCACGAGGTCGTGCTGCTGAAATGCTGCAGCGAATATCCGGCGAGGTACGACGATAGCAACCTTGCGGCCATCCCCGAACTGAGAAAAGCCTTTTCGCTGCCCGTCGGCTTTTCGGACCATACGCCGGGGAGCATTGCCGACGTTGTCGCCGTTTCGCTGGGCGCCTGTGCGATCGAAAAGCATCTGTGTCTGAGCCGCGATATCGACAGTGCGGACAAAGCCTTTTCCCTGGAACCCGGCGAATTCCGCAAAATGGTGAAAAACGTGAGGACGGCGACGGAAATCATCGGCGGGAAGGCGGGCGGAACGTCCGCCCTCGAAAAGGAAAGCATGCCGCTCCGACGCTCCGTGTTCGCCGTAAAGGACATCAAAGCCGGCGAGCTTCTCACTGGGGAGAATATCCGTGTGATCCGTCCCGGCTGCGGCATGAAGCCCAAATATTATTCCCATGCTCTTGGAAAACGTGCGCTGCGGGACATTGAAAGGGGTGAGCCGATTGATTTCGGACTCTTTGAGCCGGGATAAAAGCGCCTGCTTCGAATCGGACCGGCTGCTTTACCGCGGCATTACCTGGAAAGACGCCGCCCAGATCGTAGAATGGCGCAGCAACGGGCAGATCATCCGCTTCTTTCGGTCTAAAATTCCACTCACGATGGAAACACACTTGGCGTGGTTTGAAAAATACCGGGACGACGCAACAAGGTTTGATTTCATGATTACCGAAAAAGCAACCGGTCGAAAAATAGGAATTGCCGGTCTGCAGAATCTGTACGGGAAATCGGCCGACGTTTCCTACTTCATCGATCCTCCGTCGCAGGGCAGGGGCTTCGGCACCGAGGCAATCCGGGCGATAAGCGCCTATGGTTTTGAACATTTCAGACTGCAAAGCCTCAACGCGGTGATTCTTGTAGGGAATTCCGCATCGCAAAAAGCTGCGGAACGGGCGGGATTTCAGCTCTACAGCCGAATCTACCGGTTGGAGAAGCCGGAGGAAAACCAATGACGGCGGCCCGGACCCGTCTGCTCTAATCATGCAGAGGAAGGGAAAGCGCCTTGATTCCGGCTGAGAACGGAACACCTCGCCGCCATCGGCGAATAGAATGCAGTAACGAAGCAGAATTTTCATGGAGAAATTGTGCCGAATGGGAGGAACGTAGATGGAATGGAGAGAAGAAGCGAAAATTTCGGAATTCCGCAGCCTGATCGCTGCAATACGGGTGGAATCCGGTCCGCTGACGGATGTGATCTTATCGAAAGCGGAAGAGGATGAGGAAAACAAAATCCTCAGTGATTTTGACAGCGCAGTCCAGACTCAAGTCTTTGGAACACTGGAACATTTAAAGAACTATCAGACAAACGGATGGAGGGAATTAGTCGATGGAGAAGAAGACGGTGGAAGCGGACCCAATGCAGCCAATGCCTGAAAAGGGGCGTCTGCTGAAATTCCTGGAAGCGGCGGTCGGGCAGTTCCGAATCGGAGAGGACAACGAGGGCATGGACAGTTTTTTGAATGCCATGGAGGAGCTGGAGCATGCGGTCGAAACCGACCGGCTTTCACGGGAGCCGCAAATCGATCTGAACCGGCTGCTGCTCCCCCTTCAAAGGCTGTATCTTTCCATGCGGAATCGGGATATTACCGGTCTTACCGATCTGCTGGAGGACACACTGATTCCCTTGACCAACGAATGGCGGAAGGGGTGCGGCGGAATATGAAAATGGCCAAACCGGGCGAGACAAAAGAGATGTATGAAAAAAACCTTGCGCTGCTGTCGCCATGGCTGAAAGCCTCCGTGTCTGAAATTTCCGACAGTGAGCTCCGGGAAAAAATAGAAGTCGCCTACAATGAGGAGGGGTACCCCGTCTGCCGTTACCGGCAGGGGGAGGAAAGCTTCCATATTACCAGCGAACATCCGGTCCGGGAGGCGAGAACCTGGTATCAGTCGGTTGCGCTGGGAGGCCCGGCCGAAGTATTTCTTTACGGCACCGGATTCGGATATGCGCTTTTTGAGCTGTTCGCCCACAAAGAGCCCCACACGCTTGTGGTCGTGTTCGAACGGGACCGCTGTTTGTTCAAGGCGATGCTGTATTATTTTGATCTGTCGCCGCTGATTCAGGAAAACAAGATCGTATTTCTAGTCGGGGACAGCTCTTACTTTAGAGAGGCGTTTCAGGAGCTCTTCTACAATATGCTCTTTTTCGGCGTCACGCATCCGGCCGTTGTGTTCTCCTTACCCGCCGTGCGGAACTTTAAAACGGAGTATCTTGAAATTCACCGGTATCTTTTTCGGGAGCTGTGTTTTCTGTCGTCCCTGCTTGGAAACAGTCATCAGGACAACATGACCGGCCTGAGAAATATGCTGTCCAACGTCCGGGAGATTCTGGAGAATCCGTACCCGAGCTGCCTGAAGGAAAAATACAAGAACGTTCCGGCATTCATCATTTCCAACGGCCCGTCGCTGGACCGAAGCATCCGGAAGCTCAAGGAGATTCATGGCAAGGCCCTAATCCTCTGCGTGGAATCGGCCATTGTTCCGCTCACCAAAAGCGGAATCGCTCCGGATATTCTGGCAATCGTCGAACGGACAAAATACACCTATCTGTACCATTTTAAAGACCGGAATTATTCCCCCGACATTGCCCTCCTCGCGCTCGCGGTAACTGACCCGAGAGTCTTTCGCTCTTTTGCCGGGGAAAAAATCCCCATCCTCCGCAAGGGGGAAGACTTGAACCGCTGGTTCAACCAAAACCTGGGCGACGGGAGCGAGTTGGACGCGGGTGCAAACGTGTCGCATTTTGCGACATGCATCGCAATGTACCTAGGCGCCGATCCCATCATATTTGTTGGGCAGGATTTCGCCTACGGACCGGACGGCCTCACGCACAGCAAAGAAGCGGTCATTTCACAGGAAACCGGAAAGCAGGCAAGAGAACGGATTCATGCCATTCCCACGGTCTATGTGGAAGGAAACAACGGAGATATGATTCCCTCCAACCGGCTTTGGGCGGATTTCCGGCTGGGCCTGGAGCACATCATCGAGGACCATCCGGAGCATCGTTTCTACAACGCAACGGACGGCGGCGCAAGAATCCACGGAGCCGACCGGGCGGAGCTCGGCGAACTGATCCGGCAATCCTGCGTCGAGCCGATCCCATCCCGGGTCAGCGAACTGATTTCGGAATACAAGGCGAACATCTCCATCGCGGCGCGCAGGACGCGGCTCGTCGATTTCATCACCGACGTGGAACGCTACGCCGTTTTATTCCGCAATCTTGCAAAGGAAATGAATTTAAAAAAGCTGAAATGCGACAAGATGCTGCTGCTGTGCAGCAGGGAGAAAGAACAAGACCGCCGGACACTGGAGGAAGCCTATCAGGAAAATATCGACGCGTTTCATCAATTTGCGGAAAACGGCTTATGCCGTACCTTTTTCCAGCAGTTGAAATGTGCTTATTTTCACCTGTTGGACCGGTTGGGAACGGTCGATACGCCGGAAAAAACGGCGCAGGCATTTAGCCTTCAGAGCCGGTTTTACAATGATCTGCGTGTGGTCTGTCAGAGCCTTTCCGTCACTTTGGCGGAAGCGGCGGATTCCCTCCGGGCTCTTTCGGAAGAAATGCGGGAAAAGGCGGTGTGAGCTATGGCAAAAGAAAAGCAGCTCAGTCTGTGCGTCATTACGAAAAACGATGAGGCGTTTCTTCCCGACTGTCTGAACAACATGCAGGAAACCGCCGACGAAATTCTTGTGGCCGACCTCGGCTCCGCCGACCGAACGGTCGAGCTGGCGGAACGGGCGGGAGCAAAAGTATATCGGCCTGTGTGGGAAGATGATTTCAGTAAAATCAAGAATTTCTGCATGGAGCACGCAGCCGGAAAATGGGTGCTGTTCCTACAGGCAGACGAGGAAATTTCTGAGGATGGCCGTAAAGAACTGAAGTTTCTTCTGAAAAGCCCCAACGCGGAAGGCTATCTCTTTTCTATTGGCTGCGACCCGAAAGAACGCAATATCACTACCCACACACAGTTTCTCCGGCTGATTCGGAACCGGGATGAATATCGCTTTTGCTGCCGCTCCTTTGAATGGATCCCGGATGAAGTCCTTTTCTCCATCTGTGATTCCCGTCTTTGCATTGCGCACCGCGGAGAAAAAGCAGTCGGATGGCAGTTGGAGGAACGGAAACGCCTGCTGGAAAAAGACCTGGAAGAACACCCGCAGGACAGCTACGTGAGGTATCTGCAAGGGATCGAATTTCTGAATCGTGAAAATTGCCGGGAAAGCGCCGCCTCTTTGGAACAGGCTCGCCAAACGATCGGTTGCGGGCGTTTTTACGGCCCGCAGCTGTACAAGTGTCTGGGGGTTTCCCTGTTGTCCCTCGGGCGGTATGAAGAAGCCGAGGAGGTCCTTGGCGAAGGTCTGCGGCTTTTTTTCTTTTACAGCGATCTGCTGGTTCTGCGCGCGGAACTGTACCGCCGGCTTGGACGGAACCGGGAAGCACTGGAGGATTTAAAAATCTGTCTCGCTCTCAGGAAAGAACCGGATGCCCGCGTACCCGGGTCGGAAATCGGCGCTTCCATCATTCGGGAAATGATAGAAAAAATCAAAGTCTGCTAACGCGAAGCGTTAAAGTTGTCCTATCCCGTGTCACCGGGAAGAGATAACAGACATAAAATAAAGTAGCTTAATACGGATGCGCTGCTCCTGACGAATCAGGTGGCTGCAAGCCGCGTCAAATAATCTTGCTCATTGAAATCAGAGTCGGTCCTTCCGTATTAGGATTCATACGGAAAGGAGAAAATAGTATGGCAATCAAATTGTTTCAACTGGCATCCACATCCTCGTCCATTTCGGATACCAACTACTTTACGACGGTAACCGCGTCTACGCCAATCGCAGTAAACGCCTCGGCCACATGGTCGGCCGCAAGATGGTCCACTGGCAGCGGCGCAACTCTAACTGGATTTGCTACGCCGGGAGTTGACGGAAAATACCAGATGTTTATTAACGGCGTATTGCAGCAAAGTACCAACGTCACGGTCGTTACCGATTCAAGCGTCCACTTTGTGAACAACGGTACTGCTACCTATACAATCGCATCCGGTACGCCCATTACTCTCACCCTTGGAAAACTCGGCTCTACAGGGAGAGTGGCTGTGCCGTAACATCTGCCGCAGGACTAAAAAGCACCTGAATGATTCAACAAAAAGGGCCTTCCGGTTTTTCTCCGGAAGGCCCCACCAAATTATAATGATAAAGAAAATAGGATAACGTCTGTCTGAAAGCCAGAATTTGCAAAAAATTTCTGATAGGAATTGCGGGACGTACCCTCGTTTCGTACCCCTATGATGTCGGCAGAAACATCATGGCGGCCAATACTTACGCTTACACCGACCCGGAGGAAGCTTTGGGAACCGCCACGGCAACGGTAAGTTATACGGTGATTCCGGCTGGAAGGACCTTGCAAATTTTTCAAATAGACAAGAAGATATACTCAGATAAGATGACACCTTCTTAAAACTCGACAAAAAATTGAGTCAAATTTCGGCACAATTACTCTTGAAGGTTATACGTCCGGATTGTATTATTATCTGTAGAATTTTTTAGATGAATATTAAGCTGTTCTAGCTGTTCCCATAAAAGCATAAAAATCAGTCCTCAGCCCAGAACATACCAATGATAATGGTTACTTTATGGTTGTAATGGTTTGCAGCTCCGCATGGTGGCTGCATTGGAAAATGTCAATCTTTCTGTGGACAGAAAGAGTATTGTAATGGAGAAGTGCGACGTTTTCCTACATTTTCCTACATGAAGATATCGATAACAGCAATCAAATAGTAGCTTACAATTCCAGACCAACAATCTGAAATATGTAAAACTTCAGGGGAATTTTAGACTCTTCTGGAGTTTTTTATTATGGGGTTTTGAATATGTACCGAAATCACAATGATCATTTACATGATTACAATAAAATTGATGGAATTCTTGCGATTGTATTTTATATATTAGATATTATAAATATCTATTTTTGGGTTGTAAACAATTTGGGTAAATCTATAAGAGATAACATTGCCAATAACCTTTATCCTTATATGATAACCGTTGGATTCGCGGATTTTCAAGCAGATAAATTAGCATGTCTAATTTCAGTTTTCCCCTCTAATATCATCCCATTTATTGCCCTATTTGTAATAGTGAAATTTCGTAAGCAAAAATTTTCATCATTAGGTTTGAGGAAAAACAAAAACCTACAAGCTTGCTTGACAGGTATCATCTTAGGAATAATGCTGGCATTCCTTATTTATTTAATTTATTATATGACAGGTAATATTACTGCTTTCTATAATCTCTATAAATTTAAGTTTTCTGTAGTTGATCTGATTAACAACCTAGTTTTTACCGGACTAAAAGAGGAATTATCTTACCGAGCGTTTATCCAATCTAGAATTTTAGAGATAATTCACAGTAAATATATTGCGATTCCCGTTGTAGGCTTAATGTTTTGGATTTCTCATTTTTTTAATGACTTTGTTCATGGACCTTTTGAAATATATTCTTTTATAGCACAAGCTGTTTTCATTTTAGCATTTCATATTCTGTCATTAATTATCTATAAAAGAAGCGACAATATCCTCACTTCTGCTTTTTTCCATGGTATTTATGATTATCTAACTAGTTTTATATATTCTTAAGGCAGGAAAAAATATGATTACAAGTTGCCCTGATTTCCATGGCGTTTTTACTCTGTTTATACGTTTTTCCATTTGGAGAACAAACGCGGCGGGAACATCACGGCGGCCAATACTTACGCTTACACCGACCCGGAGGAAGCTTTGGGAACCGCCACGGGGAACGGTGAGCTATGCTTACGGCAATTCCGACTGGAAGGACCTGCTGACGAATTACAACGGCGAAGAACACGATATTACCTACGATGCCATTGAAAATCCGCTCTTTTATCGGAAAGGAACCAATGGCCAGCAAACGCAGTTTACCTGGGAAGGCCGCCAGCTAAAAACTGCCGTTGCAAACGGCAAAAACGTGAGTTATCCAATGAGCTTCCGTTTTTTCTATTGCGACGCCGTTTTAAGGGCAAAAGTTGTACAACATTTTTACAACATTTCAGGCCGTTTTAGCCGGTTTCATGCTAATGATGGGCAAAAAGAGTCCGCACCTGATTGCCGAAAAACGGCTATCTGATGCGGAAATTTGGTGAACCATCGGGGATTCGAACCCCGGACACCTTGATTAAAAGTCAAGTGCTCTACCAACTGAGCTAATGATTCATATTTTGGGCCGCCCTTCGCGCAAAGCCCGCCGGGGCGGACCCGTGGCTGGGCTGGCAGGATTTGAACCTACGAAATGACGGAGTCAAAGTCCGTTGCCTTACCCCTTGGCTACAGCCCAATCTATCAAGTACGGCGCCTTGCCCACAACCGTATGATCTAAAAAAATGGGGTGGAAGATGGGATTCGAACCCACGGTCTCCAGTGCCACAAACTGGCGCTTTAACCAGCTAAGCTACATCCACCATGTCAAAAAGTGGCGCGCCAAAAGGGATTCGAACCCCTGGCCTACTGCTTAGAAGGCAGTTGCTCTATCCAACTGAGCTATTGGCGCAAAAAAAATATGGAGCGAGTGATGGGAATCGAACCCACGCGACCAGCTTGGAAGGCTGGAGTTCTGCCACTGAACTACACTCGCGTTTCAGCGACGGCTCTTATTATAGCACCGTTCAGCAGCAGTTGTCAATAACAATTTTGAATTTTCTCCGGCCTTTTATCTTACTTTTCGTCCCCTTATTGCAGAACCTGCAGCTTGATTCCCTCCGCGTCGTCCGCGGTCACCGCAATTCCTGCAACAGACCCGTCGCTGTTTTCCACCAAGAGAGAAGCAATTTGATCCTCCACTTTGCGGCGAATCAAATTTCGCAGATCCCTCGCGCCGCTTTTTCCGCCGATCGCATGCTGCGCAAGCCATCCGGTCGCCTTTTCGTCATAGGCAAAACGAATTCCACGATCTTTGAGCGTGGCAACATATTCTTCAAGCATTAAGTGCGCAATTTTTTCAAAATCGTCTTCCTTCAGCTGCCGGAATACAATGATTTCGTCTACGCGGCTGATAAACTCCGGCCTAAGAAAGTCGGAAAGTGCCTTCAGAGCCCGCTCACGGCTCACATCCGCGTCGCTGCGGGCAAACCCAAGGGTTCCCTCTTTTTTCTCGCTGCCCGCGTTTGAGGTCATTACAAGCACCGTGTTCTCAAAATTGACATTTCTGCCGTGCGCATCCGTAATACGCCCCTCGTCAAGAATCTGCAGAAGAATATTCATCACATCCGGATGCGCCTTTTCAATTTCATCGAACAGAATGACTGAATATGGGCGGCGGCGAACCTTTTCCGTTACCTGCCCGGCCTCGTCGTAGCCAACATACCCCGGAGGAGACCCGATGATGCGGGAAACCGAGTGCTTTTCCATAAACTCCGACATATCAAGCCGAATCAGCGTTTCCGGAGTGTCGAACAATTCCCTCGAAAGGACCTTGACCAATTCCGTCTTACCGACGCCCGTAGGGCCCACAAAGATGAACGAGGCAGGTCTGCGGCGCGGGCTGATCTGGACCCTGCTGCGGCGGATGGCCGCCGAAACGGCGGCTACCGCTTCCTGTTGACCGACGATTCTGCTGTTCAGAAGCGATTCTAGTCCGGCAAGTTTTTTGAGTTCATTTTCCTGAATTCGGCTGGCAGGGATCCCCGTCCACAATTCGATCACCCGGGCGATGTCCCTTTCCTCGACTTCGGAACCCAGCGCCGCCGGCGCAAGCTCTTTTTCCTTCAGTTCCAGCCGCGAAATATTCATTCGGATTTCGGCCAGCTTTTGATAATCCGGCTCCGCGCTGTCCGCCGTCAGTTCTTCTTCCTGCGCGTGCAAGGCCTCCAGCTGTTCCGCGTTCTTGTCGTACTGCTCCATGGAAGTGTTTCTCAGCGCGGCGCAGGAGCACGCTTCGTCCAAAAGATCAATCGCTTTATCCGGCAGAAAACGGTCGTTGATATACCGCTCCGACAGCGTGACGATTTTCCTGACGATCTGTTCCGGAACGCGCACGCGGTGAAAATTCTCATAGTAGGATTTAATGCCGTTGAGCACGTCGACCGTATCCTGAATGGACGGTTCCGCAATCGTGACCGGCTGGAAGCGCCGCTCCAGCGCGGCATCCTTTTCAATATACCGGCGGTATTCGCTGAAGGTTGTCGCGCCGATCACCTGAATTTCACCGCGGGAAAGGGCCGGTTTCAGAATGTTTGCGGCGTTCATGGAGCCTTCCGCATCGCCTGTACCAACCAGATTGTGGACCTCATCGATAAACAGGATGATATTTCCCTCTGTTTTAACTTCTTCCAAAAGGCCCTTGATTCTGCTTTCAAACTGCCCGCGGAACTGTGTTCCCGCAACCAGCGCCGTCAGGTCCAGCAAATGAATTTCTTTTTTGCGCAGTGCGGCGGGCACGTTTCCGCCGGCAATGCGCAGCGCCAGACCCTCCGCCACCGCCGTCTTGCCGACGCCGGGTTCGCCGATCAGACAGGGATTGTTCTTCGTTCTGCGGCTTAAAATCTGGATCACCCGGGCTATTTCCTTTTCGCGGCCGATGACCGCGTCGATTTGCTGCGACCTGGCCCGAGCGGTCAGATTCGTGCAGTACGCATCCAGATGTTTGCGCTTTGTTTTATGTTTTTCCTTGGGAGCCTTCTTTGCGGACTCCCCATTCTGCACATGCTCCTGACTGTTGCCGCCGGGAAAAATATTCTGAATAAACGGAAACGTCGCAGCACCCCCGGGCACAAAGCCGCTCAGAGCACTTTCGGAGCTGTTCTCGTTTTCACCGGAATCCACCTGGTTTTCTTCCAGCATATCGCTCAGTTCCGACTCCATCGCTTCCATCTGTTCATCGGTGATTCCCATCTGGTCAAGCAGATCGTTCACCGGCTTTATTCCAAGTTCCTTCGCACAAATCAGGCAAAGCCCGCGGCTCTCCCCGGCATCGGCCGACGGAGTAAGAAAAACAACCGCAGGTCTTTTATGGCATTTGGAACACATCATCATTTCAGCTCACTTCTTTTCTATTCATTATATGATACCATAAAAAAACGGATTTACAAGTTTTTAGCCGCGTCTCTTTTTATCCATTACTTCCTGAATGTCAATCCTGTACTTCGGATCGTTGGAATGTACAATGTCAAAATAGATCCGTGCATACCGAATAAACGCGTAAATCATGAAAGCCGCCGTAATAGACAGCAGCGTCACCGAGACATAAAGATTCTCAATTCCCCAAAATCCTTTCAGAATAACAATGGTTCCAAAAGAGATATAAAAAAGAACGGTGGCGATTTTTCCAAACCACATGGAGCCGCCCGGACGCTTTTTCTTTTTTCCAATCAGAAAGATTCCCGCGGAAACCATTAAGGCCTCTTTGATGACAAAGACCGCGAGAAACGGAATCAGAATCGGCTGCTTCACCGCGAGGCAGATTGCCACCGCGCCCTGTGTCAGTTTGTCGGAGAGAGGGTCCAGCATCTGCCCCAGCTCCGTCGTCTGATGATATTTGCGGGCGATCATTCCATCAAACATATCGGTCAGACCGGATAAAATCAAAACGGCGGCGGCTTTCAGAATCTGATCTCCCGCATAGTAAATGACAAACGGGATAATCAGCAGAATTCTGAGAATCGTCAGCGTATTGGGAATATTAAAGTTCTTGTTTCTGTTTTGCATCCCAGTTTACTCCATTCCAAAGATCTGCCTGTAATAATGTATCAACCGGATTTTTCTTCTTCGTAAACTGAAGAATTTGGGAATCTCCAATTTCCTTCCACACGGATTTTGCGCTCTGTCCCGACGGAACCGCCAGCTGCGTTAACGCGCAGATAACAAGAAGCACGGCCACACCTTTTACCAGACCAAAAACCCCGCCCAAAAGCGCGTTGACCTGACGCAGAACCGGCAGCCGAAACAAATGGTCGGCGGAGGAAGCAATCAGATGAACCAAAATCTCCAAGCCGATAAATAAAACCACCGCGGCGAGAATTCGGCTCAGCGTCTGGCTGAGATGAAGAGAAGGCACCGCTTTTGCAAGATACGGACCGGCAGCAACGGCAAAACGAGCCGACAGACGCGCGGAAAGGACGAGGGACGCGATAAAACCCGCCAGCTCGATGACGGTCCTGACAATTCCCCGGCGCAGGCCTGAAATGACAAAAATCAGCAGAACGCCGAGCAGCGCAAGATCATAAAATGTTCCCACTTTATGCCTCCATAATAGCAAAATAAATCCGCATACAAAAGCAATATATCACAAAACAGCCATTTGCACAAGCCGTTTACCGGACAGATACCATCCGGATCTCCGAAACTCCAAGCACATATGCGGACGTCTCGTCCTTCATCGCAACCGCCTTCGCGTCGTTCCCCGCGTCGCAGGTTCCGGCGGCTCCGACGGGCGATGTCGTGTAAAACGAAACTTTAGAGCCGCACAGCGCGGCGGCGGCGGAGCCATACAGCGATACGGAACGGATTGCCCCCTGAAGCTGCTGGGACAGTATTTTTTTTCCGGAGCGGTCCAGGACTGCAAACGTGGAATTCGAAGAGCCCGAATAGGAAGAAAAGCCCAGCGCCGTCATGCCTTCGGAGGAGCAGTAAGCCGTCAGCTGCATCGCTCCATAATCGTATTCCGTTTTCGCCTTGCTGTCCGCATTGATAACCACCGCGGCCTGGTCCCCAAATGCGGTGACCGAGCTGTCCCCATTCCACGAAACGTCAAAAATCATATTGCCGTCATAAACCGCGAGCGGCGGCTGCGCCTTCGCGCTGCTCAGGTCCAGCAGGTAAACGGCTGATTTCATCACCCCGTTCGTCACGTTGACGCCTGTTACCGCCGCCCTGGTTGCATCCGGATTCAGCGCGACCGCGGTCGGATAATAATCGGAAAACCAGTAATGGGACTGCTCGCGTCCGTCCGCCGTATAAGCGGTAAGTTCCCCGCAGTAGCCGTCCGCTTCCGTCAGCAGCGCATACTCGCCCTGCCGGGCAAGCGCTCCGGCTATAATATTTTGATCCACACTGATCTTTTTAACCGTACGATTCATGCTTTCCAGCTGACAGCCTCTGCCGCCGAGATTGTAAAGAAGCATTCTGTTCCCGCCCAGCCGGAGAACGGGGTCACTGAAGCTGTGCTGACGGGAAACAAGCTCCTTCGCGGTTGAATTCATCACCGTCAAAGAAGTGTCGCTTGCAAAATAGATGTTTTTATCGGCGGAAATAAAATTTTTCGGCAGGACGGACGTGCCCGCGATGGAGTGAGGATAACCGTCGCCCACGCCCATCCCGACAACGCGTGCCTGAATCCATTCCAGGACATTCGAAGGAGTAAGATTATCCCGGTTCATCCATCCAAGAGTTCCCGTAACACACAGAATCAGGATCAGAACAATCCTGTAAACCCAGCGCGGAACCGCATGCTCCCCGAAAACACGCGGTTCCTTTCTCTGCCGGTGGGGGCCCTGCCCGGCAGGATCAAATTCCGTCGTATCGAAACGACGCCCGTTTTCAGCCAATGAGCCTCACATCCCTTCCTCTGCCAATCCCATAATATCGCTGCTTTATGAGGGGTTCCTCCTGCATATCAGAGAATCCGGGGGATAGAAAACCCTGTTCAGATACAGTCCCTGCGGCGGAGCCGTCGGACCCGCCGCCCTGCGGTCGCATGCCGCCAAAATTCTCTCCATCGCTTCCGGTTCCAGTTTGCCTTCCGCGACGCGAAGCATTGTTCCGACCATGATACGCACCATATGGTAAAGAAATCCATCTGCTGAGACAAAAAAACTGACGGCGTCGCCTTGCCGTTTCCATTGTGCCTCGGTCACCGTGCGCGTCATATTGTCTCTCTCCCGCGCGTCGACCGCGCAAAAAGAGGTAAAATCATGAGAACCGACCAGACACGCCGCCGCCCGGTTCAGGCGGACAAGGTCCAGCGGAACCCAGTAGTGAAGCGCCCTGCCGGACAAAAATGGGTTTCTGACCCGCTTATTCCAGATGCAATATTCGTATTCCTTTCCAAGGCAGGAATACCGCGCGTGAAATTCATCCGACACCTCCCGGCAGGAAAGCACCGCGATGTCTTTGGGCAGAAAGTGATTCATTGCGCCGACCAGCCGTTCGCAGGGAATCGAATGTTCCGTATGAAAGCTGATGCAGAACTCGCGCGCATGCACAAACGAATCGGTTCGGCTGCAGCCCTTGATGTCCGGCTGCCCGCCCAGGATTCGTTCCAACGCCCGCTGGAAAACCTGCTGAACCGAAACGGCGTTCTGCTGGATCTGCCAGCCGTGGTAGTTTGCTCCGTCAAAGCAAATGGTAAGCAGAAGATTTCTCATAAGCTTCCTTCCTATCGCAGCGCGGCAGGGAACCGCAAGGCGCAGTACAGAACCGCCGCGCAGAACAGGGCGGAGCATACGGCCGCGGCGGCGTCCAGCCCGGACATGTGAAGCTGCTTCATCTTGGTGCGTCCCTCCCCGCCGTGGTAACAGCGGCACTCCATCGCCATCGCGAGGTCGTAGGCCCTGCGAAAGGAAGAAACGAACAGCGGAATCAGAATCGGAATCAGCGATTTGATCCGCTGCATGAATCCGCCGCTTTCCAGGTCCGCTCCCCTGGCTTTCTGCGCGTTCATAATCTTGTCGGTTTCCTCCAGCAGCGTCGGCACAAACCGCAGCGCAATCGTCATCATCATGGCGATTTCGTGCACCTTGACATGCAAAACCTTAAGCGGCTTCATCAGCCGCTCCAGCGCGTCGGTCAGCTGGGTCGGGGAGGTGGTGAACGTCAGCACCGAGCTGAACAAAATCAGGCTGAAAATCCGCACGGCGACAAAGATCGCGTTGCTGATCCCACCGTCCGTAATGCGCATAAAGCGCCAGCTCCACACGGTGTTTCCCCCGCCGTAAAACAGGTTCAGAACAAAGGTGAACGCCACGATGAAGATGACGGCCTTCAGGCTTTTCAAGTACTGGCTCAGCGGGACTCCCGAAAGCAGAAGGACCAGAAGCATCATCGCCAGCATGAGGGCAAGGCCCTGAAAATTCGTTGCAATAAAGATAAACACAATGAAGGCAAAGGTCAGCAGAATTTTCATCCGCGGATCCAGCCGGTGAATCAGCGAGTTTCCGGGAAAATACTGTCCCAGAGTAATATCCCTAACCACGGGCGGCGCCCCCTTTCTTCAGCAGCGGCAGCAGCTGCTCGACCGCCTGATCGACGGTCAGGGAAGCTTCGACCGGATAGCCGTGCTCCTGCAAAGTCAGAAGGATCTTGGTGACTTCCGGCACGCGCAGGCCCAGCGACTCCAGCTCCCTGCCCCGTGCAAAAATCTTTTCGGTCCGGTCCAGCATGACGGCCTTCCCGCCGCTCATCACCAGCACGCGGTCCGCCACACGGGCAATATCTTCCATGCTGTGAGACACCAGAATCACCGTGTTATTCCGTTCGCGGTGGTACGCGCTGATCTGCGTCAACAGCATGTCCCTTCCGCGCGGGTCCAGCCCGGCCGTAGGCTCGTCAAGGATCAGAACATCGGGGTCCATCGCGATTACCCCCGCAATCGCCGCACGCCGCTTCTCTCCGCCGGAAAGCTCAAACGGGCTTTTTTCCAGCAGCTCGTCCGACAGGCCGACAAACCGCGCCGCTTCTCTGGCGCGCTCCGCCGCCTCGGCCGGCGGCAGGCCCATGTTCTGCGGGCCGAAGCAGATGTCTTTCAGGACGGTTTCCTCAAAAAGCTGATGCTCGGGATACTGAAAAACCATTCCGACCTGAAAGCGGACGGAACGGATCTTTTTCGGTTCGGCCCAGATGTCTTTCCCGTTTAAAAGCACCCGGCCGGAGGTCGGCCTTAAAAGCCCGTTGAACTGCTGAATCAGTGTGGATTTGCCGGAGCCGGTATGTCCGATCAGACCGAGAAACTCCCCCTGTTCAATCGAGATGCTGATGTGATCGACGGCGGTTTTACAGAACGGAGTCCCCTCGCCGTAAAGAAAAGTAAGTTCATTCGTTTCTATGACAGGCATTTGCTTCTCCTATCTCTCTGTCCGGTTCATCTGAGGTTCCAGGGCCGCGACGCATTCCTCAATGTTTAACACGCCGTCCGGCAGCGGAATTCCCGCGGCCTTCAGGCGGTAAATCAGCTCCGTGGACTGGGGAACGTCAAGCTGATGCGCTTTGAGCAGTTCCACCTGGGAAAAAACCTCCCTCGGGGTTCCCTGCGTCAGAATTCTGCCGTCGTCCATCACAATCACGCGGTCCGCGCCCACCGCTTCATCCATATAGTGGGTAATCAGCACGATGGTAATTCCCTTTTCCCGGTTCAGCCTGTGAATTGTTTCCAACACCTCGTCCCGGCCGCGCGGGTCCAGCATGGCGGTCGGCTCGTCCAGCACGATACAGTCCGGCTGCATGGCGATAATCCCCGCGATGGCGATGCGTTGCTTCTGCCCGCCGGAAAGCTTGTACGGCGCGTGCAGCCGGTAATCGTACATTTCGACCGCTTTGAGCGCTTCGTCCACCCGCTCGCGGATTTCCGGCGGCGCAACGCCCAGGTTTTCCGGGCCGAAAGCCACGTCTTCCTCCACGATGCTGGCAACAAGCTGGTTGTCCGGATTCTGCAGAACCAGCCCGACACGCCGGCGGATTTCTATCTTCAGGTCTTCATCGAGCGTGTCGAGACCGTCCACGTAGACTTTTCCTCCGCTTGGCAGCAGCATGGCGTTGAACTGCTTCGCCATGGTGGACTTTCCGGAGCCGTTGTGCCCCAGCAAGGCGACAAACTCGCCCTTCCGGATTCCAAGTGACACGCCGTGAAGGACTTCGACCGTTTCTTCTTCTTCCTGAGCCTCATAGGAAAACGTAACGTTTTCCGCATTCATGTAATCCTTCATGTATCCTGTTCCGTCCTTTAATGATCCCATCATCACCCGCGCCCGGAAATCCGGCCCAGTTTTTCCCTGTATTCCTCTTTCGTAATCAGCCCTCCGTCGTACAGACTTTTCCACTGCTCCGCGCTGCGCGCGGCACCATCCGGCGGAAAGGAAGCCGCGGGCCGGACCCTTTCTGATTCCGCAACCCGCCGGAGACGGGAAGAACCGGAAAGGCTTCTCTGTTCCGGGAACCGCCCCGCGGACCCGGCGAGTTTGTCACCCGACCTATTTCCAAATCTTTTAAACAGCCAATAGGCTCCATAAGCGATTACGGCGATTACAAGCAGGGAAACCAGACCGACCGATAAGTTGGAATTCCCCGAATCCTGAACCAGCTTAACCGCTGCGGCCAGCAGGACCAAAACTGCGCCGGCTCCGCTTTTCCCTTTCTTTTTTTTCACTTGAGTCACCCTTCTTCGCTTTATTCCGCCTGCCAGACCGCTGTTCCGCCGCATGGCAGAACCAGCCCGCTCTGCGTGACGGGAAGACCGATTTCGCCGGAGGAGAGTTTTCCTCCGAATCGCTTTGCAACCAGGACTCCAAGCAGATATTCCATCACCGCCGGGGACAGCCCCGCCGTATAGGAATTAACCAGAAAGAACAGCGGATCCCGGGAAAGCAGAGGAACGCATTCGCTGATGAGCGTGTAAATCTGTTCTTCCAGCTTCCAGACCTCCCCGCCCGGCCCGCGGCCGTAGGAAGGCGGGTCCATAATAATGCAGTCGTACTTGTTTCCCCGCCGCTGCTCCCGGAGGACAAATTTCCGGCAGTCGTCCACGAGCCACCTCACGGGCCGGTTTGAAAGGCCGGATTCGGCCGCGTTCTCTCTGGCCCAGGCAACCATGCCTTTCGAAGCGTCGACATGGCAGACCTCCGCGCCGGCCTTCAGGCAGGCCAGTGTCGCCGCGCCCGTGTAGCCGAACAGGTTCAGCACCCGCACAGAGCGGTTCGCTTTTTGAATCAGCCCCATGGCAAGGTCCCAGTTAACCGCCTGTTCCGGAAAAATCCCGGTGTGCTTAAAGCCCATCGTTTTTAAGCGAAACTTCAGGTCCCCGTACCGCACGCTCCAGACGGGCGGAACTCTGCCCAGCTCCTGCCAGCTGCCGCCGCCGGTGGAGGACCGCCGGTAACGGGCGTCGGCCTTTTCCCACAAAGGATTCTTTTTCGGCGTATCCCACAGAATCTGCGGGTCGGGCCGGATCAGAATCACTTTTCCCCAACGCTCCAGCCGTTCCCCGGCGGATGTGTCGATCAGTTCGTAGTCCTTCCAGTTTGAAACTCTCAATCCGCTTTCCTTGCCTTCCTTGCGATTCCGATTTCGTTACGCGAGCCGGTCGCGGAGAACGTCCGCGACGGCATTCGCGACCTGCGCGATTTCCGTTTCGTCTTCCCCTTCGACCATCACGCGCAGCAGCGGCTCCGTGCCGGACGGGCGAACCACGACGCGGCCCCGAGTTCCCAATTGCTTTTTCGCGCTCTCGACCGCTTTCTTAACCTGCGGATCGGTATAGAAACGCAGCTTTCCGTCCGGTTTCACATCCACGTTGACCAGCACCTGAGGATACCGCGTCATCAGTGTCGCAAGGCTGGAAAGCTTCGCTTCCCTTCGTTTCAGAATGCTGAGAAGCTGTGCCGCCGTCAGCTGGCCGTCTCCCGTGGTTGCAAAATCGTGAAAGATGATATGCCCGCTCTGTTCGCCGCCGAAATTGTAGCCCTCCAGCAGCATTTCTTCCAGCACATAGCGGTCGCCGACCTTTGTCGATTCAAACTTGATGCCGTCATCCTCGCAGAACCGATTAAAGCCCATGTTCGTCATAATGGTTCCGACAACGGTGTCCTTTTCGAGCTTTCCACGCGACTTTAAATCGGCCGCGCAGATCGCCATGAGGAAATCCCCGTCCACCAGACGCCCGTTTTCATCCACGGCAAGGCAGCGGTCCGCGTCCCCGTCGAACGCAACGCCCGCGTCCATGTGGTTTTCACCGACAAAGCGCATCAAATTTTCCATATGCGTAGAGCCGCACGCGTCGTTGACGTTAATCCCGTTCGGATGATCCGAAAGCATGTGGCATTCGGCCCCAAGCTCGGAAAACAGCAGCTCCGCCGTGCGGCTGGCGGAACCGTTTGCGCAGTCGACGGCAATTTTCATACCGGTCAGCGCGAACGGAACGGTGCTTTTGATATGGTCCACATAGTCGCGCACGGTATTCGGGGCTTCCGACACACTGCCCACCGCGCCGCCGACCGGGCACGCCGGTTCCTGCGCGTGGTCCAGCACGATCGCCTCGATCTGTTCCTCCAGCGCATCGGGCAGCTTGTAGCCGTCGCCGCTGAAAATTTTGATTCCGTTGAATTCGCACGGGTTATGGGAGGCCGTCAGCATTACGCCGGCGTCCGCCTTGTATTTTCCGACCAGAAACGCCACCGCCGGGGTTGGAACAACGCCCAGGTGCACAACGTTTGCGCCCACGCTGCACAGGCCCGCCGTGATGGCCGCCTCCAGCATATCGGACGACAGGCGCGTGTCCTTCCCGATCAATATTTTCGGGTGGCGGTGGGAGCTGTCCGTCAGCACCGTGGCGGCGGCTCTTCCGATGTTCATGGCAAGCTCGCAGGTCAGTTCGCTGTTCGCGACCCCGCGCACGCCATCCGTTCCAAATAATCTTCCCATAAGTACCACTACACTCCTACCTAATTATTTTGGGACATGCCAAACGTATTTTCCAAAACGCCCGGAAGCACCTCATAAATCACTTTATGTATACGGGCTTCAAACAGATCTTTCATCTTAAAATATTCTTTCCATTTCCTCATGGTTTTGGGCCCCACACCGTTCCGTACGGCGACATCCACCAGCCGTTTTTCAATCAGACAAAATCCGGAGGCGTCCCCCAGCGCGTCGCAAAGCTGAATCAGCCTGTCATAATCATCATATCGCGCACTGGCGAGATACTCCTTGAGAAAGGCGTATTCCTCTTTGGAAACGTCCCATTTGCCCTGCCCTTCGTCGAGATCGCCATTGGGAAAGGAATGCGTCAGACAGATTTGAGCGGCCTTTTCATAGCCGAGTGAAGCCAGGTAGCGGTAGCCGTCCAGAACATGCCGCATCCCGTGCGGGCCTTCGCGTCGGCCGATGTCGTGCAGCAACCCCATTACAAAGGCTGATTCCGCATCCATACTGGGGCAGCATACCGCGATGTTTTTCGCCGCGAGCGCGACGTTGCGGGAATGCCGCACCCAGGGGCCGGGATTAAGCCGCTCCGCTTCTGTAAGCATCCGCTCCGCCGTGTCCCTGTCCGGAATACCTCTTTCCATAAGGATACCTCCTAAAACAACTTCTGCTGACCGGAATCACCGTTTCCGGAAAATTCAAGTCCCAAATGCTCGTAGGCCGCGGCGGTCGCGCAGCGTCCGCGCGGCGTGCGGTTCAAAAAGCCGATCTGCATCAGGTACGGTTCATAGATATCTTCAATCGTGACGGCTTCTTCCCCGATGGCCGCCGCGAGGGTTTCCAGCCCCACCGGGCCGCCCTTGTAAAACTGGATCAGCGCCCGGAGCATTCGCCGGTCGTTCGCATCCAGGCCGATTGAATCGATTTCCAGCCGGTCCAGCCCGATCCGGGCGGATTCCCGCGTAATGGTTCCCCCCGTAATCACCTGAGCGAAATCGCGCACCCGCTTTAACAGCCGGTTCGCGATGCGGGGTGTCCCGCGTGACCGCGAGGCAATTTCCAAAGCGCCGTCCGCCTCGATCGGGATTTCCAGAATTCTGGCGCTCCGGGTGACAATCCGCGCAAGCTCCTGCGCCGTGTAAAGCTCCAGCCGAAGAACAACGCCGAACCGGTCGCGCAGCGGGGCGCTGAGCTGCCCGGCGCGGGTCGTCGCGCCGACCAGCGTGAATTTCGGCAGCGGAAGATGATAGGACGCCGCCATCTGTCCCTTTCCCGTAATAATATCCAGCGCGAAATCCTCCATCGCCGGATAAAGAATCTCCTCCACGCTGCGGGAGAGCCGGTGGACTTCGTCGATGAACAGAACGTCCCCCGGATTCAGGTTCGTCAGGATCGCGGCGAGATCCCCCGGTTTTTCTATCGCGGGGCCGGACGTAATTCGCAGATTGACTCCGAGTTCATTCGCCACAATTCCGGCCAGCGTCGTTTTTCCAAGGCCGGGCGGACCGTAAAGGAGAACATGGTCAAGGCTCTCCTTTCTCTGTTTCGCGGCTTCAATAAACACAGAGAGATTTTCCTTTACCTTTTCCTGCCCGATATATTCCCCCAGCGTCCTTGGGCGCAGGGGATTTTCGACCTCCGCGTCCTCCGGCTCGTAGTCCGGTGCGACGACCCGGTTTTCAAAATCGTATTCGTTTCCGTTATTCTGCTCGTAATCCGTCTGTTCCATTCTTCAGTCCCTCCATCGGCCTCCCCGTCAGCCGCCCTGCTTTCCGGTGTCGATCGTGCGCAGCGAAAGCCGGATCAGCTCCTCCACCGGCAGGGCGCTGTCGAACTGCGCGACCAGACCGGCCGCGTCCGACGGCGAGTACCCTAGCACGGAAAGCGCCTCCACCGCCGCAGAGGCATGGGAGGAAGCCGATACAACGCCCGCTGCCGGCGCCGCCGTGCTTGCGGGCGACCCGAGGTCGCGAACACGGTCCCTGAGCTCCAGGCAGATGCGCTGCGCCAGCTTCGGCCCGACGCCGCTCGCGCGGGTCAGCGTTTTGCTGTCGCCTGTGGCAACAGCCGCCGCGACCTGCTCCGGCGTCAGCTGCGACAGAATGGCGAGGCCGACCTTCGGCCCCACGCCGGAGACACCGGTCAGCATTTTAAAACAGCTCAGCTCCGTCTGGGTTGAAAAGCCAAACAGGTCAAGCGCGTCCTCCCGCACATTCAGCACGGTGAACAGCTTCGCCTGTTCGCCGATCTGCGGCAGAGTCCGCTGTGTATTCATCGAAGTAAAGCATTTAAACCCCACGCCTCCGCATTCAATGACGGCGAGTCCCGGCTCCGTATGGCACAGGGTTCCTTTCACACTGTAAATCATGGTTCCTCCGTTATCCTCGGTTCCCGCTCCGAAGCCGGAGCCTTTCCGAAAGCATCGCCCGTTTCATCGCCGACCCGGCCGCCTGACCGTGGCAGACCGCCATTGCGAGCGCGTCCGCGGTATCGTCCGGTTTCGGCACCTCTTTCAGGCACAGAAGGCGACGGGTCATTTCCATCACCTGCGGTTTTTTCGCCTGCCCGTACCCGGTGACCGCCAGTTTGACCTGAAGCGGGGTATATTCAAAGACGCACGCACCGGACTGCTGTGCCGCGAGCAGGATTACTCCCCTCGCTTCCGCAACGCCGATCGCCGTTTTCTGATTGTTCTGAAAATATAGCTTTTCTATTGATACGGCGTCCGGCTTCCATTTTGCCATCACGGCGCGCAGGCCGTTATAAATTGCTTCCAGCCTCAGACAGAAATCTTCGCCGGCACGGGTTTCAATGGAGCCGTGCTCCAGCGGAATAAATTTTCCGCCCTGCGACCGAATCAGGCCGTAGCCCACAATCGCGTAGCCGGGGTCGATTCCCAGAATAATCATCGCGCCGCTCCTTCCCGGAAAATATTCGTTTTATTATATCACAAATGCGGTGCCTAGGGAATACCGCGGGCGAATTTGAGCCCGATGTACTTCTTTCCTTTTAAAAACGTCCTTTTGCGCGTATAATAGATGAAAAAGGACGGTGCGCGCCATGCTGGAAAAAATCGACTTGAAAAAAAGTATTACGAAAGAAGAATTCAAATCCGCTTCCAAAAAGCTGCGGGAACAGCTCTCCGTTCTTCAGCAGCAGGTGCTGAAACAGAAACTGCCCGTCATCATTCTCTTTGAAGGATGGGGAGCTTCCGGAAAAGGCGAACTGATTTCCGACCTGATCCTCAGCCTTGATCCGCGCTGGTGCAAGGTTCACTCCGTCACGCGTCCGACGGAATTGGAACGGCGCAAGCCCGTGCTGTGGCGGTACTGGAATTTCGTACCAAAAGCCGGAGATTTTTCCATTTTGGACCGCAGCTGGTACCTGGACGTTACCACCGCGCGGCTGGAAGAAGACGTGAGCGCCAAGGAACTGACCCGCCGCCTGAACAGCATCAATACGTTTGAGCGCGAGCTGACCGACGCGGGCTACCTCATCATAAAATTCTTCGTTCACATCAGCAAAAAAGAGCAGAAAGAGCGCTTTGAAAAGCTGGCGAAAGACCGCAATACTCAGTGGCGCGTGACGGAGCAGGACTGGAAACGGAATCGGCAGTATGAAAAATACTGCGAATCGTTTGAGGAAGCAATCGGCTACACAAACACTACGGCGGCGCCGTGGCACCTGCTTTCCGGAACCGACCGGAGGGCCGCCGCGCTGGATGTGTTTCAAGCGGTCATCGCACGGGTCACGGAAGCTTTGAATCAGGAGCGTCAGGACCTGCTGCCGGCACAGGAGCCCGTTCAGCCCGGAGCCTACCCGTTTCTGCCGATGCCGAAGCTGTCCGAAGTTCCGCTTAACCGGACCCTGGACCGGGACGAGTACCAGAAAAGGCTGGAAAAGGAACAGAAGCAGCTGCGGGAGCTGCACAGCGAGCTGTACCTGAAAAAGATTCCCGTCATTCTCGCGTTCGAGGGCTGGGACGCCGCCGGCAAGGGCGGCACCATCCGCCGCGTCGCCAAAGCGCTGGACCCGCGCGGCTATCAGGTAGTCCCAATCGCCTCGCCGACCCCGGACGAAAAAGCCCGCCAGTACCTGTGGCGTTTCTGGAAAAACCTGCCCCGCGACGGGCATATCGCCATCTTTGACCGAACATGGTACGGCCGTGTTCTGGTGGAGCGCGTGGAAGGCTTCTGCACGGAAGCAGAGTGGCGCCGCGCCTACCGCGAAATCAACGAATTTGAGCGGGAGCTTGCGGACTGGGGCGCCGTAATTCTGAAATTCTGGCTGCAGATTGACAAGGAAGAGCAACTCCGCCGCTTTCAGGCCCGGCAGAACAATCCGGAAAAGAGCTGGAAAATCACCGACGAGGACTGGCGCAACCGAAGCAAATGGGATCAATATGAAGCCTGTGTGAACGACATGCTGAAATACACTTCCACCCGGTACGCGCCGTGGCATATCATCGAATCGCAGGACAAAAAATTCGGGCGGATTCAAACTCTTGAACTGATTACCGACGCGATTCTTGACAAATGCGGAGAAAAGCATCCCCACGGAAAAAAAGAGGATTGATTTTCCTGCGAAAAAAACGTATGATCAAGGAAGTATCAGGAGGTGTTTCGAAATGATTGGAATCATCGGCGCAATGGACGTTGAGGTACAGGATCTGATTGGCCTGATGCCGGAACGGGTTTCGGAAACCGTCAGCGGAATCATTTACCACAGGGGGACCATTGAGGGAATTGAATGCGTGGTCTCCCGCTGCGGGATTGGAAAGGTCGCCGCCGCGGTCTGTGCTCAAACCATGATTCTGCGTTACCGTCCGGCGGCGCTGCTGAACGTCGGGGTAGCTGGCGGAACCGGCGCGGGGGTAAAAATCGGCGACATTGTCATTTCCAGTTCACTGGTTCAGCACGATATGGATACGAGCGCTCTCGGAGATGAAAAAGGATTTTTAAGCGGGCCGAATATCATTCATATCCCCGCTTCCCGCCGTCTGGCGGACCAGGCTGTCGCCGCCTCGAAATCCGTGTATCAACCGGAAAAAATACATACGGGAGTTATCGCCACGGGCGATCAGTTCATCGGCGATTCCGAACGGCTCGGCCGCATCGCGGATGAATTTGGCGCCTCCGCCTGTGAAATGGAGGGCGGAAGCATCGCGCAGGTCTGTTACCTGAACGGAACCGAATTTTTGGTCATCAGGGCGATTTCGGATAACGCGAACGAACAGGCCGCGGTCGATTTCACGGAATTCGCCGGCCGCTCCGCGCGCGAGCTGACCGAGCTGATCAAAAACCTTCTTCCCCGAATTTAAGGGGGAACTGCAAAATGGAATTGATCGACGTTACCAGAGAGCTGTTTTCCTCGCAGCCCTATCCGGGCGACCCGGTGCCGCGCCGGGATATCGTCCGCCGCATGGACCTTGGGGACGCCTGCAACCTTTCCGGATTTTACGCCTGCTGCCACAGCGCAACCCATCTGGACGCGCCGCTTCATTTCATCCCGGACGGAGATTCCGTTGATCAAATGGATCTTTCCCTCTTCATCGGTCCCTGCACGGTCATTGCCGCCGAGGGAATTCTGACCGGCGCGGACATCGACCGTCTCGCGCCGCCGCAGGGCGGCAGACTGCTGCTGAAAGGCGGCGGAGAGGCATATTTAACGCAAAGCGCGGCGTTCGCGCTCGCGCAGTCCGGCATTGTTCTGGTCGGAACGGACGCACAGAGCATCGGCGCGCCGAACGACGAAGAAGCCCCCCACAAAGAGCTGCTGGGCGCCGGCATCCCGATTCTGGAAGGGCTGAATCTTTCCCTTGCGGAACCGGGCGGCTACCGGCTCATCGCGTTCCCGCTTCTGATGTCCGGGGCGGAGGCTTCCCCCGTGCGCGCCGTTCTGATCCGAGACTGAGGTTTACCGGTAAAACCGGTAAACCGCGACGACCTTGCCCAGAATCAGCGCGTCCCGGGAATAGATCGGTTCAAACGCCGGGTTTTCCGGCTGCAGCCGGACGCGGTCCTTTTCGCGGAACAGGCGTTTGACCGTCGCTTCGTCCCCGATCAGCGCAACGACGATTTCCCCGTCGAGCGCCGAGCCGGTTTTCTGCGCGACAACGATGTCGCCGTTTAAAATTCCGGCGTTCTTCATGCTTTCCCCCTTGACGTTCAGCGCGAAGTATTCCTCGTCTCCCACACGCCTCGCGGGCGAAAACGGAAGATATCCCTCGATTTCCTCCACTGCAAGAATCGGGTTGCCCGCCGCCACCTGCCCCAGAATCGGAACCTGAATCGTGGTCTGCTCCCCGGCCAAATGAATGGCGCGGTTCAGGCCGCGGTCGCGCGTGATCAGCCCCTTTTCCTCCAGCGCCCTTAAATGCGCGTGAACACTGGAAGTGGATTTCAGCCCTGTGGCGCGGCAGATTTCCCGAACGGTCGGCGGCAGTCCGTTTTCCATTCTGCCTTTTAAGTAATCGTAAACTTTTTGTTGGCTTTTTGTCAGCATCCCGAATCACCTTCCCTGATTGATAGCAATATTATACCATAACAGCCGGCAAATGAAAACAAATGTTTGCAATAAATCCGGGTGAAAAGCCCTTCCCAAAAAGCAGCAAAAATCAGAGGGCAGCCGGTTTCGGCTGCCCTCTGAGCATTTATTCCACGGTGATGACTGATACGGGACAGCCTTCCTGCGCCTCGACCGCTTTCTCCTGTGCATCTTTCGGAACGTCTTCCTGATAAACCTCGGCTACTCCGTCGTCCCCCATACGGAAAACTTCAGGGCAGGTCTGCGGGCAAAGCCCGCAGGAGATACAACCGCTTCTGTCCAGACTGGCTTTCATAACAAACTCCTCTTTTTAATTTAATTTTTTGTGATATAAAACCTGACTTTAAAATCTACCGAGGGAATACGACGACAAGAAGCATCTTAAAACGGCTCTCCGAAGCAACGGCATGCGGAATCCCCGCGGGCATTACGATGGTTTTCCCCGAATCAAGATGTATTTTCTTCTCTCCGATCGTAATCAACGCCGTCCCCTCCAGAATCATGACCATTGCATCCCCGCCGGAGCTGTGTGAGCTGATCTCTTCATTCCGGTCAAACGCGAACAGCGTAATACTCACCGCCTGATTCTGCGCAAGGGTCCGGCTGACAACCTGACCGTCCTGATACTCAACAAGTTTGGTCAAATCCAGTTCTTTTTCAAAATCTATATTCTTTAAATAGTGGCTGTTCATGTTTCTTCCTCCGTTACAACACCATTATCCCCAACTCGCCGAAATCAATGCGTTCCAATCCAAATACGAAACCGCCGCGCCGCGCTGGCCGCAGACAGCTTCGGTGAGTTCTTTTGGAAAAAATTCATAAGGTATTCATAACTCATTCACAACTTTTTTGTGCATGGACGATATAATAAAAGCGTAATCAGGGAGTTGGAGCCGCACCGCTCTTTGATTCATGTTCTACCCTCCTCAATATACCCCTCAAGCTAATGAAATCGGACCCGGTCGGAAACGACCGGGTCCCTTTCCTTTCAAAAATAATCCTCAAAAAAAATATTGCCTCTGCCCGCCTTTTCCGTATAGCGAACCGTTTATGTGGTCAAAATACTTGCGGAGGTGGCAGAATGAATTTACACATACAAAAAAATGGCAGAAAAGGATCTTCAAAAGGTTTTTATATTGCGCTTGGGGTCTGCCTGATTGCCGTTGGAGTGGCAGCCTGGACGACTTATGACAGCGTGGTGAACTACGCGGCGCCTGATGACAAATCGCAGAGCGAAACCGTTCAGAGTACGGCACCCGCCAACAATACGGTCAGCGGGGTGTACGCGGAACCGGAATCCTCTTCCCGGACCGAAGCGTTGTCTTCCAAGGCCCCGTCCAGTTCCGAGGCCGTTGCATCCAAGCCCGATTCCAAGCCGGAATCAAAACCGGAAGCGCCTGTTTCAAAGCCGGAGCGGACAGCTGCAGCCGAGGTGACGCACTACTCCTATCCCGTTGGAAAAACGGTCGTTCAAAAATTCAGTACGGACCCGGTCTACTGCAAAACCACTCTTGACTGGCGCGCGCATACCGGAATCGACCTGAGCGCCAAGCAGGGTGAAACTGTCAAGGCAATTGCAAACGGGACGGTTACCAAAGCCTATCAGGATGACAAATACGGAAACACGGTCATTATCACGCACGGCAACGTTGAAGCCTGGTACTGCGGTCTGGACCAGATGAAAGTAAAAGCCGGAGACACCGTTGAATCCGGGCAGGAAATCGGAACGGTCGGCAAGGTTCCGATTGAGCAGGAGGAAGAGTCCCATCTGCACTTTGTCACCAAGGTGAACGGAGAATATGTCGATCCCCTTACCCTGCTGAAATAATAGCAAAGGGGCTGTTGCAAAACGAAAGTTTTGGGGCAGTTCCTTTTTCTGTTGAAAAGTCAGCGATTTCGATATTTTTGTTGAAAATTCTGCGAGATAAACGGTCAAACAGACACGGCAGTGCTAAGCTCCGCCTTTAAGCATCGCATAAAAATCGATCATTTTCTGTTTTTTCTGTAATCTACTCTTTTTGAAGACAAAACAAATGTGTTTTCAGTCTTCCCGCGTTGCATTTTGCCCACAGTTTGTTCAGGTTGTATCCAAGGCACAGCAGGTAAAGCTCTGTGGAAATGTTCGTCCGGCCACGGGTGAGAAAACGTTTAAACTTTCGGTCGTTTTTCAGTACGCCGAAAGCCCCTTCTACCTGAATAGAACGGTTGATCCGAAGCCGAATGCCGCGCTCGGTCAAGATATTTTGCAGGGATCGTTCACTGAGCCGGAGCAAATCCGTTTTAACCTGCAATTCTTTCGGTTTTCCGTCTTTTGCCTTGCAGCACGCCTCACGGCACGGGCAATCCGCACAGTTTTCACATCGGTAATATGCTGTCGTCAGAAAATGCCCTTGCCGATTGAGCTGCGTACTCTCACGGCGAAAGGCGAGCTTTCTGCCGGCTGCACAGAAGTAGCAGTCTTGCTGTTCGTCATATTGCATATTCTCCCGGCGGCCGATCTGCTGTTTAAACTTCCGGGTCTTCTGTGCCTCGCAGTTAATCGGCTTGATGAAGCTGGTCTGCCCGTTTCCTTCCAGATACAGGTAGTTGTCCAGACTTTCATAGCCCGCGTCCGCCACAATATCCCGGTAGCGTTCCCCATGCTGCTGTTCGAGTCTGCGCAAAAAGGGTCGCAGCGTCCCGCTGTCCGTCCGGTTCGAAAAAGCCGCGGCGCCTGTGATGTACTCGCTGTTCACGGCAATCTGCACATTGTAGCCGGGTTTGAGCTGCCCGTTGCGCATATGGTCCTCCTTCATATGCATAAAGGTGGCATCCGGATCTGTTTTGGCATAACTGTTACGACTGTTTCCCATTAAAAACAGCTTCTTCTCATAGCCCTCCCACTTTTCCAGCAATGTAAAAATCTTCTCATACGCCCGCTGCCGGGGCGGCTTGCGGCGACCGGCTCCATGTACAAAATGAATTCCGTTTTTCTCACAGGCCGCCTTTTCCGATTTTACCAATTCACGGAACTTTTTCAGGGTCACATTGCCGGAAATTCCACGGCTTTCAAATTCCTCACGCACGGCATCCTTCACTTTGGCCAAATATTTCTCCGTCGTCTTGCGCCAGACAAACGTGTAGCGGTTCGCCCGGCTCTCCAGCTTGGTGCCGTCGATGAACACCTCGTCGTGCTCCGTCTCGCCCATCTGTTCCAGTCGCCGGACAAATTGGTAAAACAAATCTTCCACTGCTTCTTTGGTACGTCCGGTGCGAAACCTCGCAAACGTGCTGTAGTCCGGCACCGGTTCTCCATTGAGCAGCCACATGAAGTCCACTCTTTTCCGGCAGGCTTCCTCCAGTTTGCGGGTCGAGTAAATACCGCACATATACCCGTACACCAATACCTCAAAGATGATCCGGGGTTCGGCTGCCGATTTTCTTCCCTGTGAAGAATAGGCGCGATACAGTTCCCTGTAATCCAGTTCCTCAAGCTGCGCGCTGGCAAGCCGTACCGGATCATCCTGCGGTATTGTTATTTCCATATCCATTGGGAGCGTCAACTGTTGATTTTTTCGCTCGAATTTGTTATGCTCTAAGAGCTTTTCATTTTGTGTCACAACTAAATTCTAAAGCAAAAAGCCGGAGCAGCCAATACCTTTTGGTATGGTTGTTCCGGCTTTTTT
>NZ_JBJKOP010000022.1:0-1431 GCF_046707225.1 Caproicibacter sp. | reverse complement strand
GTTTTAAGAACAGTTCCGTGTTGTATGACGGTAGTCGGGGGTGTAGGGGGGACGGTTGGAGCTTTCTCTATGGGAGTTTGAAGTCCCCCCTACTCAACCTTTGCCTACTTTCGTTTGAGGACGAAAGTAGGGGCCCGTCCGGCCTGAGGACAGTGTAAATTAATAGAAATAATTAGGGTTAAGGGGCACTCAGCCCCAAATAAGAATTAGGGAACCTCTGAACAAATGGCATAAATAGAGACTTTAGCGAAGTGAGAGCAAGGAAGCGCTGCAGACCGGTTGTAAGTGCCGCATTTTGATCCCGCATTACCGGATTCATCCCCAAGTTTTGCAGAAATGGACACACTTCTCCCTTGTCAGGCCTCACTGAAACTTCGACCTGCCATAGCCAGCATATAAAGATTTGCGCACGCAAACATGGCATACAGCCGGTTCTCGTTTTTCATTAAACCTCTGTACCGGGTTTTCGTGTAGCCAAATTGGCATTTGATGATGCGAAAAACGTGCTCCACTTTGCATCGCACCGAAGATTTGCGATGTTCGATGAAACGCTCCCAATCAATGGCGTTGTCGGAAACCCTGGGCAGACTGTGCGGACGGCGGTTGATACGATAGTCGATCTTGGATAAATGCGCGTCATTCCGAATCTCCGGGCGCTTTTGAATACCAAGATAACCGGAATCACCATAGACCACCTCATCATCCTTACGGATGAGTTTCGCCGCTGCGGTCACATCATGTTCGTTGGCGGAAGTCACCTCTATCGTATGAACCAGCCCGCTGCCGGCGTCAACGCCGGCGTGACACTTCATGCCGAAACGCCATTCATTGCCCTTTTTTGTTTGATGCATCTCCGGGTCGCGTGCTTTCTCCGCATTTTTTGTAGAGCTGGGCGCGTTGATGATGGTAGCGTCTACAATTGTGCCGCCTTTCATCATGTGGCCGGTGGCTACCATGACGCGGTTAATGGCGTCGAAAAACACCTTGTTTAGACCGTCTTTTTCCAACAGGTGCCGAAACTTGCAAAGCGTCGTCTCGTCCGGGACTTTCTCCGTCGTGAAATCGATGCCGGTAAACTTACGCATGGCATAGCTGTCATAGATTGCATCCTCAGTGGCCGGGTCGGAGAGGTTGAACCAGATCTGCAGCAGATACATTCGCAGCATCCGTTCTATGCCCATGGGCGGACGTCCCCGTTTGCCGTGGGGATAATATGGTGCAATGATACCAACCCACTCTTCCCACGGAATAATCTCGTCCATGGTTTCCAGAAACTCTTCCCGCCGTGTTTTCTTTTTTCTGCAGCTATATTCAATATCTGTAAAAGTTTGTTGCTTTTTCATTTCCCCGCACCACCTGTGTCTTGATAGTTCTATTTTACCAGAGTTCTTCTCTCTTCGGTAGAGGGCGGATTAAATCAGAGGTTCCTTA
>NZ_JBJKOP010000021.1:0-19560 GCF_046707225.1 Caproicibacter sp. | reverse complement strand
GGGATGACACCGATGGACTATTCAGAGGGGAGACTGATTCCCCTGCCCGGCAACTCTTTCGTACGTCCATAGGCCAAAATAAAAAGGAGGAACAAAAATGTGAAAGACTTGGAAAAAAGCAGTCAGCTTGGTTCTGGTTTTCGCCCTGTCCATGATGGTGTGCGTGCCCGCGTTCGCGGCGGAGAGTTCCAATAATGACACCGAAAAATTCAATGTCAACATATATTCCGAAGAATATCCTAACGCCTATATTGAACAGTCATTTTCTCCAGCTAAAAACATTCTGAATGGTTCGAATTCCTCAAAGGTCCTAGTTGGAACTGTAAACGCTACTGTCTACGTCGAAGAAAAGTATGATACCGTTAATGGCAAAAAAATCTGCACGAGCAGTAAACTGCTTTCTAAAAGTGAAGTTAACCAAATTGGGAAAGATAAGTTTAACGACATATCCACAAATGATGTTATTGAACCAAGCGACTCGGATTCAAAAGGAAGACTTCATCTTTTTTTTGAACTATACCGCAATTGGGACACTGATTATGCAATTGAATATCAGCCAAGCTGTACTGCAACGTGGACATGGCCAGATTTAACGACTGGCAAAAACACGCCAGCTGCCGGCGATGATTTTCTAGGATTTGTTTGGGGCGGCAACTACGATTACAATTTAGAAAGTATTACTGCTGTTGATGATTCTGGGAACAAAAGAGATACCTATTCTGCTGATTCACAGCCTAATAAAGGCCATGTATGGGGATTCTTAGAAGGTCCTGAATATTATGGTGATCGCAGTTATACAAAATCTATTGGTGCCGGTTTGACTATGTTTAAAAACAAACTAACTGGTGGAGGAAATACAACAAGTTTTGTTTGTAAATATATTCACACCTATCAAGAAGAAACAGGTAGTATTAACATATCGACAAGTGGAGTCGGTTTTTCGCTCTCAGGTACATCAAAGCAATGGAGTCTTATTACTAGGATATCATCAAGGCCATATTAAAATACGTTTGAACAGCGTAATCCTCATTGCGAGGATTACGCTGTGATATTGGAGATTCAATATGAAAATTCGATCTATTGGAAAAGTGCATTGCATAATTATAATAATTTTGGCAGCTCTAATCCTGTGCATGGCGGGCTGGGCGGTCCGGCAAGCCGATGTCACGCCGATGCAATGGGTGGAGCGGCACTTTAATAGAGAAAACTCTTCATCGGACTCAGAAATTGCTGAAGTGATGAAGGGAAATAAAGCGGTTGTTTTTTATCATTCATTTGAAGATCCAACAGTAATTCGATGCGCTGTTTTGCAAAAAGACCTGCTGGGGTATCAACTGCTTGGGAATATAGGTGACATTTCGAAGAGCAAAGAGGAAAGTATCAATTCCACGGGCGACATGCTGGGTGGCGCTTTGGGCCGTGGAAAAGCAGGGTTTCTTTATTGGGGCATTCTGTACGACGACTCCATTTCCAGCGTAACCGTTGCAACCCATGCCGCCACTGTCGTCAGTACGGACGGGCTGCGGCTTTGGTATTACATTGGAGCACAATCTTATGATTATACTCAAGACATCACTTATACCTATTACAAAGCTGGTTAACTATCCAGTTGTGCGAGCATTATTTTAAGAACGGCTACCTGACTCATAGAACGCGAGGTGAAATATGAAACAGAAATTTAAACGATTTTACTTACATGTTAAAAAAGAATTTTCGTTGAAGGCCTACTGGCTTTTAACTTTGATCCTTTTCCTCATTACTTTGGTACGTCCGGCTTATCCTATAAAGGAAGTATACTCTGCTTATCAGTATCAGTATGGAATTATCGGAAGCTGGGTTACTTTTTTGGTATCATCTTCCGCATAATTATCTAGGCTTTCTATTTTCTCCTTCGGTAATTTTTTGGGACAGCTTCGTGATCTATGTAGGTTATATTATTTTAGTGACGCTGATTCATGGTGTTTCAGGGCATCGGCTATTCAAGTAATAGAATTTTTCCGTTAGTTAATTATTAAACTTGGAAAAAAGCAGTCAGCCTGGTTTTGGTTTTCGCGATGTCCATGATGGTGTGCGTTCCCGCGTTCGCGGCGGAGTCTAAAAGCGATGACGCGTATCAATTCAGTATCGAAGCTAATTCAAAGCAACTTGAAACAATCAATGCCATTAAAGGAACGGATATGACTGTTTATGAATTTTATAAGACAGTATATCCAGAAATTGCAAGCCGTTTTAGTTCAAGCCAAAAAGCTAACTATAACTCAGTCAAATATCCGTGGAAAGATGTTTTAAAAAATGATAACGGAACGGTAACGACGAATGGAGTTGGTGGCAGTAAATCCTATTTGCTGCAATATACTGATCATTCTTTGGAAAGCACATCGGAAACCGAGTATGTTTCTTCTGACACTCCTGTCATGATAACGATTGATTCATATATTCTTAACTCTGATAGTAAGGTCGTTGCTAGTGGTTCAAATGTTGAATTCGATTCGAAATCCTGCTCAGCTAACGCAACTTTAGATGATCCCACTGTTGGAGCGAAGTATAGAGCAGAAGGAGTGCATGTAATTACGAATGAAGATGGGGTCTATCCACCGATTATTACTCAGACAACCTATTCCTACTGGTATACGGCAAAGTAAGCTTGTGCTTGTGCTTGTGCAAACAGTTCTTATTGTTTCACACATGAGTAAAGATAATTAAGCGCCAAAGGCAGCTGATCTCAAACTGATAGATCAGCTACCTTTGGACTTGTAAGGGAGGAGTGAAAAAGTGAAAAAAACGGCAGTAATCAGTTCCATTGCTATTTTGTGTATGTTTACAGGGTGCTTGAAAGGCAATTCAAATGCGGTGCATGATACTGCGAGTATGAAAGCAATTCCATATGTTTTACAAGGGGAAAATAAGTACTGGAAAGCAACGTATCAGATTGATAACAGCTCACAAGAAGAAAAAGAGAGCTTCCAAAACATCTTAAATAAGATAAGAGATGAAAAAGGAGAAGACAGCAATGTTTATCGTGATACATTAAAGGCAATGCCGACTTATACCGCAACCTTTTATCTTACATATAAGGGAGATATAAAGGATCTAAAAAAAATGGAAAGTTATCAAATTACATTTGCACCCAAGACCGAATGGGAAAAGGGGGCGAAGATGAAACAAGACAACAGGCTTGAAGGCTTTACGGAAAGTCTGCAAGGAGAATTACCATTATGGCAAAGTTCTTATGCAAATGATGCAAGTTTAACAGGTGCGATTCCTCCCATTCAAGAATCCTTTACTTTGAAAATTAATACGCCAGGGTTTCAAGAAGCATCTGGCAGCATTTCTATGGATTTTCACCAATCACAATAGAGTTATGAAGGAACCAGGGAGAGATATGTATTTGGTTGAATGGGAGGTTGTTTATTGAGATGATTTCGAAGCGAGAAATTCGTCTTTATGGTTTTCTTTCGATTGCCGTCGCGGGGCCGCTATTTTTAGCCTTATCATTGGTGAATGTTCGGAACGGTTTGGACTTGGGGTCCACGATGTTTTTCAAAAAGCGGCAATTGCGTTTACGGTCCTCTTGTTTTTGATTCTGCTGGGCTTGTGGATTATAAACAGGCGATTTTTTTGCTCCATGTTCTCACGAAGAAGGGATGCCGAACTGGCGGCGCTTCCTAAGTGGCCCGACCGGCTGGGAATTTTGTCCGTTATACTTTAGTGGCACTACCTTTTATGCAACTGTTTTTAGACAATGCGCAATAACAGTAGCCACGGAGAAATCCATATGTGAGGGACTGAGTCTGGCTATTCTGTGATGTTTTTTATTCTTAACTTGTGATCCGTGTTTCGCGGATCACAAGTTATCTTATAAGGGAGATATCAATGAAGAAAATCAGCATAAAAAAGCGTTTTGTTTTGTTTCCTCTCATTATTTGTGCCATTCTGGTAATTGCAATCGCTTTTCAGTATGGGAGTTTATCCCATCAAAAAATAGAAATCGTTTACCCCAATCCAAAAAGAACTTCATTTTACACATTAGAAGATCATTTATATCACAAAGACAGCACTGAATTCTGTAATTATTTGAACCGTCTTGATTTTGTGCCTTGCGATGATGATTTTTACAACATGAATTTAGATATGGACAAAGGTCACATAGAAATAAGGATTGATGATGGATCGAAATATTTGGTTAAAAATTATACTGTTTTTCAAGAACAAGATAACTATATCGTTTTTGATGGATTTATCGATCAATATGCCGTACTGAAAGGAACTCAATCCGATTATCTGCGAACCATGCTCCGGCAGGGACGCAAGGTGAGGAGGAAGCCTGCCGTTGCAAGGTCAAAGAACTAATAAAACTGATGGGAACAATCAATTCAAATTTAAAAAAATGGTTCCAACAGCAATTGCGCTTTTGGCCATCACGGCTGTAGTGGGAATCTGTCTGATTCCTCTTGTAACCGGGAATTACGAAGGTCACGGACAGGACCCGAACTGGGACAAAAGCCATACGACCGTCACATCCGCTGACAAAGCGGTAGCTCTGTTTGGCGGAGACTTATTACTTGACAAGTTGGAGTTAAAGCAGAAGGGTCCTAAGCCATATACGGAATTTACTCTGGAATATAGAGATAAAAAGGATAAGAATAAAAAAGACAGGGAGACGTGGAGGATGCTGTCCGCCCAAGTGCTTTACGGCGGGAAGCAGTTTGATGTAAAAGATGATTATGTTAATCTGACGATCTTTTTCAGGGACGACGATCCGTTCATCATTGGTTCCGACGAATATCCCGGATATGAAAGCCTGTTGGAAAAAAGCAACGCAACCAAAACGGTTCATGGAATTACGGTGAAATATCGTAATGGTCAGGACAAAGCTTTTCAATATTGCTTTTGCGCTGAATTCAAACACCAGGGATACGTCTATTTTTTGGAATCCTATTCCAAAGAAAATCCGAATTTGTCATGGGATACTTTGAAGCAGATGCTCTCCGGTGTTATGTAAGCAGAACTGTCTTCAAAGGTCCTGCCGGATTAGCCCGGACAGCAGAAGGTCAAATATTGGGGGAGCGATTATGAAATGGTGGAATCTGTATTATCTAACCCTTCATAAAGGGGAAACCTTAAATGAAGCCCGGCATGGCAACCGGAATTCCGCATAAACCCGGCGAGGGGGTGGAGTTGACCGTGGATCACAAAAGAATCAAAAAACTGATTCAAATATTTTTTATTTTGCTTTCAATTATCATCCTGTTCCATCTGATTCCGATTCCATTTCACAGTGTATACGATGCAAAAGAAATTAAATTGGACGATCCCTCCTATCTGGAAAATTGCCAAATACATATTTCGGGATACTATCACTTGAACGTTTTTCAAGAGGATACTTTTTCAGGGCAGATTACCGTTTCGGATTACCGATTGACCTCTGAGAAAATGTCTGATGTAAAAATAAGTTCAAACGGGGATCATCTGGATTACAGTTTTCAGGAAACATGCCGAGGGAACTCTCCTCCGGTAAAAATGTGTTATTCCTTAGGTCTGATGTTTTCCAAGCGTTTCTTTCATGATCTGTGCATTTTGGTCTATGAAGAAAACACACAAAATAAAAACGGCGGTGCTGTTCAATTTGGGAAACCGACTGGTTGGGTCTGGGGAGAAGAAAACGGTTACTGTATTGTGCCTAACGCAAGCAGCCGTGAAGAAGCGCTCAACAAGTTACGAAAACTAGGTTTAATCAACACTTTTTGAAACTGTTAGGAGGTTCCAATGAAAAACTTTCATATACGGAAACGGTATCTTATTGTTTTGTTGGTTGCTCTTTGCGTCCTTTCCGCCGCCGGGCTTTTTGTTTCTTATCAGAGGGCTCCGCATTCGATTGTCCGCATATTTTATACGAAAGAAACCACTCCGATGGATTACGAGATCAAGGATACGATCTTTGATCAGAAAGGAACCGACTTCTCAAATTATTTAGCCGGTCTTAAATTTGTTCGCTGCGACGACGCATTCTTCAACATGAATTTAGATATGAATCATCATATCGAGATAGCGGTGGAAGCTGATCCAAAAAATTTCCTGGACGACACCCCGGGAAAACTAAAAGCGAATTATTTTGTTTATGAAGAGCCGGAAGATGTGATTGTTTTTAACGGATCTGATGGAACTTACGCGAATATTGCGGGGGAACCGGCCGTACTCCTGCGTACAAAGCTGTCCGAAGGCCGTCAGGCCCTGGGAATTTCAAGCACCCCCTGATCTGTGAACCGCATTCTGTCAGCAGAAAAAGCAGCGGTCCCCATTCTCCCCCTGAAACAAATTTTATCGGAATCAAACGTGAGGTGAACGGTTGAAAATGCTGAAACAATTATATTTGCATGTAAAAAAGGAATTTTCGTGGAAAGCCTACTGGCTTTTATCCCTGATTCTTTTTCTCATTACTTTAGTGCGCCCGGTTTATCCTGTCAAGGAACCGTATTCCCCTTATCAGTATCAATACGGAGTGATCGGAAGCTGGGTCACCTTTTACCAGCCTGCAAACTATGGGATGAAGACTCTTTGGTATCTCATATCCACGCCTGTCTGGAGAAAACAGGCGGCATTAACAGGTCAACACATCAAAACCATAGGAAAATACGTTTGAGCAGCGTGGTCCTCATTGCGGGGACCACGCTGCGTTATGGGAGATTTGACATGAAACTTCGTTCCGTCGAAAAAAGGCGTTTCATCGGAACCCAATCCCGCGATTACTCGAAAGACATCGTCTATACCTATTGCACTCCCCGCGAGCAAGCAGCAACTGTGTCCCTCGCTCAAAAGCCCCGCCGCATAAAAATTTTATAAAAATTGTAACAAAACGGCTTCTCCGGTGTTATATAGGCAGAGGGTAATTTCTACAGGCTATTGGTCCCATTCAGTTCCGTGCTTTGCGGCAATAGGTTTTATACTGAAAACATTTTTAAATGGTTTTCCACTGAAATACATGTCATCCAGTTGGCCCCACAGCGGACGATTCCCGCGGGCACGCGCTTTTCCCGGTAAAAGTCGCACCTCTTTCACTAAAAATATAAGGAAAAGGGAGAGTTAGAGCTTGAGGAAAAGAAAATTATTCGCCTCTGCCGCAGTATCTATTCTAATTTTGATTCTGGCAAGTGTTTTTGTCTTTCAATCTTCAACAACCGAATTCTCCGGATATCAACGCCGATGGCAGCTGCATTTTCCGTTTCCAATGCAGGAACAATTTTCAGTCTCAGACCTTGGTTTTACGAACGATGGCGACAGATATGCGGTCTTTTCCGCGGAAAAGATTCCGGGTAACTTTTTCTCAGGTTATCATTCGGAGAAAAACGTGGAAATAGAATCTTTTATCGACAGAATTTTAAATGAACTTAAAATAGCAGACAAAAATCGTCCGAACCTTCGAAAAACATATCGTTGGATTCGTAATCAAAAAGCGGATGAATCCGCCGTTACCGCTACGTTAGTTATCCTGTATTGTGATAAAAAATTTTATTTTATTGAAGAAATGATATAAAAGGCATCTTGCGGATGCGGAAGCGTTTTTTTATTCTAGGAGTTTTAAAAGGAAGACGGACCTGAAAAAGCGGATCGAACAAGTAAAGCAGGGCAGCTATGCCGCACAAATGATCTTTGGGGAGAGAATGCGAATATGGAGCATAAAAACTGCGTCACGGAATTTTTGAGAAAATACAGCTATCTGACCCCGATCTGCCTGATCGCGGCGGTGGTCAGCCTGACGGTCGCGGTTGTACTGATCCTGAGAATCGTCGGCATGCCGTCCTTTGTTCTGGGGCTGCCCCTCTGTTGAGCCGCATTTCTGGGCTTTTGACGGAGGATTACGCGCGGGAGGGACAAGCCGATGTCTTTCTTTTCTGCCATACAGGAAAAATTTAATTGACAATGGCAAAGATTCTCTGTATAATAATAAGCAACAACTTATTGCTTTTTAAAAAGTTGCCTGTAAATTCCTGTAAATCAGTCGCAGCGGTCTGTCCTCATATCCTTTGAAGTGATGAAAACAACCGATTGCGCTTTTATTGCCAACCTGCAACTTATAAAAAATGTGTCGCATTTTGAAAGGAGCGTATCCGAATGATGAAGGTATGTATCTCCGGACTGGGGCGTGCCGGAAGCCAGATCGCAAAATATTTGCTTGCCTGTGACCGGGTGGAGCTTGTATCCGGCATTTGCAGCCCGATTAGCACGAAGGCCGGCCGGGACCTGGGCGAGGTCATCGGCTGCCGCGCCGCCGGGATTCCCGTTTATCCGTCCGACCGGATTGAGTCCTGTATTTTTAATACCAGGCCGGATCTGATTTTGGATTTCTCCAATGCGACTGCCGCTCTGAAAAACGCCGAAACTTTCTTTTCCCTGAACGTGCGCGTCGTGATGGGCACCACGGGTTTTTCAAAGGCGGAGGAGGCGGAGCTGTACGCGCTCGCCGACCGGTTCGGCGCGGGGCTGATTTACGCGCCGAACATTACCCGCGGGGTCAGCACCATGATGCTGCTGACCGAGCTCGCCTCCCGGATTTTAAACGGCTACGACGTTGAAATCATCGAAATGCATCACAAGCGCAAGGTGGATATTCCGTCGGGGACCGCTTCCAAACTTGCAGACCGGCTGCGGGAAACTCTGCCGGTCGGGGAACGGCACGAGGTGCCCGTTTCCTCCGTGCGGGCCGGCGGCATCGTGGGCTGCCATAAGGTCATGCTGGTCGGTGAAAACGATATGATCGAAATTTCACACCAGAGCTTTTCGCGGAACGCGTTCGCGGAAGGCGCTTTGTTCGCCGCGGAGTTCATTCAGGACAAAACCGGCATCTTTGAAATGAAGGACGCCATGAATCTGGACGGAATCTTAATGGATTACCTGAACCAAAGCTCAGACAATCCGCCGCGCCGCTTCGCTTTGGTGTAAACGCCCCTGGGAGGGGATCTTTTCGCCATGAACCCCGTCGAGCTGCGCCTCATTCACTCCCAGCCAGCGCGCCCGTGCATCGGGCGCGCTGATTTTAGATGGGCCCGCTCCACATTCCATCGGCGCGGTTGAAACCGCGGCCTCTTCATTCATTAGCACGATTTTCAATGACACATCGACGGAAAGGAGATGCAAGCCGTGAAAAACGACAAAAAAACCAAGGTGGGAATCGGATTTGCAACCGGACGGAAAAGCTTTCAAAAGGTTCTGAAAACCTATGTCTACAACTGGAAGGAGTACGGTCTGACGGAAAACGAGGACGTCAGCCTGAACCTTCTGGTGGCGTACGACCTGAAATATTCAAACGCGAAGGCAATTCATTTTACCGGCATTCACAAGGATCTTTTGAACCTGATCGACGAGGCCCATTTTATCGGCCGCGGCGCCCTGCGTAAGGAAATCGCCGCTCTTGTGGAGCAGAACATCCTCAGCCAAAAGGAGGCGGACCTGTTTTTCGGCAGCGGCTATGCCGCCAAGAGAAACGCCATTCTTTATAAGGCGGTCAAATCCGGAATCGATTACCTTGTCTTTCTGGACGACGACGAATACCCCTTCGCCGTTACCAATACGCACAAAAACGCCGTCTGGGGCGGTCAGGCGGTTTTAACCACGCACCTGGATTACATCCGCCGGGCCGACGTCACCAACGGGTACCACTGCGGATACATCTCCCCGATTCCGTACATCCGGTTCGACAAAACCCTGGCGGAAAGCGACTTCCGCGTTTTCATTGAAGCGATCAGCAACGATATTTTGAACTGGGATAACCTCCGCGCCGTCATGAACAACGGCGGCGTCACCTATGCCGCTCCGTCGGTTCTGGTAAACCGCGCCGCGGAAGAGGTTCCGGAAATCAACCGCGCCAAATTTATCACCGGAGCCAACCTCTGCCTCAATCTGACAAGGCCGGAGCGCGTATTTCCCTTTTACAATCCGCCCGGGGCCCGGGGCGAGGATACGTTTTTAAGTACCTGCCTGAGCGACCGGAAAGTCCTGCGCGTCCCGTGCTACGCGTTCCACGACGGATTCTCCACCTATCAGCACCTGATGGACGGGGTTCTGCCGAACAAATTGAAGCGCATCGAGGCTGATTCGGATGCGGTTGTTTCCAGATTCTACGCCGCCTGCCTGGGCTGGGTGCGTTACAAGCCTCTTTTTGTTTATATTACGCAAAGGGACCAATATGATCAGATCATGCGCGAAACGCAGGAAAAGCTTTCCGTCACGCTCCCCAAAATCTGCGCCTATTTTCATAACAACAGCTTTATGAAAATATCGTCCGAGCTGAACAGCTACCGGAAAAACGTTGAAAAGCATTACGCGCAGTTCCTTGAAATGCAGCGGATCTGGGCAAAGCTGCGCGACTACCTTATGGAACCGCCCGCCCGGCGGTATTTTAAGGTATCTCCTCTTGCGGCGGCACCGGCGGAATGCTATACTGAGGAAAAATCCATTCAGCTGATTTAAAGGACGGAAGCGGTATGTTGAAAATTACGGTAATCCACGGCAGCCCGCGCAGGGGGAACACCCTCCGGGCCGCCGAACTGTTTCTTGAGGCCCTCAAAAAGCGCGGGGAAGTCGAAGCGGATGAATTCTTTCTTCCGAGGGACCTTCCGGAGTTTTGCAGGGGCTGCGCCGCCTGTGTGACGCGCGGCGAGGAATTCTGCCCGCACCGGCAGTATTCGGGCCCGATTCTCGATTCCATGCTGAAAGCGGACGCGCTCCTTCTGACGACGCCCGTCTATGTGATGTCGGCCTCCGGCGGCATGAAAAACTTTCTGGACCATTACCCGTTTCTTTTTATCAATCATCGGCCCAGACCGGAGTTTTTTCGAAAAAAGGCGTTTGTTCTGTCGACCGCGGCGGGCGGCGGGATCAAATCCGCCATGAGACCGATTGCAACCTGTATAAAATATTGGGGAATCAACCGCGTGTACCAAAAGGGCTTCCGCATTTTCGCGCTGGACTGGGATTCCATGCCCCCGGAAAAGCAGAAAAAATACGAGGCCGAAATCGACCGGTGCGCCGGAAAATTTTGGCGCGCCGTCTCAAAGCAAGACAGCGCGCCCACGTTGTTCATTCGATTTTATTTTGCTCTGTGCCGCTGGATGGTGAAAAAATTCATGAATTCCACCCCTGACTACCAGTACTGGCAAGCCCAAGGCTGGCTCGGCGGCAAACCGCCGTTTGGGCGGTTTGCCGGTTTCAGGCGGGACTAGGCACGCCCTTTCAGCCGTTTGTAAAACTGCACGCAGGAGGCAATCATCAGCGCGCCGCCCGCGAAGCGAAAGGCTGCGGACATCGCGGTTTCCGCGAAAAAAGGGGACGGAATTCCTCCCTCCATTCTGAAAACACCGGAGACTGAAATCGGAAAAAAGACCGAAAGCACTGTATATGCTCCCACCGCCGCCCACAGGACGGCGAAGGCCTTCCCCCGCTCCTCCCTGTGCTTTCCAGAAAGAAGCAGCAGCATAAAGACGCCGGGGTTCAGCGCCGTCTCCACCGCCAGCAGCCAGAAAACTCCGAGCAGGACAAGCCGCTGTTCCTCCGCCGCAACCGCCCCGAAAAGCTTCGCGGCAAAACCGCCGCAGAACACGCTTGCGAAAATCAGCAGGACTCCCGCCGCCATTCCCAGAACATAAGGAGCCCCCTCGGTTTCTCTTTGCCTGTATTCCATGCTCTTTCCTCCTTTCGGAAAGGATGCGCGGATCAATATCCGTGCTTTTTCAGTCTGGCAAGGTAGACCGCGCAGGCGGCGGTCATCAGCGCGCCGCCCGCAAAGCGCAGAAACACGGCCGCCCGATAGGATCCGTACACCGGAGCGGACCGGCCCGGCAGAAAAAACCACGTCAGGCTCCCGTCATGGATCAGTACGGAAAGCATGAAGAATCCGCCTGCGGCCGCCCAGAATTCCGCGACGGCTCTTCCCCGCTTTTCCCACCGCCTGCCCAAAAGCAGAATCAGCATAAAAATGCCGGGGTTCAGCAAACATTCGGCTGCCAAACCCCGGTACCATGACGCGGCGTTTTCCGGGGAAACCGAAAGCATCCCCAAAAAGTACGCGGCGACAGGGATCACACAAGCGGCGGACAGAAGGAAAAGAAAGCAGGCCGCCATGCCGAGCGCAAACGGCGCGCCTTTGGTTTTCCGGCATTCCTGTTCCACGTTTTCCTCCCTCACTTTCCTCCACCGCAGGAAAAAGTTCTTATGTATTTGAGTCCGACGGAGGATTTTCGCCGTTTTGCGGCTCGGACTCCGGTTCGTCGAAAACCGGGGGCTCGTGCAGGCGTCTCAGAAACACGACGCACGAAGCGATGATCAAGCCGCAGCCGATCAGGGAAAGCGCGGTTTCAATCCAGTATCCGCCCGGCATCACCGTATCGACCGCCGCGGTGATCTGCTGCTGCAGTTCGCCGCCCGTCAACAGCGTAAACAGTCCGGAAACCAGGCCGAGCCCGCCGATGACGATCCAGACGATCGCGAACGCGCTGCCGCGTTTTTCCTTGTTTTTGCCCAAAACCAGCAGCAGCAGAAAAATGCCGGGGTCAATCAGAAAGCTGATGACAATAAAAATCGGGCTGCCGGATAAACCCGCTCCCCCGCTGGACTGGAGCTTCAGCTGGGCGTTGATGTAATCGGTGGTCGCCTGTGCGATGACCGGGGACAGGCTGAAGGAAAGAATGGTCTCCAGCAGCAAAACAACGCCCGCCGAAATGCCAAGCGTGAACGGCAGGCCCTCGGTTTTCCGCAAATTCTTTTTTTCCATACATGTTCTTCTCCTTACTCTCGATTTGGTTTACTTTTTTATTTATTTATATATACTTTTTATTATACTTTTAAAGTTTCATTCTGTCAATTTCGTCCAATTCTTTTTCCGAAAAAAACGGTCCGGGCATTTCCGGGCCGGTTTTTTGCGCCGAAGCTGAAAATATTCCATTTTTGTTGAAAGAATCCCTCCGGAATGGTAAACTATATCTATTCGTTCGCGCAGGGAGGCCAGCATGAACCGGATTTTAAAATTATGGCGTTTTCTCACCAGCCCGGAAATGATTCTGTACCTGATTTTCGGCGTTCTCACCACCGTCATCAATATCGTCGTATTTGAGGTCTGTTACAATTTTCTCGGCTGGCAGTGGCAGGCCGCAAACGCGCTCGCCTGGGTTCTGGCGGTCGCCTTCGCGTTTCTCACCAATAAGCTGTGGGTGTTCCGCAGCAAAAGCTTTCAGGCAAACGTCTTCTGGCGGGAGCTGCTCAGCTTTCTCGCCGCGCGCCTGCTTTCGCTCGGCGTGGACTACGCCTGCATGTGGCTGTTCATCGACATGCTCGCGTGGAACGGGCTTCTGTCCAAAATTGTCGACAACGTGATCGTCGTCGTCATTAATTACGTCTTAAGCAAACTTGTCATATTCCGCAAAAAATAACGGCGGGCGCAGCCAGCGTCCGTGCGAATCTGGAGGAAAAGCAGCATGCAAGCAACAGAAAAAACCATGGAGAAGATCGTCGCCCTGTGCAAAAACCGCGGTTTCGTGTTCGCCGGTTCCGAAATTTACGGCGGGCTTTCCAACGCGTGGGACTACGGCCCGCTCGGCGTGGAGTTCAAAAACAACGTCAAAGCCGCGTGGAGAAAAAAGTTCGTTCAGGAAAGCCCCTATAACGTCGGGCTTGACTCCGCGATTCTGATGAATCCGGAGGTGTGGGTCGCCTCGGGCCACGTGGGCGGATTCTCCGACCCGCTGATGGACTGCCGCGACTGCAAGACGCGCCACCGCGCCGACAAGCTGATTGAGGATTTCACCGGCGAGAGCGCGGACGGCTGGAGCAACGACAAGATGATGGAGTTCATCCGCGAGCACCACATCAAATGCCCGAACTGCGGCAGCGAAAATTTCACGGACATCCGCCAGTTCAACCTGATGTTCAAGACGTTTCAGGGTGTGACGGAGGATACGAAAAACGAAATTTACCTTCGCCCCGAAACCGCGCAGGGCATCTTCGTCAACTTTGCGAACGTGCAGCGCACCACCAGAAGAAAAATCCCGTTCGGCATCGCGCAGATCGGCAAGAGCTTCCGCAATGAGATTACGCCCGGCAACTTCCTGTTCCGCCTGCGCGAGTTCGAGCAGATGGAGCTTGAATTTTTCTGCAAGCCCGACACCGACCTCGACTGGTTCCATTTCTGGAAGGATTTCTGCGAAAAATGGCTGCACGACCTCGGTCTCACGAACGAGAATCTCCGTCTGCGCGACCACGACAAGGAGGAGCTTTCGTTCTACTCCAAGGCGACGACGGACATCGAATACCTGTTCCCGTTCGGCTGGGGCGAGCTGTGGGGCATCGCCGACCGCACCAATTACGATCTTTCCCGCCATCAGGAGCATTCCGGCAAGAGCCTTGAATTTTTCGACCCGGAAACCAAGGAGCACTACGTCCCCTATGTGATTGAGCCTTCCCTCGGCGCGGACCGCGTCGCGCTCGCGTTCCTCTGCGACGCCTATGACGAGGAAACGCTCGAGGGCGGCGACACCCGCGTCGTGCTGCGCCTGCACCCGGCGCTGGCGCCTTACAAGGCCGCCGTGCTGCCCCTGAGCAAAAAGCTGAACGACCGCGCGCAGGAGGTTTACTCTGTGCTTGCCAAACGCTTTGCGGTGGATTACGACGACGCCGGCTCCATCGGCAAACGTTACCGCCGCCAGGATGAAATCGGCACGCCGTTCTGCATCACGTTCGACTTCGACAGTGAAACGGACGGCTGCGTGACCGTGCGCGACCGCGACACCATGAAGCAGGAGCGCATCGCCATCGAAAAGCTAACCGGCTACCTCGAAAGCAAAATCGACTTTTAATCGGCGGGTTACAAAATCGAAATATTGATCACAATCCGGCGCGGCCTCCGTCCCTTCGCGGCGAGGCCGCGTTTTCACCGAAAGGATGAATTCAGCATGGAAACCATTCGTCTCGGCAGAACAAATATCATCGCCGCCCGCAGCGGCTTCGGCGCGCTTCCGATTCAGCGGATCTCCCGTGAGGACGCCGCCGCCATTCTGCGCAGCGCCTACAACGGCGGCGTCAATTTTTTCGACACCGCCCGCGCCTATACCGACAGTGAGGAAAAGCTCGGATATGCCCTTTCAGACGTCAGAAATCACATCTTCCTCGCGACGAAAACCGCCGCAAAAGATAAAAAGGGCCTATTAAAAGACCTGGAAACCAGCCTGCGCCTGCTCAGGACGGACCATATCGACATCTTCCAGCTGCACAACCCGTCGGAGCTGCCGGATTACGACGACCCGGACAGCCTTTACGGCGGACTTCTGGAAGCGAAGCAAAAGGGCTATATCCGGTTCCTCGGCCTGACGAACCACCGCCTGAGCCTTGCAGAGCAGGCCGTGCGGGACGGCCGCTTCGACTGCATTCAGTTCCCCTTCAGCTCGCTTTCCTCCGACGAGGACGCGAAGCTGCCCGCTCTGTGTCAGGAAAACGACATCGGCTTTCTTGCGATGAAGGGAATGTCCGGCGGGCTGATTACGAATGCCGCGAGCACGTTCGCGTTTCTACGGCAATTCGACAATGTCCTGCCGCTTTGGGGCATCCAGCGGCAAAGAGAGCTGGATGAATTCTTCTCCTATGAGAAAAATCCGCCGAAGCTCGACGAGGCCATGTGGAAAATCATCCGGAAAGACCGCCTGGAGCTTGCCGGCACGTTCTGCCGGGGCTGCGGCTACTGCCAGCCCTGCCCGGCCGGAATTCCGATTGAGACAGCCGCCCGGATTTCCCTTTTGCTGACCCGTTCGCCGTGGCAGCAGTACATGACGGACGAGTTTAAAGCGCAGATGGAACGGATCAACGGCTGCACCCACTGCAATCACTGCAAAAATCACTGCCCCTACGGTCTGGATACGCCGAACCTGCTCAAATACATGCTGGGTCAATACAATCAGTTTTACGCGGAGCACGCCTGACCGGCGTTGTGCCCCAAACCCGCGCCGAGAGAATTCTCTTCGGCGCGGGTTTTTTCGTCATAACTTCTTTCGGAATCCGAATATAAATAGAATAGGAAGGCCCGCGCGGTAAAAAAATTGATCCTGCGCGGTGAAATCGGAATCCGTTGGGAAAGCCGGGGAATGAAATGGACGCGAGATACAGACTGACCGTCAAATTCCTCGTTCTGTTCGCACTGCCGATTCTGTTCCAGTCCCTCGGGCAGTCGGGGTTGCTTCTGTCGCTCTGCAAACAAATGGGGATGCCGGAGCAAACCGCTTCGCTTGCTAAGGACGGTTTTTCTTTTTTCGGGGTTGTTTTAACCTTTTTTCCGCTGGGCACCTCCTGCATCCGGCAAACCTTTGAGCTTGAAAGCAGAACCGAACAGCAGAATTATCTGATTCGCCAGTCCAAGAATTATCTTCTGGAGGCATTTAAAGGGATTTTAGGCGAAACGGGGCTGGAATTCAGTTTGAATGTAAGAATCTGCACACCAAAAAAAAATATTTGGAATAGAATAGGATTAGGACGTATAAAAATAAATCGACGGCGTCCTAAATGCTTCGCCATGAAGAACCTGCCCGGTTTGTCGGACGAAGCGGTCAGAGACGGACTTGTCTTTCAGGTGTCCCCCCATCCGCAGGGCGCGGTTGGAACCTGCTACGCGGAGCGGGACTGCGTGGTCTACGAGCCCAACCTGAAAAAATCGTCCTCCGAGAACCTGACGGAGTACCAGCGGGAGCAGACCCAGGACATCGCGTTCTGGATCTGCGTCCCCGTTCATAACAAAAAAGGCGAGATCTGCGCCATCATGTCCTACGACAGCAACCGGGAAATCCATATACCGCCTGAAAAGCTGAGTATCGTTTCAAGGCTTTTGAGAAGATTCAGCATTGATTTCATCAGAAACATGACAAATCTGAACGAGTGAGGTTACTGGTATGCACGAAAGCAAGAAAACAAACATGGACCGGGTGGATTCCTCAAAATCGGAAAACGATTTCAGAGACCGGCGCTGCAAGCCGCGCAGGCGGGTTCTCATTCCTGTAAAAAGAACTTATGAGCAGTCCATGGGCCGTGCGCTGGCCGACCTGATGGTTGACCGCGAGCCGGTCAAGATTTTGAATATGCAGACGGGCCGCATTTCGTGTTATTCCTCCGCCGACCTGCCCCTCTGCGCGGGGGAAGTCCGTTTAAAACCGGAAAGCGTAGAGCCGGCGGCTTCCCTGCGGGACGCTCTGAAAACAGGCGCCAAATAATCCTCCGAAAACAGGCCGCGCGAACAGGAAAACTGCTCGCGCGGCTTCTTTTGCGCCAGTTTCTATGTACATTGGCGGGTCAATGGGGTAAAATAAATGAAAACAGCCCCGAAAGGAGAACGGACATGACGGAAATTGAAGCCCGAAGAAGCGTGCGGACCTACCTTGACCTTCCGGTTGAGGCGGAAAAGCTCTCGCGTCTGCTGAAAGCCGCGCGGCTCGCGCCGTCCGGCAGCAATACACAGCCGTGGGCCTTTCTTGTGGTCAAAGAGAGGGAAACCCGCGAAAAGATCGCGGCGGCCGTCCACAATCAGCACTGGATGGCGCAGGCCCCCGTTCACATCGTCTGCGTCGGGGACGTCCGCTCCCGGATCCCGGAAGACGCGGGCCCGCTCCGGCTTGATGAAAACAGCCCGCAGGAAGAGCTGAAACAGGTCATCCGCGACACGGCCATCGCCGCGGAACACATTGTTCTGGAAGCACAGGCGGTCGGCCTTTCCACCTGCTGGACCGCGTGGTTCCGGCAGGACGAGCTGCGCCCCCTCCTTGGAATCCCGGAGGACAAATACGTCCTGTGCGTCCTGACCGTCGGTTACTCCGATTCCCACCCGGACGCGCGGCCGCGCAAACCTCTTGACTCCATGCTTCATCTGGAAAAATGGTAACCGCTTTCGCATGGCGGGCAATCCCTATGAAACAACAAAACAGAAAATGAGGGAATCAAACGATGCAAAACACTGAAAACGACCGCTGTGATCAAAACGGATGCTCCGGCCCCGTCCCCGGGAACCCGCTGTGTGAATCCTGCCGACTGTATCTTACAAAAAAATCCGCCGAAAAAAGGAACCTTCCCTTTCCGCTGACCGACGGGGAAGCCGAACTGCTCGGCAAACTTTTCAGCGGCGGCGCGGCGCCCGTATCCCGGTTCGTCATGGGCTCCAGCCGGGAGGACGACCTCGAATCCGTCGCGCTCGCGCCGGTCGTCGTCCGCGGGCCGGAGGATGATGTGGAAACCGTCAAAAAGCTGGGAGAAATCATCACCTCGCTTGAGGACCGCGGGCTGATTGCTCTGGATTACGAAAGTCCGGTTCCCGGTTTTGACGATCATATGGTGCGGGAATCGGCGGCGTTTACCGCATTCGAAGAAGCGGTCGAAGAAGGCGGGAAAAGGCCCGGATTCCTGTTCGACACCGCAAGGCTGGACTCGGGCAGCATCACCCTGACCGACGACGGCGCGCAGGCGATGCTGGACTATTACCGGGGATAGAGCCTTTTCTTTTCCATCTAAAAATGCGCCATGACGCGGTAGTGATACCGTTCATGGCGCATTTTGTGCAGTCTTCTTCATCCGGGGCTCATCGGTTTTTCCTGATTTTCGAGTATCTCCCGCTGAGCCTTCTTCGTCAGTTTTCCAAACACCAGCCGATAGGAACGCTCGCACAGATCCCGCAGGACGTCGTCCGGCACCGTCCCGTCCAGAAAAACGGAAATCCAGTTCTGTTTGTTCATGTAAAAGCCGGGCAGGATATCCGCGTATTCCTTCCTCATCAGCTCCGAAAGCATCGGCTCGCATTTCAGCGTTACAAGCTCGTGCCCGCCGTAAATTCCGTACTTTTGGCCCGGCTCGCAGGTCGCGGCAAACATCTTTCCGTCCACCAGATAGCGGTGCCACTCCCATTCCTCTTTGTAATCCTTTTCCGCCCCGGGATTGCGGAGCAGCGTCTCATCCAGCCAGTCATAGCGATTCATTTCTTTTCTCCCCTTGTCCGTACTTTTTTGGCGCGCGCCCGCGCGGGGAAACTTTTCTTCTTTCATCATTATAGCGTTTTGATTCGGGGTAAGTCAATCTTTCATGGACTCTTTTCCCCAGAGGCTTGGGGGCGCAAAGCGGCTTGAGCAGCCGCAGAGAAGAAATATTTCTTCTTGGGGCCAAGTGCCCCTTAACCATAATTTCTTCAATTTATTTAGTTTGTGCTCAGGCCGCACGGGGACGCAAAGCGGCTTTCGCGCTACGCGGCCTTAATACTCATTTTATTCTTTTTTTCTTCTTGGGGCCAAGTGCCCCTTTAACCATAATTTCTTCTTGTTTTTACTTCGTCCTCAGGCCGGACGGGGTCGGAATGGGGCTTTCCGCGCCGCAGAGAAGAAATATTTTTAAACTGGGGCTGATTGCCCCTTAACCATAATTTCTTCAATTAATTTACTTTGTCCTCAGGCCGGACAGGCCCATACTTTCGGTCCCGTACGAAAGTATGCAAAGTACGGGTCGGGGGGGACTTCAAACTCCCGTAGGGAGGGCTCCAACCGTCCCCCCCGACGCCCCCCG
>NZ_JBJKOP010000020.1:0-75104 GCF_046707225.1 Caproicibacter sp. | reverse complement strand
ACACTAACGTATCTTTTGGTTTTTTTTCAAAGAGTTTCCGTCTCTTTTCGTCCGAAAGTACTTTCACTCTCGAAATCTTTACGGGTTCCTTCTTTATCGTCTCGTTGTTTAATTTTCAAGGTCCCATCGTCAAAATAAACAGAAGAAATTTCAAAATCAATTCAGCTTACAGCAAACTGTTCTGAATTTTGCTCCGTTTTTCGACGGCTTAACTATAATATCACGTCTTAAAGCCGCTGTCAACGCTTTTTTGGCCTTTTTTAAAAGTTTTTTGATTATATAAGGTTCTTGAAGTAGAATCTTATGTTTGCTATAATGTTTGACAGCGCTTTTCTATATAATAAGGGGGAATCGGTTTGCCGATTAGGATACGGGATTCTCTTCCCGCTCGGCATGTGCTGGAGTCAGAGAACATTTTTGTCATGACACAGGAGCGGGCAATGAGTCAGGACATCCGTCCTTTGAAAATTGTCATATTGAACCTGATGCCTACAAAAATCGAAACGGAAACCCAGCTGCTTCGTCAGCTGAGCAATTCTCCGCTGCAGGTAGACGTCGAGCTGATGCAGATGGCCACGCACTTTTCAAAGAACACGTCTCAGACTCACCTGAATACCTTTTATAAAACATTCGCAGAATTGAAGGATCAGAAATTCGACGGGATGATTGTGACGGGAGCGCCGGTGGAAAAGCTCCCGTTTGAGCAGGTCGACTACTGGCCGGAGCTTTGCGGCATCATGGCCTGGAGCCGTAAAAATGTTTATTCCACGATGTATATCTGCTGGGGGGCTCAGGCCGGTCTGTATTATCATTACCGCGTTCCAAAATATTTGCTTGCCAAAAAGATCTCCGGGATTTTCATGCACAGCGTCCTTCTCCCGCTGCACCCGCTGGTGCGCGGATTTGACGACGATTTCTGGGCGCCGCACTCGCGTTACACCGGAACCCGCCGGGAGGATCTTCTGGTACATCCGGAGCTCGAAATTCTTACCGAATCAAAAGACGCGGGGCCGCACATCATCGCGGCAAAAAGCGGCCGGCAGTTCTTTGTCACGGGGCACGAGGAATATGAACGCGATACCCTGAAAAATGAATATCTTCGGGATTTGAAAAAAGGAATTGATCCGGAAATGCCGAAAAATTATTTTCCGGATAACGATTCAGCCAAAGAACCGCCGTTTCTCTGGCGCAGCCACGCGAGCCTGATGTTTTCAAACTGGCTGAACTATTATGTATATCAGCAGACCCCTTATGACATTAAAGATATTACTGAGTAAAGGTACCAACTCATACGCGTTAAGCGGCAGTATCAGTCATGATATGCCAAAAGACCGGGAAGCAGTGAACAAGCTGCTTCCCGGCCTTTTCATGATAATTTCAACTGCAATTCTTTCAGAATTTTCTTTTCCCGCCGGGACACCTGCACCTGCGTCATGCCAAGCGCGGAGGCTGTTTCCGTCTGTGTACGGTTCTGAAAGTAACGGAAAATGATGATACTGCGGTCCCGCGGCTCCAGCTCCGTCACGACCTGCTTAAGCGACAATACCTCGGCAATTTTATCATCATTGGATTCAACGCCGACATCAATCTGCCCTCCTCCGTCTTCCTCCGTCGCAGTCAGGGAAAGCGGCATCTGCGCCGCGCCCAAAGCCTCCGCCGCCTGTTCCGGCTCCACCTCCAGCAAATCGGCGAGTTCATGAATCGTCGGCGATCGTCCTTCGCGTTCCAAAAACGACGCGGAAAGGCGGGTAGCGCGAAGCGAAAGCTCCTTGAGCCCGCGGCCGACTTTGATCGCGCCGCCGTCGCGGAACAATCTGCGGATTTCCCCCAGGATCACAGGAACCGCGTAAGTGGAAAATTTGACGCCGCGGTCCGGGTCAAAATGATCGACCGCCTTGACCAGGCCCAGACATCCCGCCTGAAACAAATCGTCATACTCGACGCCGCGCCCGCGGAAATGCCTTGCGCAGGAATGAACGAGTCCGATATTTTCCCGAACCGCCTGATCCCTATCCATTCTGCTTCGGGCGGCGTTCCATCGTTTTTTTCATGGTGACCGTCGTGCCCTTTCCGGGTTTGGAGGTTACACGAAGCTTATCCATAAAGCTCTGCATGACGGCAAAGCCGAGGCCGGCCCGTTCTCCCTCCTGCGTTGTGAAAAGCGGCTGCATTGCCTGCTCGATATTTTCGATTCCGCAGCCTCTGTCGCGGATTTTTACAACGATGCCGCCGTCCTCATAAAGACGGCATGTTATGTATATCACTCCGATCGTGTCCCGGTATGCGTGGACAATGCAATTCGTAACCGCCTCGGAAACCGCGGTTTTAATGTCGCAGAGCTCGTCCACCGTGGGGTCCAGCTGCGCAACGAACGCCGAGACCGCGGCACGGGCAAATGCTTCGTTGGAGGAACAGCTTAATAAAGAAACTGACATTTCATTAACCGGCTTCAAATTCATTTTCCCCCTTAATGACGCATAGCTGGTTCAGACCCGCCAGCGAAACGATTTTTTCAATTTTTCTTGGAAGACGGACAATTTCCACCGTCCCTCCCCACAACTGCATCAGTTTGCAGCGGCCCATAATCAGCCCGATGCCGGAACTGTCCATAAACTGCACTGCGGAAAAATCGAAAATAATTTTTTTCGGCTTGACTCTGGACGCGGTTTCATCAATCTCCCCCCGAATTTCCCTTGCGGAATGGTGGTCAATTTCCCCGCTCAGAACCGCCGTCAGGACTCCTTCCCTGAGAATCAGCCTGACGCCCATAGAAAAACCTCCCGTTTTTTGAATTGATGTAGTATGCCCATTTTTATGCGAACGATACGGATGACGATTTAAAATCCCTTAAAAAGATAAAATAAAGACTGGAAACAATGCGGCTTTCAAGCGTTTTTGTAACAGCGCCGAACAGCATGTCCTTCCTGATTTATGTAACATAATTAATGTTATCAGACTTAGGGCAAAAATCTTAACGAAGTTTGTCGACACAGAAAAATCAGCCCCGCCCACATCGGGCGGGGCCTCGAAGGGGAAAGTTACCAGAAAAACAAAATGCGCCCTCCCGGTTTGAACCGACCGGAAGGGCTAGAAAGAGCTTTTATCCATCCCCTCATGGCTGTGCACGGCCATTGCAACATAAAAGCTCTGATGAAATCATTATATCCAATTTTTAGAAAAAAGCAAGCCCCCGGGAAAATAAATCCGATGGATTTTTTTCAGGCCCGGATCACCATGGTTTGAAAAGTTGCACAAAGCAAAAACAGATAGTTATTCCGTCAGAAGTTCAAAAATTTAATTTATTGTTTCCATAAATTTACTTAATATGTTAAATATGGGTTTATATAAAGTGCAAGATTATATCTAATATTTATTTTTATCAGAAAATTCATTTTATAACTTTGTTAAATTTTAGTCTTGACCGTATTATAGTATTGATTACAATAATATGTAGCTTGGAAAAATTGGTACCAACAATTTTAAGCGAAGTTAAGTTAAAATTAAGGAGGTTATATTTTATGACAAGAAGTAAACATCTATCACGCGCTATTTGTATGGCTTTGGCTTTTTGCTTTATGTTTTCGGCGGTACTCTGCCTGTCTCCCGCAAAAGCGTATGCAAGTACGGACCCGAATGTCCAGTTGCTTTACGCCCAGCGAGATGAGCCGGGAGAAGCTGCATACGGCGGCTATTTGGGATATGTTGACGTTAAAAATCTTGCGTATCAAAAAAATGTAACCGTGCATTATACAACAGACGGAAAGTCCTGGCAAGATGTTTCAGCGCAATATCTGAAAAATGATCCCGAAGATCCGCAGTATGACGTGTGGGAGTTTAGCATTTTTGCGCCTTCTTCACCCGCAACGTTTGCAATTAAATATGAAGTCAACGGTAAAACCTATTGGGATAACAATAACGGAAATAATTACACTCTTTCGCCGACGGTCCCTATCGTTCTGGAAAAATGTGTGCTCAAAACCGCGCAGCTCAGAGAAGGGACTCCCACAGAGATATTCCTGAAAAACCTTGGATATGAAAAAACCGTGCTTGTAAAATACACGACAGACAACTGGGCTACTTCTAAAAGCGCAAGCGCCAGTTATGAAAAATCTTTGCCGGGCAATGTTGAACAGTGGAAAATACCGAGCGATCTTCCTCACGGCTCCAATGTAAAATACTTCGTATCTTATACGGTAGACGGCATTACCTACATCGATAACAATTTCGGCAACAATTATACCCACTATTAATATTACAATTTCAGCAATAAAGGGGCCGCCGCAAAATTTTGCAGCGGCCCCTTTTATGTGTTGAAGAGTCATCTGTTTCAATGTTTGGTTGAAAACTTACGGCTTTTTTATCCGCCTGAAATTTATTCTGAAAGATTGCTCAAAATTAGCGGACAAGCTCTACTTTTCAGCTAAATTCCAAAATTTGAGTGCGCGGGGGCGAAGGTCCCCCGCGAGATACAGGGATCCGCAGATTAGCAAAGCCCCGTCCGGCTTCAAATATTTATCCGCCTTCCGGAGCGCGTCGTCAAACCCGGCGGCAGGTTCCGAGTCGGCGCCGAGCCGGAGCCAGCGCTGTGCCAGCATTCCGGCATTCATGGCGCGCGGGCTGGAAGGTTCCACCGTTATGACGCGGGTGAACAGCCCCGTCAGGTTTTTGAGGGCGGCGTCAACATCTTTGTCCTGCAGCATACCCATTACGGCGACAAGCTGCCGCCCGGAGAGATATCGGCGGATCGCGCCGGCCAGAGCGGCTGTGCCGTCCGGATTATGCGCTCCGTCCAGAATAATGAGAGGGCTGCGCGACAAGACCTCAAACCGGGCGGGGAACACCGCTTCGGAACAGCCATTGACTACCGATTCGTCCGGAATGGAAAAACCGGATTCCCGCAGCGCTTCCAAAACAGTAAGCGCCGTCGCAGTGTTTTTGACCTGATGTTCCCCAAGGAACGGGATCCGAAGCCCGGTGCCGCGCCAAAGCAGCTGCGTACCGGAGAGATCGGAGGAAAGCTCCGTGACATCGGTGCGGGCCGCGTCTACAAAACGGTTGCGGCGCTCCCCGGCAATCCTGCGAATGGTCTCCAGGGCGGCGGGCTTTTGATCCGGGTAACTGACCGTTACGCCGCCGTCCTTAATGATCCCGCATTTCTCATAGGCAATCTGCTCCACCGTATCTCCCAAAATTTTCGTATGGTCGAGAGAAATGGAGGTAATCACCGAAACCAGAGGCTTTTGAATGACATTGGTTGCGTCCAGACGTCCGCCGAGCCCGACTTCCAGAACAACAAGGTCGCAGTTGTTTTCCGCATACCATAGAAAAGCCATCGCGGTGACGGCTTCAAATTCCGTGATGATTTCCCCCTGCGATTTCATCTCTTCGATCACAGGGAAAACACGGTCGGCAAGAGAAGCCAGCGCCTCACGTGAAATCATCCGGCCGTTCATCTGCATCCGTTCGCAGAAATCCGTAAGATGGGGCGAAAGATACAGCCCCGTCCGGTACCCGGCGCAGCGGAGAACGGACGCAAGCAGCGCACAGGTGGTACCTTTTCCGTTGGTTCCCGCCACATGCAGAAATTTCAGCTTGTCCTGTGGGTTTCCAAGCCGTTTCATCAGCCTGCCGATGCGTTCCAGGCCGGGCCGTGAGCCGAATTGCTGCAACGCTTCAATTTTCTGAATTGCCTCTTCGTAGTTCATTTTTCCCTCTCGGTATAAAACGGGAGCATCATAGCTGATGCTCCCGGTAAAATTCTTTCAGTGCCTTCTTATCCTCTTCGGAAAGTCCGTGCCAGCGAATTCCCTGCACCGCGCCTTCCAGAGCACACAGACGGTTGTAGCAGGCGGAAGGGTCAAAGCCCTGGATCCGAAGCCATGCTTCCCGGCTGCCGATTTCTCTGAGCTGCTCCGGCGTTTCAACGCCGGCCCGGCGGAGCTGCTGCCCCACCGTTTTGCCGATGTTCGGCATAGCCTCCAGTGTTTCCATGTTCCGTTCCCTCCTTAAGACTGACAAAGCAGAAAAACGTGCCGCTATTTTAACGATTCCAGAGACGACCGGATCAACGCGATATGGTCCTTCAGCTTCGCGGCATTCTGCCGGACGCCTTCCACCACGTTTTCAGGCGCTTTCGAAATAAACTTCTCGTTTTTCAGCTTTGCTTCCGCCGTGACAAGCTGCTTCTGCGCGGACTCCAGTTCCTTTGACAAACGGGCTTTCTCCGCCTCGCGGTCAACCAGGTCATCCATGGGAATCAACACCTTCGCATCCGGCGTAACAATCGTAACGGCATCCGTCACATTGAGGTCCGTGCCGATTTCAACGCGATTCGCGTAAGCGAGGCGCTCCAGAATTGCGGCGCCTTCCCGGAACGTTTCCGGTGACGCGGTGTCGACCGACAAATGCGTCCGACGCGACGGCGGAACATTCATTTCCGCACGGCGGTTGCGAACGGCGCGAACGGCTTCCATAATTTTGCCCATTTCCCGCGCCGCTTCCGGAAAGCGAAGGGATTCCTGTTTTTCAGGCCATTGGGAAGTCATAATCGATTGGCCCTCGTGCGGCAGGGTCTGCCAGATTTCCTCGGTGATAAACGGCATAAACGGATGCAGCAGCTTCAATGTTCCCGACATCACCCAGACCAGCACCCGGCGCGCGGTCTGCGCCGCTTGTTCGTCTCCGGAATTCAGACGGATTTTGGAAATCTCGATGTACCAGTCGCAGAATTGATCCCAGAGGAAATCATACAGCTTCTGCACGGCAATTCCGAGTTCGAATTTATCCAGATTTTCCGTGACCTCTCCCGCCACGCGGTTGAAGGAATCCACAATCCATTTGTCCTCCAGAGTGAGGTCTTCCGGAAGGGTGCCCGGAACGTCTTTTCCTTCCAGATTCATCAGGATGAAGCGGGCGGCGTTCCAGATTTTATTCGCAAAATTCCGGCTTGCTTCCACCTTATCCTGCGAATAACGCATATCGTTTCCGGGGCTGTTGCCGGTTGCCAGGGTAAAGCGGAGCGCATCCGCGCCGTACTTGTCGATTTCCTGCAGCGGATCGATCCCGTTGCCGAGAGACTTGCTCATTTTGCGGCCCTGTGCGTCGCGCACCAGACCGTGCATCAAAACATTGTGGAACGGGACCTCGTCCGTCTGCTCAATGCCGGAAAAAATCATACGGGCAACCCAGAAGAAAATGATGTCGTACGCGGTGACCAACGTGTCGGTTGGATAGAAATAACCCAAATCAGGGGTTTTGTCCGGCCATCCGAGCGTAGAAAACGGCCAGAGCGCGGAAGAAAACCAGGTATCCAGCGTGTCCGGATCCTGCTTTAATTTTTTGGAGCCGCACTTTGGGCAGACATGGGGCTCTTCACGGGATACAATCGTTTCTCCGCAGTCCTCGCAGTACCATGCCGGAATCCGGTGCCCCCACCAAAGCTGACGGGAAATGCACCAGTCCTTAATGTTCTCCATCCAATTGTAATAGATTTTAGAAAAACGATCCGGAATAAAGCGAACCTTTCCGTCCTGAACTTCCGTGATTGCGGGTTCGGCCAGAGGTTTCATCTTCACAAACCACTGCTTGGAAACGCGGGGCTCCACCGCTGTTCCGCAGCGGTAGCAGGCGCCGACATTGTGCTTAATCGGCTCAACCTTAATCAGGAAGCCTCCCGCCTCCAGATCTTTCACAATCTTTTTCCGGGCGTCCGCTCCGGTCATACCCGCGTAAGCGCCGCCGTTCTCATTGATATTGCCGCTCTCGTCCATCACATTGATGACTTCAAGGCCGTGGCGCAGCCCTACTTCAAAGTCGTTCGGGTCATGGGCAGGGGTAATTTTCACTACTCCGGTTCCGAAGTCGCGCTCGACGTATTCATCGGCAATCAGCGGGATTTCACGGTTTACAATCGGGAGAATCAGCGTTTTGCCGACCAAATTCTGATACCGTTCGTCCTCCGGATGGACGGCCACGGCGGTGTCGCCGAGCATGGTTTCCGGGCGGGTGGTCGCAAGCTGGATATACCCGCTGCCGTCCTTGAACGGATAACGGATATGCCAGAAAAATCCGTCGCGCTCTGAAAATTCCACCTCCGCGTCGGAAATGGAAGTTTTGCAATGGGGGCACCAGTTGATAATGCGCTCGCCGCGGTAGATCAGCCCCTTTTCATACAGGCTCACGAAAACCTCGCGGACGGCTTTGGAGCAGCCCTCGTCCAGAGTGAAACGTTCGCGTTCCCAGTCGCAGGAGGAACCGAGTTTTTTCTGCTGCTCCACGATTCTGCGGCCGTACTTTTCTCTCCATTCCCAGGCGCGCTTTAAAAACGCCTCGCGGCCGATTCCTTCCTTCGTCAGGCCCTCCTTGCGCATGGCCTCGACGATTTTCGCCTCGGTCGCAATGGAAGCATGGTCCGTGCCGGGCAGCCAAAGGGCGCAGTAGCCCTGCATTCTGCGGTAACGAATCAGAATATCCTGCAGGGTGCAGTCAAGGGCGTGTCCCATATGAAGCTGCCCTGTGATGTTCGGCGGCGGCATAACAATGGTATAAGGCTTTTTTTCCGGGTCGCGTTCCGCATGGAAAAGATCACCGGACAGCCAAAAATCGTAAATTCGGTCTTCCACTTCCCGTGGGTCATAGGTCTTCGCCAATTCCCTGCTCATTTACTTTCCTCCAATCGGTCAAACACGCAGGTTTAACCGAATTATTATGCCACTTTCAGGATTTTTTGTCAATCAGCCGCCGGCCGGAACCGGAGCCGAGCAGTTACCCGAAACGGTGCAGTCAATTAATACGGCAAGACACAGGCACAGGAGAATATTTTCCCGGTCGTTTATGTCAACTCCATAGCAGTCTCCCGCCACGCCCCAGTACTTGCCGTGCGTCATGACGACCTGAGAAGCTTCATTCAGAATATCGAAAGAACGGGTGAGAAAGCTTCCGCGAAAATGCCAGTGTTTCCCCCGTATCCTGACGGGCCTGCGCAAAGAGAAACCGTTGATGACAACATGGATTTTCTCTCCGCCCGCCGCGGCAGAATACTGAGCGGCGCCGGAAATCCGCACGGCGGAAATCCGCCCGACAACATCGTGCGCGCCGTCCAGCAAAAAAAACCTGTTGCCGAAAGGGGTCGTTCTGCCGGTTACTTCATAGACCGGCTGCCCTTTGGAATTCAGTATGGTAAAAAGACAATGGGCTCCCCCCACAGGCTTGATATAAAACTGCAAGCGGACCCCTTCCCTTCTACGGCGTATTCTTATTTTATCATACCATTTTTCTTGGGACGCGGCAAGCCGCTTATAAAAAAACGCCCGGGGCTTTTGCCCCGGCGCAGAAATTGATTCGACCGGTTTCCGCGGATTATTTTCCTTCCGACAGAATCGGAACCCTCTTTGTATGCGACATGGAAAACGCAATATTCGTCGCATGATCCGCGATTCGCTCCAAATTGATCAGCAGGTCGTTGAAGAGCGCGCTGGATTCCGCGTTGCATTGTCCGTTATTCAGCCTGCAAATGTGGTTTTCTTTCAGCTCTTCGGTACGGTTGTCAATCGTTTCCTCCGTATTGTTTACCGTAAAGGAAAGCTCCGCGTCGTTGCTGCCCATGAGAAACAGCTGAAAGGAGTCGTCCAATATGCTTACAATCAGGTTCTGCATTTCATGCAGTTCATCGGATGCGACGCTGCTGAGAGACGCTTTCCCGTCTATGACGATCTGCGCCTGCTCGCCTATGTTCTCGCTGTGATCGCCGATTCTTTCAATATCGTTGATCACGTGGAACAGCGCGCCGACAATTTGACGGTCGTTATCCTCGAGATCGAGAGCATTGATCCGGATTAAGAAAGATGTGATCCTTTGGTTCAGAAAATTGATGACGCTCTCGTTTTCCTCCAGCTCTTTGATTTTCACGGGATCCTTGTCAAAGAGCGCGGCCATCGAATTCAGAAAATTTGTTTTTGCCAGATTGGCCATGCGGTCAACTTCCTTTAGAAGTTGCGATACCGCAACCGGAGGAGTGTTGAGAATGCGGGAATCCAGATATTTCAGGCTCATGGCCTGCGAACGGGCGTCTTCCCCCGGAATAATCTTGTAGGCCAGCCGAATCAGGACACCGCTCATTGGCAGCAGCAGCCCCGTAGTTACCACATTGAAGATAATATGCACCAGGAAAATCTGGAACAGCACATTTTCCGGCGACAGGAACATAACCAACCGCGCAAACGGCGTGATGATGGTAATAACCGTAAACAGTGCCGCACCGATCACGTTGAACAGCAAATGAACGATCGCGGTCCGCCGGGCGGTTCTGTTCGTCCCGATGGAAGAAAGCATGGCAGTGACGCAGGTGCCGATATTGAGACCAAAAATAACAAAGATGACAGATTTTAAATCAATCACGCCGGAAAGCGCGAGCGACTGAAGAACGCCCACCGTTGCGGAGGAGCTCTGGATGACCGCGGTAAAAAGCATCCCGGCCAGCAGACCGATCAGCGGGTTCTGGAAATTCGTGATAATGTCTGAAAAGAGCGTGGACTTTCCAAGCGGCTTCATGGCCGAGCTCATCGTAGACATTCCGAGGAACAGGATCCCGAAGCCGGCAATAATCTGGCCGATATGTTTCGAGTTGCTTTTCTTTGAGAACATGATCATCCCGACGCCGACAAAGACCGCCACCGGGGCAATCGCCATGAAATTAATCGCAGTGATCAGACCCGTCACGGTAGTGCCGACGTTCGCGCCCATGATAATGCCGACGGCCTGAGTCAAATCCATGATGCCGGCGTTGACAAAGCCGACCACCATGACCGTTGTCGCGGATGAGCTTTGAATCACAGCCGTGACCGCGAATCCAAGCAAAGCCCCCATGTATTTGTTCGTAGTCAGCCGTTCCGCCATTTCTTTAATTCTGGAACCCGCCGCAAGCTCCAGGGATTCCCCCATCAGCTTCATTCCGTACAGGAACAGTCCCAGGCCGCCAAGCAGCATCAAGATATTATCCAGCGTCATAGTTTCTCCTGCCAATCATTTTATTTGCTATGTTTTTCTGATTAAATTGGATATGCAGAGTGAAGCGTGCCCGTTTTGTTAATATTCTGTAAAATCCATGTAAAATAATATTACGAAAAGCACTCTGCTATATTCCTGTGTCGAAAATATCTTGATCTTGCAGATATTTTTTCTTTTCATGATTACTATTAATTCCTTAGTAATCTGTTTTTGTAAATATATGATATAATGAAAGAAAACTTTCATTCGGAGGAGAAAATGCGTCGTTACTTGCAACAGGCCGGAATCGGCAAGAGGCTCTGGTTTCTGGTTCTTTTCCCGGCGTCGCTGCTTCTTACCATTTGTGCCGACTTGAAGCCTTCGTTTGCGGAATGGTATGCGACCGGGTTCTATTCCGCTCTTTCCCGAACCGTGAACCGAATTACCGGACTCGTTCCTTTTTCCATTGCGGAGGTTCTGGTCATCCTGTGCGTTCTGGGATTTCCAGCCGCCGTTATTCTGTTTAGCGTCGGAATTGTCGGAAAAAAAGGCAGCCGTGCCGCCTTCGCGCTGAAGTCGGCAATCAATCTGGCAGTTTTTATCAGTATTGTCTATTTTTTATTTACCTTAAGCTGCGGAATCAATTATTACCGCTACCCGTTTGCCGACACCTGCGGGCTGAAGGTGCAGCCCTCTTCCCGGGCGGAACTGCAAAAGCTCTGCGCTTCGCTTGCTTCGGACTTGAACCGACTTCGTCCCGGTCTTGAAACAGACGGGCAGGGCGTCATGAAGCTCCGTTCGGGGAGCATCGGCCAAACCGCGCGGCAGGCAAAACTGGCCTACGACAAAATCGATCAGGACTATCCCCTGCTGCGCTCCGGGTACGGCGCACCCAAGCTCGTTACTTTTTCCAGACTGATGTCCCGATGCGATATCACCGGTATCTTTTTTCCTTTTACTTTTGAAGCCAATGTCAACGACGACGTTCCGGAATACACGATTCCCGTCACCATGTGCCATGAACTTTCTCACCTGCGCGGGTATATGCGGGAAGATGAAGCAAACTTTATCGGCTATCTGGTCTGCCGGAAAAGCGGCGATCCCGATTTTGAGTATTCCGGGGACATGCTCGCTTTCACTTACGCAAACAACGCGCTTTTTTCAGCCGATTCAGACGCCGCAGATCGTATTTACTCATCGCTAAATGACGGAGTGCGCCGCGACCTGTCTTTTAATTCGGCATACTGGAAACAGTTTGAAGGCCCGGTTGCGAAAGTCTCTAACAGCGTAAACAACCAGTACCTGAAAGCAAATCGCCAGGAGGACGGAATCAAAAGCTACGGCAGAATGGTTGACCTTTTGCTGGCACTGCAGCGAACGGATCAATAGTTGATTCGGGCAACGCCCTGTTTTGCCGGCTGCGCCACAAGGCGCTCGGAGCTTACCCTTGCAGCGGCGCTTCTTACACCCTCGCGTTTTATTTATGTCGCTTTAAAAGCAAATCAGCAGGATTTACAGCAATTCCAGTTGAATTGTAGAATTTACTTATGTCCCTCCCCCGCCTTCGGCGGGGGAGGGACATGTCCAAGCTTGGCACAGACGAGGGCTTCAAACAACATTTTCTTTCGTCTTGACAAAGACAATTTTTAGCCTTATAGTAAGTTTAACGATATATCGGATAACATAATAAAAGGAGCAAACGCCTTGCATGAATCCTACCAGAACGGAGCATTGACCGAAATTACGTTTTATATTCTGCTGAGCACTTTTCAGCCTAACCATGGATATGGAATTATGCAGACGATTGAAACGGAAACACAGGGTCGGCTTGTTCCGGGTGCGGGAACCCTGTACGGAGCGCTCCGCGTTTTGACAAAAAAGGGCTGGATCGCTCCCTGCGGTAAAACAGAAAACGGGCGCGGGCAGCTGTACCTGATTACAGAACAAGGAAAACAGGCGGTTGCAAAAGAGACGTCTCGAATCAACCGGCTGCTGCAAACGGCAAAAAGACTGACAACGGGAGGGAATCTGTATTGATTAACAAGTTTAGAATACGTTATCTGTTCGCTCCTCTTTCCGGACGGGAAAAATGGCTGAACCAAATGGCGGCGTCCGGTTACCGTCTGAAAGGCGTCTCAAAACTTCACCGCTATTCTTTCGAACCATGCTCACCGGACGAATATGAATACCGGGTGGAATTCGCAGCCGACCGGTCCGCCGATGAATTAAGAAAGTACCGCGCATTTCTGTCGGAACTCGGAATCACCGCTTATCCCGTCAGCGCCAATCTGGGAAAGTACTCGTACGGCAGCGTACGCCTGCGCTGGTTTGGCGGGGCGAGATTCTCGCTTGCCGCATCCCCCGGAAACATCAATTCCGAATTTTTAATCTTGGAAAAGAAGAAGGACGGAAAACCGTTTCAGCTTCACTCCGACTTGAACAGCCTGTTGGAATACATGAGAAAATGCCGTGGGGCATGCCTGTCGCTTGCGGTCCTTTTTGCGCTTTTTACCATTATGAATCTTTCAAAAGGGTTGTGGACGGAAGCACTTCTATGCGCTTTGGCTTTTGTGATTCCGTTTATTTTTACAACTGTCTGGTCATGGAAAATTCATCTGGTTCAACGGGACCATAAAATACACGAATGATATAAAAATTGAAGAGCAGTCCCTGAAAAGCACGAGATGCTTTTCAGGGACTGCTCTGATTATAACCATCAACTCTTCCGTTTTTGGTGCTTTACTGAGGATTTTCGGGGTTCTCGGGCTGCTGGACCGGCTGCGTGGGTTCTTCTCCGCCGACATCAATCGGGTCAATGCTGCCGTCGGAAATCTCAACTTTGCCCTTCATTTTCGCCCCGCTGCTGATTGTGATGGTTGTCGATGTGATATCGCCGATGACGACGGAATTTCCCTGACAGCTGACGTTTCCCATCACATGGACGTTTCCCTTCAGCTTTCCGTCTATTGTCAGATTCCCGCACTTGATATCCCCGACAATAACGGAGTCACTGTCCACGTTAATATCTTCGGCCGCATTCAGGCATCCCCGTACCATGCAGGTGTATAAATCGATGTTGGCCCCCTGAACATTGCCAACCTGCTTTCCGTTGATTTTCACATTCCCCGAAGTCGTGATGCTGCCCGTCATGCTGCCAAGCATTTCAATGCTGCTGTCCGATTTTATGTCGCCGGTAATTGTCGTTCCCTGCGAAATCACCGTAACGTTTTTGGGGATTTCAGCAGTCGGATTTACAAACCGATTTTCAAAATTTCCGGATGGCTCCCCATAACCGGAATCTGATTTTGAATGACCCTCATCATAAATCTCATTCTGTTTTGCCATACCCGCACGGCTAAAATTCATGTTCTCCGCTTTTTCCCTGTTCATCGGGTCTGTCTCCTCCATCTCAAGGCCGGTATTCTGATATGGCCCGTTCCAGATTTTTTTTACTATTTTGGTAAAGGTAGTCTCGCGATTTTCGCTCACGATATCCATGTGCTTTTGCCTCCAATATAAAACTGGGCTTGCGGCTACCAAAACAGCAACTCACTGCCTGTGCGTATAATAATAATACATAATTCGACAAATTTCTACTATTTTTTGGGTTTATAGTAAAATTTTTTTAATTTTACGCTTTTACTTTGTACAATAAGTACTCACCAACCAGTCGGCGGGTCCTTCCGCGGCGCCAAAGGCGCAGCATTCAAGGTAAACAGTTTCCTCCATTTGCAGGCATACACTCACTCTCCGCTCCCTCCCTCTCAAAAGCCCATCCCGCTTATGGAAGCTGCCTGTTTTGCTTTCGCTCTTCCGGACTCACCGGCGGAGCCGGTACACAAACAATAACACGGAGCCGGCAAACTTTGCCGGCTCCGTGTTTGCAGTTATTCCGTCATCAGGCTGCAAATCTGATTGGAGAATGCAACCGGATCGTCAATCGGCGCCCCTTCAATCAGCAGCGCCTGTGTATAGAGCAGAGAAGCATAGGTCTTCAGTTTCTCTCTGTCCGAGTCATACAGCTTCGCAAGCTTTTCAAACACGGGATGGTTTGCGTTGATCTCCAGAACGCGTTGTGCCTTCACCTTTTCCTGCTCCGCGTTGGGAAGTGAATTCAGCACCTTTTCCATTTCCATTGAGATTGCTCCGCTTGTAGACAGGCAGACAGGATGAGTTTTCAGCTTATTGGAAAGAACAACGGCCTTTACTTTGTCATGGAGCGCATCCTTCAAGAATGCAAGCATGTCCTTATTCTCTTCTACCTTTTTGGCCGCCTCCTGTTTTTCCTCCTCGGTCTCCAGATCCAGATCGTCCGCGGAAACGGATTTGAACTCTTTATCCTGGTACTTCTCCAGCACACGCACGGCAAATTCGTCGATCGGGTCGGTGAGATACAGGATTTCATATCCGTGGTCCTTCACAGCCTCGGTCTGCGGAAGCAGCTCAACCTTCTGCACGGATTCGCCGCAGGCGTAATAAATATATTTCTGGTCTTCCTTCATTCGGGCGACATATTCGGCCAGAGTGGAATATTTTTCACCGGCCGAGGTGTGGAACAGCAAAAGATCCTTTAAAGCATCCTTGTGGGTCCCAAAGTCCTGGTAGACTCCGTATTTGATCTGAAGCCCAAAGTTCCGGAAGAATTGTTCGTAGTTTTCGCGCTCGTTTTTCAGCATGGATTCCAGCTCCGACTGGATTTTCTTTTCCACCCGGCCCGCGATAACCGTCAGCCTGCGGTCGTGCTGAAGCATTTCGCGGGAGATGTTCAGGGAGAGGTCCTGGGAATCGACCAAACCGCGGACAAAGCTGAAATAATCCGGAAGCAGATCGGCGCATTTGTCCATAATCAAAACGCCGTTGGAATAAAGCTGAAGGCCCTTCTCGTACTCCTTCGTGTAAAAATCATACGGGGCCCTGGCCGGAAGGTACATCAGCGCGTGAAAAGTTGCAACGCCCTCTGTGTACATGTGAATGACTCTGGCGGGGTCCTCATAATCCATAAATTTGTCCTTGTAAAACTGATGATACTGTTCCTTTGTAATCTCATTCTTATTTTTACGCCAGAGAGGCACCATGCTGTTCAGCGTTTCTTCTTCGGTATAGCTTTCATATTCATCCTTGCTGCCCTCTTTCAGGCGGCTTTTCTCCACGTTCATCCGAATGGGATAACGGATGTAGTCGGAGTATTTTTTGATGAGGCTCCGAAGCGTGTAAGCGTCCAGATATTCATCGTACTTCTCGTCTTCGGTGTCGGGCTTCAAATCGATCACAATATCTGTTCCGCAGGCGTCCCGTTTTTCGCAGGGCTCGACGGTATACCCCTCCGCGCCGTGCGACTCCCAGCGGAAGGTCTCATCGCTGCCAAACGCCCGGCTGACGACGGCGACATGGTCGCTGACCATAAACGCGGAATAGAATCCCACCCCGAACTGACCGATAATTTCGATATCCGGCTTTTTTTCAAATTCGTTTTTAAAATCGAGAGAACCGCTCTTGGCGATGGTGCCGAGGTTGGTCTCCAGCTCCTCCCTCGTCATGCCGCAGCCGTTGTCCGAGATCGTAAGCGTCCGGTTTTCCTTGTCCGGCACAATCCGAATGGCAAAATCGTCTCGGTTCAGCCCGGTATTTTCCTCTGAAAGCGTCTTATAATAGAGCTTATCGATGGCGTCGCTCGCGTTGGAGATCAGTTCTCGCAGAAAAATCTCCTTATGAGTGTAAATCGAGTGAATCATCAGATCCAATAGGTGCTTTGATTCCGCCTGAAACGGCTTTATCGGCATAAAAAATCCCGTCCTTTGCAAAAAGAATTAGCACTCAAAATGTTCAAGTGCTAATTCTTATTTTATTCTATTGGACGAAAAATTTCAATAGGACAAATTGTTAAATTTTTGTATCATAGCCGATTCGGAACATAATCGTGGTCCACCGTGATGACCGGATAGCAATTTCCCGGAATCCCGCGCACTTTTTCCGTTATTTGCTTCACGAGTTCTTCATCCGACAAGTGAAACCCGAAGGAGACGCAAATATCAAACACAAGGTTGGCATGGGTCGGCCCCCAGACGACGCGGAAATCGTGCATTCCGATCTCGGGAGAAATCTCGGCAATCAGCTGTGTAATCTGCCGTTTCAGTTCATTGGTCCGCGGATCATCCGTTGTAACCGGGTCCATGTGAATAACAAGGTGAATCCCCTTTTTTTCCAGAAAATCGCGCTCAATATTGTCTATGATGTCATGACTGAGCAGAATATCCCGTTCGGCGGGCACTTCGCAGTGTACGGTTGCAAAGCAGCGCCCCGGCCCGTAGCTGTGAACATTCAGATCGTGAATGCCGAGAATCCCGTCATAAGCGCTGATCGTGCGGTAAATATCATCCACGAATTCCCGGGCCGGCGCCTCGCCGAGCAGAGGATTCCCCGTTTCACGGACCAGCTGAAAACCGGTAAACATGATCATGACGGCGACGACCAGACCCATATATCCGTCCAGGTTAAAACCGGTCAGCCGTGTGATTACCGCCCCCACCAGAACGGCCGAGGTTGCCAGAACATCGTTCATGCTGTCCGCCGCAGTCGCGGAAATCGTTGAGGAGGAAATCGTCTTTCCTACTCTGCGGTAAAAAGCGCCCTGCCACGCTTTCAGCAGGATGGAACAAACCAGTACCGCCACGACGATCAGGCTGAATTCGCTTTTTTCGGGATGGATCATCTTATTTATGGAAGTCTGGGCAAACTGGAATCCGGTTACAAACACAACCAGAGAAACCATCAGCCCGCTGATATATTCAATTCTGGCATGTCCGTAAGGATGATCGGAATCGGCAGGCTTCGCGGCCATCTTAAACCCGACCAGAGTAACGATGGACGATGCGGAATCGGTCAGGTTGTTCACCGCGTCCGCCGTCACGGAGATGCTGTGAAACAGCATTCCGACGGTTATTTTCCCGGCAAACAGAAACAGGTTCGTCACAATGCCGATCAGGCCGGAAAATTTGCCATAGCGTTCCCGTACCTGCAGATCATCGATATTCTGATAATCCCTGACGAACAGCCGAATTAAAAGGCGTGTCATTTTTAACCCCCGAACAGGCTGCCGCCATGACAGTCGATGGCCGTCAAAAGCGGAAAATCCTCAAATTCCAGACGCTTGACCGATTCGCAGCCGAGCTCCTCAAACGCGATCACTTCCAGCGAACGGACACATTGCGCGGCCAAAGCCCCGGCTCCGCCGATTGCGCAGAGATACACCGCTTTGTTGCGCCGGATCGCGTCCACAACCGCCTGCGACCGGTTTCCCTTGCCGATCATGCATTTCAGGCCCAGGTCCAAAAGGCGGGGCGCAAACACATCCATACGGGACGAAGTCGTCGGGCCGCAGGAACCGATGGGCAAGCCGGGCGGCGTTGGAGTCGGCCCGGCGTAATAAACCGAAGCTCCGCAGAGCTCAAACGGCAAAGGCTCCCCTTTGTCCAGCATGGCAAAAATTCTTTTGTGCGCGGCGTCGCGCGCGGTGTATACCGTTCCGCTGAGCAGCACACGGTCGCCGGCATGCAGTGCGGCGGCGGCCTCAGACATCTCCGCGGTATGAATTCGAATGGAATCCATGTCAATGATCCCCCTTTTTCTATGTAAAAAGGGAACCGCACGGCAGTCCCCTCTTTGTATAGGATATGATTTTCAATTACAGCATTTTCTTTCTGTGAAGAATCCAGTACGCGATCGCAATGCAGAGGAACGATAAGGCGGCCGGAAACCAAAAGCTGGGGAACGGTATTCCCTTGACGTTCATTCCATAAGCGCCGGTAATCACCGCCGGCACCGAAAACAGCAGTGTAATGGATGCCAGCGCCTTCATTACGATATTCAGATTGTTCGAAATAACGGACGCAAAGGCATCCATGGTTCCGGACAATATATTCAGGTGTATGTTGGACATTTCAATGGCCTGTTTCACTTCAATCAGAACATCTTCCAAAAGGTCCTGGTCTTCGTCGTACAGCTTGATCACCCTGCCCCGCATGATTTTTTCCAGAGTGATTTCATTCCCCTTTAAGGAAGAGGAAAAATAAACAAGGGATTTTTCAATATCCAGCAGCTGCAGGAGTTCGGAGTTTTTCATCGACTCCCTCAGTTCCGATTCCACGGTATTGCTGATTTTGTCAATCTGCTTCAGATACTGCAGATAGCGGCTGGCCACGCGCAGCATGATATGCAGCAAAAAACGGGTTTTCAGATTGGTACGCACGCCCTTGACCAAGCCCCGTGCGAATTCGTCCACAACCGTATTGTCCCGGATGGAAATCGTGATCACATTTTTTTCCGTCAGGATCAGCCCCATCGGCATTGTGGAATAAGCCAGGCTCTTCCCATCCTGTTCCACAACCGGAATATCGATCACAACCAGCGTGTTGTCATCCTCATTGTCGATATGGGAGGATTCCTCTTCATCCATTGCGGCACGAATGAAATCCGGTTCAATCGCAAAATCCGCAATCAGGCTTTCTATCTCGCGGTCGTCCGGAGCAACACAGTTGATCCAGCAGCCGGGCTCGCACGCCTCGATCTGCGTCATGCGTCCATCCACCGTTTTGAAGTAGGACAGCATTGTGCTCATCTCCTTTATGAAATTTTCTTCGCGGTTTCCCCAAAGGGTCGGGATTCACAATGCCACCCCCTTTAAAAATTAACTGATTTCTTTTTCCATGAGCTATTATAGCACATAAAATGGAGATTGCAAGAGAGTGGGCGATATTTTAAGGCCTATTTTTCCGTACCGGTCGAAAAGCATCTTCAAAAGGCTTATTTGATTGATTTTAGCCATTTTAAACTAAAATGAGAGTCAAAACCTGTTTTTCATATGTTTCGCTTTTCCGGAAGATCTCATTCACGCAATCACCCCAAACAAAAGGCAGACCCCCTCGGGGTCTGCCTTCGGTGCTTCCCTTACGTTCAGGATTTCCGATTGAAAATCTGCATGATATCTGTAAAATCGTCATCCTCGATCGAGCTGCTGTCGTGGACAGCCACCCGCTCATGACTTCCTTCTTCCTGCTTTTCCTGCGATTTCGCAATGGGTTCTTCCCCCGCGGAGGTTGCGAATCCCGTCGCAATGACCGTCACGCTCATTTCATCGTCCATATTTTCATCAAACGCGGCGCCCCAAATGATGTTCGCATCCTCGTGCGCCTGCGACGCGATCATGGACGACGCGGTTTCTATTTCATCAAGTCCGATGTCCGGCGAAGAGGTAATGTTGATAATAACGCCCTTTGCCCCGTTGATAGCGGTCTCCAGAAGTGGGCTGGAAATTGCCATGTTCGCCGCCTCCTGGGCCTTTTCTTTGCCGGAAGCCCGGCCGACGCCCATATGCGCGTAACCGGCGTCTTTCATGACTGCGGTAACGTCCGCAAAATCCAGATTGACCAGCCCGGGAAGCTTAATCAGGTCCGAAATGCTCTGCACGCCCTGGCGCAGCACGTCGTCCGCGATGGAGAACGCGTTTAACAGGGTGATGCGCTGCTCGCTGACCAGTTTCAGCCGCTCGTTGGGAATGACCACAAGCGAGTCCACATGCTCTCTCAGAGCCGTAATGCCGCTTTCAGCCTGCTCCATGCGGCGGCGGCCCTCAAACTCAAAAGGTTTGGTGACAATACCAACCGTCAGAACCCCCATATCGTGCGCGATCTCCGCCACAATCGGCGCGGCGCCGGTGCCGGTGCCGCCCCCCATGCCCGCCGTGACAAAAACCATGTCGCTTCCGCGGATTGCGGCCGCGATGGCCTCCCTGCTTTCGTCGGCGGCCTTTTGTCCCATCTCGGGTTTGGAACCGGCGCCCTTTCCGTGGGTCACCTTTTCACCGATCTGAATTTTCTGCGTGGCCTTGGAACGGTAAAGCGCCTGCCTGTCCGTATTTACGCTGATAAACTCAACGCCCTGCACGCCCGTGGCAACCATTCTGTCAATCGCGTTGCCGCCGCCGCCGCCGACCCCAATGACTTTTATTTGAACAATATTATCAAAGTCATTTTCAATTTCAAAAGGCATGTGCCGCAATCCCCCTTATGCGAATCCTTTTTTTGTGTACCCGCCTGTATCGTAAACATGTCGATTATATATCGTCCCATACTAAATTATTATACACGATTCAGGTTCAATTTCAATAAATATTTTCCTTTTTGCTCCAAATATAGCGCGAAAATCCCGCATCGCTTTCAAGAAGCCGTATCCGGATCAAAATAAGCGGTATCGTTATCTTCTACGGTCGAAAGATTCAGAACTCCTTTTTCCGTATCCTTGATGTTGCCATGGTCGAAAAGCGCCTTTGCATAACGGATTTTATAGTCAAGCCCGGACGGCATCCCCAGTTTGATTGTAACGCGCCCGTCATAGCTCATCGTTATTGCAGAAGTCCGGCTGAAATCCAGCCCCGTGATTTTACCCAGGCCGTTACTTTTCACGGCGTTTTCCACCTCCGTCAAAGCCGTCTGAAGGGATTTGTTTGCAAATTCGGCTTTGCTTCCGACCTTTGCGGTTTTCAGCGTGATGCCCTTGATGGGCGGGCAGTTCTGCGGAAGCTTGTCCGCCAATTCCAGCACCCTGAAATCGTTGCTCAGCACCGCGTATTTTTGGGAGTATTCCACTGCTCCGCAAACCTGAGCTTCCGAAACCTGGATGCTGATCCCCGCGGGAAATTTTCGTTTGACTTTAACAGAGCCGATATAGGGAAGGCTGCTTTGAATCTTTTTTTCCGCCTGCTTTGTTTTTGCCAGGAAAAGATTCTCCCCTGTTTTGATCCCGCACACGCTTTTAATCTGCTCCTGGGAATAGCGGGAGATGCCGGTAACCTCTACGGAATCGATTTTAAAAAGCACTGTGAGCGACAAGACCGCCGCCGCCGAAATCACTGTGACAAACAGAAGAATGTAAAAAATCAATAGTGCCCTTCGCCTGCGCCGCCGTCTGTTTTCCGCGCGGATTCCGGCCCGGGAGGGCACGTTGATGTCCTCTCTCCGGGCAGGCCTGTAAGCACCGTTTCCCATATCGTTCACACGCGACGTGTGCCGCCCGTTTTTCAAATCCCTCATGTTCCAGTTCCCTTCCGGCGAAATTCAAACGCGCCTGATATCCGCTCCCAGCAGGGCAAGATTCTTTTCAATGGACTCATAGCCCCTGTCCAGATGATGCAGGCCGTACACTTCCGTTGTTCCCTGTGCGGCTAAACCGGCCACCACCAGAGCCGCCCCTCCCCGCAGGTCCGAAGCCTCCACCGTCGCCCCGGAAAGCCTCTTTACGCCTTCAACAACAGCGACCCGCCCTTCCACCTTAATGTTTGCTCCAAGGCGAAGCAGCTCGCCTACATGCTTGTAGCGGCTTTCAAAAATGTTTTCCACAAACATGCTGGTGCCCTCCGCCAAAGTTGTCATCGCCATGACAGGAGCCTGCGCATCCGTTGGAAAACCCGGATACGGCATCGTCCTGATGCTCTTAATCCGGCTGAGATGCTTCGGGGCCGATATTCGTATGGAGCTGTCGTAAAGATCGACCTGACACCCGCTTTCTTCCAAGACCGGTATGACGGGGGCCAAATGTTCCGGTATCACGCTGGACACCGTCAGCGTACTGCCCGTAATCGCGGCTGCCGTCATAAAAGTTGCCGCCGCAATGCGGTCAGGTATGACAAAATGCTCGCATCCGGTCAGACGGCGGACTCCTTCCACACAGATCGTACTGTTGCCCGCGCCGTGGATTTTGGCTCCGCAGGAATTCAGGAAATCCGCCAGATCGGAAATTTCCGGCTCACGGGCCGCGTTGTTGATCACGGTTTTTCCCTTTGCCAGGCAGGCAGTAATCATGATGTTTTCCGTAGCCCCGACGCTTGGAAAAGAAAGGTTAATTACGGCGCCCTTCAGGCCGTTCGGAACCACACAGTCCAGACAACCGTGGTCCTCGTTGATGTCTACCCCCATTTTTCTCAGGGAGGAAAGGTGCAGGTCAATCGGGCGCGGGCCAAGCTCGCAGCCCCCTGGAAAAGATAAAATCGCCCGTTCCAGACGGCTGACAATCGCGCCCAGAAAGATGATTGACGAGCGCATCTCCCGCATCAGATGGTCGGGGATGTCGTAATTTTTGGCTGTAAGAGGGTTAATAACGACGTCTCCCGCAGTACGCTCCACTTTGCAGCCGAGATGCCGCAGAATCTTAATGGCTGTGTCCACATCTGAAAGCGCAGGACAGTTATGTAGGACACATTCGCCCGCGCATAAGAGTGACGCGGCCATCAGCGGCAGTGTACTGTTTTTGGCCCCGTGAATCTGTACTTCTCCTTTCAGCTTTTTTGTGCCATGTATCAGCAGTTTCGACATAGCAACACCCCCACATAATCTGGTAACATATTATGCTTTTAAGGGGATTGCGGTGACGGCTCAATCAGCCGGAGGCTGGTTCAGAATTTCACGGATCATTCTGTAGATTCTGTCGCAGGAATCTGGAATTGCCATTTTTTTCGCATTTTCCGCAAGTGTCTCTATTTTTCCCTGCTGAGAAAACAGTTCCTGTACCTTTCGGCACAGTCCCTCGCCGGTCAAATTTTTCTCTTCAATCATTTCAGCGGCGCCGCGGTCAACCATTGCCATTGCATTATGAAACTGATGATTTTCCGCCACATTCGGCGATGGAATCAAAATGGACGCTCTGCCGACCGCCTGAAGCTCGCTCAGGGTAATCGCGCCGGCGCGGCAGATGACGAGATCCGCGGCGGCCAGGCAGTCCGGCATATTGCCGATATATTCCCGAATATCCATTTCTTTGCGGCCCTTAACATCAAGGCCCTTTTCCAAAAGCAGGTCGGGAAACCATTTTCCCCACTGACCGTATCCGTGAATATGCTGGTAACGGCCGCTTTTGGCACTTTGGACCAGCAATTCCGCCACAGCCTCATTGATTTTTCTCGCTCCCAGACTTCCGCCGAAGGAAAGAATCAGCGGGCGGCTGTCGAGCCCGAGCTTTGCCCTTGCCGCCTTCCGGTCGGTCCGGATCACCTCCTGCCTGACCGGATTTCCGGTCAGGACGCATCTTGCGGCGGGACTGAGGTGTTTCTGCGCGTCGGCGACGGCGAGCATGGTCCGGTCGGCTTTCTTTGACAGCATCTTATTGGTTACGCCCGGGAACGCGTTCTGCTCGTGAATCACGGACGGAATCCCCAAACGCATCGCTTCCCGGATGACGGGCCCGGAAACATATCCTCCCGTGCCGACGCAGATGTCCGGGTGAAACTCGCGGAGAATGCGGCGGGCTTCCACTGTGGAAGTAAACAGGCGGGCCACCGTTTTTCCGTTTTTAACAAGATTCCGAAAGCTCAGACTGCGCTGAAAGCCGGAAATCGTGATGCTTCGGAAATCGTATCCCGCGGAAGGCACAAGGCGCTCTTCCATTCCGCCCTTCGCGCCCACATACAGAATTTGGGCGTCCGGCTCCTTTTCCTTTATGTACCCGGCAATGGCGAGAGCCGGGTTGATATGGCCGGCGGTGCCCCCTCCGGCAAAAAGAATTCTCATTTTCAACCCTCTGTTCTTCTACGTTTTTTCAATGGCCGACGTTCGCGAGATGGAGAGAACAATCCCCATTTCGGCCAGAAGTATGACAAGCGAAGTGCCTCCGTAACTGAAAAACGGCAGACTGATTCCGGTATTCGGTATCGTGTTTGTAACAACGGCGATGTTCAGAATTACCTGAAGACCCACCTGAACCACAAGCCCGATGCCGAGCAGCATGCCGAATTTGTCTTTTGCCCTCAGAGAAATGGTGATGCCGCGCCAGATCAGCATGGCAAACAGAATAATAATAATCAGGGCGCCGATGAAACCAAGCTCCTCGCAGACAATGGCAAAGATAAAATCATTCTGCGGCTCCGGCAGGTACAGGAATTTCTGCCGCGACTGGCCCAGCCCAAGGCCGAGCAGCCCGCCGGAACCGATGGCGAACAGCGACTGCCGGGTCTGCCAGGTATCCGCGATCAGCTGCGGAGTCGCGTTGGAGAAAGGATCCAGCCAAGCGGTGATGCGGTCGCTCGCATAGGCGTATTCCTTTGCAAAAAGGACGAGATAGGCTACTCCTGCCCCCATCACGCTGAACGCGCCGACAAACCAGCGAAGCTTCACCCCGCCGATAAACAGCATCACAGCGCCCAGCAGCGTAATGATAACGGTGGCGGAAACGTGGGGCTCCCACATCAGCAGGGCAGCGGTCATGCCCAAAATCAGCGCGTAGGGCAAAACGCCGTACCGGAACGTCCCCATCCGGTTAAAGTTCAGTGATATCAGATGGGCAAAGATCAAAACGATTGAGAACTTGGCGATTTCGGAAGGCTGAAACTGCCCCAATGGGCCAACGTTAATCCAGCGATGCACTCCGTTGATTGCCGGCATAAACCGAACCAACACAAGCAGCGCATAGGAAATCAACAGAATCGGAATTGCGAATTCATGAAAATGATGATAGTCAAAATAGGAAATGGCCATCATTACAAATATGCCCAGTACGGCGAAAATCGCTTGTTTGCTGATAAAAAAGTAACTGTTCCCGTTATGGCGGTAAAAAGCGTTTGCATAGCTGGCGGAAAACATCATGATCAGCCCGATAATCAGCAGGACCAGAACAAGGAACAAAAAAGGCAGATCCATGCCGGAACGCACCGAAAAGATACGGAATTTCTTACGGACCTTTTTGCCGTAAGAGGTGGCTTCACGAATTTCTCCGGCGGGGCGTTTTGCGGCTCCCCGCGGCATGGTCGTTACAGAAGCCTCGTTTCGTGCCATGATTGTCCCCTCCTTCCCGTATCAGATACTATTGAAACATATCGCCGCCGCCAAATCTGTCGTATCCTGTGAAAAGATTAAAAACCGTAGAACACCAACAGCACGGAAACCGCGCCGAAAAACGCCGTGACGGCGCTGAAAACAAAGCAGATTTTCACTTCGCTCCAGCCGCAAAGCTCGAAATGATGATGAATGGGGCTCATCTTAAACAGGCGCTTCCCGTGTGTTGCCTTAAAATACAGAACCTGCAGAACGACGGACAGGATTTCGCAGAGGTAGATAATTCCGATCGGCAGAATCAGAATCGGCGCGTTTACGTCAAACCCAAGCGCGCAGACAAGTCCGCCCAGAAACAGAGATCCGGTATCCCCCATAAATACTTTCGCGGGATTAAAGTTCCATACCAGAAACCCCAGGCATCCTCCCGCGGCGGCCGCCGAAACAATGCCCACGGGAACAAGCCTGAAAATGCCTGCAATCACCATGAAGGAAGCGGACGCGAAAAAAGTGACGGAAGCGTTCAGACCGTCGATGCCGTCCGTAAAATTAACGGCGTTTACCATCCCGACGATTCCAAGAAGAGACAGAACCCAGTACCACAGGCCCAGATCAACGCCCCCGGAAAAGGGAATCAGCGTAACGGAACCCGAGCCGAACCTGTAAAGGGTATAAAGGTACGCCCCGGCCACAAGAAACTGAAGAACCAGCTTCTGCCGGACGGTAAGGCCCAGATTTCTCTTTTTCACCACTTTGATATAATCGTCAAAAAAGCCGATCAGACCAAATCCGAAGGCCATCAGCAGACCCCCCGCAATTTTGGTTCTCATTGCAAGATTGGTCTGGCTGAGCCCTTCCGAACCGTAATATGCGGAAAGACAGACCGCGGAAGCCGCAGCGATTCCGACGATGAACAGAAAGCCGCCCATCGTCGGGGTTCCGTTTTTCTTTCGGTGCCATGACGGTCCGACGTCACGAATTGTCTGGCCGAAATTCACGCGGTGCAAAAACGGCACCATCCATTTTCCCAGCAGCGCCGTTATCCCAAACGATACTGTCGCCGCGATCAAGGTCCATAAAGAATTCATGTTTCAATTCACCTTTATTCTGTAAACTGTCCTTGCGATTTATACATGCGCCCGTCGGTGCAAGACTCCTGAAGCTCCCTTTGGTTCAGTGCCGTTAAGACATCGGCAAACGGAATTCCCGCGCCTACGGCCGCACAAGCGGCCGCCAGTGCCCCGGAGACTTCCGAAAGATCCCCGCCGGGGAGACGCACCCGGCCGATTACCCCAAAGCCTACAATTTCAAAGGCGACGTCTCCGTTCGCAATCGTGCGGACGTCGCGGGCAGTGAAATCCGCTTCGTTGCGCACCATTGAAAAAGTGATGGTTCGGGCCGCACCGACAGCCCGGTCCGAAAGCTCTCGCTCAACGACGCAGACAGCCCAGTCTCTCGGGTCAAATTCAGCCGTATCTCCGCACAAGAGGAGCACCGATTTTGTCGCGACGGGCGGCAGCGGGTCGCCGTATTCCACAACAAGGTTATGCCCTCTGCCGCAATGCAGAAAAATTTTCTTCAGCAATGCGGCCGCGCGCCCATCCTTTTCAACGATTGCGACGGCTTTTGTGCAATGACCGCAGTCCGTCGTGCTTTTCATCGAATCGCTCCTTTGCATTCATTATTCCACATGATTGGGTTCAATAAACGAAACCGTAACAACTGTTCCGGGCGCAACCTTGGTTCCCGCCGCAACACTCTGAAGGCTGGACACCGCGTTTGCGGTTCCTGTTAAAGCGGCGCCGGAAACACTGATATTGATTCCCGACTGGGAGGCGCGTTCATTGGCCTGTGAAAGCGAAAGCCCGACAAGGTCCGGTACGGTGACCGTTTTCTCTTTACTTTGCTGATCCGTAAACAGGACCACTCTTCCGCCCTTCGGGATGCTTTTTCCCGGTTCGGGAACCTGTGACACCACTTTTTCGCCGTCGCCGTAAATCTGAGGCGTAAGGCCGTCGGAGGAAACTTTATTTTTCGCCTGCGCGACCGTCTGGCCCACAACATTCGGTGTGGACGCATCGAGCTTTGCCATTTCTTCCTCCGTGTATTTCGGTTCCACGCCGAGGTACGGCAGAATTTCAGACATCGTTTTCAGAAAAACCGGGCCGGAAACATAGCTGCCGTAATAACTGTTTCCGTGCGGCTCGTCATAAAAAACCAGCATGGCAATCTGAGGATCGTCCGCGGGTGCGAACCCGCAGTAAGACGCGATGTACTCCTTACTTGTCTTGATTTCCTGTTTTTCGGAAGTCCCCGTTTTGCCGGCGACCCGGTAGCCGGGAATATAACCGCTTTTCGCCGTCCCTGTTGTGGCGTCCTGCCGCAGAATCGCGCTGATCCGTTTTGATGTGTCGTTGGAGACCACCTGGCGTTTCGGCGTGGTGTCGGCAGACTTGACAATATTCCCGTCGCTGTCCAGAATCCGGTCCACAACATGCGGTTTTACCAGATAGCCCCCGTTCGCCACCGCCGCGCAGGCGGTAATCATCTGAATCGGCGTAATGGTAAAACTCTGGCCGAAAGATTCGATGGCGAGGTTGATCGGCGTCAGCTGGGCCGCCGTATAATAGATGCTGCGGGATTCGCCGGGCAGATCGATGCCGGTTTTTGCGGTAAACCCAAACGCATCGAAATATTTGTAGAACAGATTCGGCCCCAGGAGCGCGCCGACTTTCATAAACACAACGTTGCTGGATTGACAGATTCCCTGCGCGAAAGTCAGGCTGCCGAAGCCGCTGCGCCGCCAGTCGTGGATCTGCTTTCCGCCGATCGTCAGGTAGCCGGGGCAGCTGAACTGCGTAGTTTCGGTCACCAGGCCCTCTTCCATCGCGGCCGAGCCTGTAATCATCTTGAACACGGAGCCGGGCTGGTAAGTATCGCTGACGCATTTGTTTCGCCACTGGGCCTGCTGAGCCTCCCGAAGGGCCTTCGTCTTTGCCTCTCCGTCGGGCATCTTCGCGATCTGATCCGCCACCGTCTTGTCGGCTATGGTGAACGGGTTGTTGGGGTCGAAATCCCCCTTGACCGCCATGGCGATAATGCCGCCGGTTTTGACATTCATGATGATTGCGCAGCCGCGGTTCTGAACTTTATTGTTAACAAGGCCTTCTTCCAGGTTCTTTTCCAGAATCTGCTGTACGACCTCGTCTACGGTCAGGACCAGGCTGTTCCCGTCCTGAGCCGGGACTTCCTGTTCATAATCGTACTGCATGTCGGTTCCGATCGCGTTTTTCGCCGTTACCAGCTTGCCGGAAACGCCGGTCAGCTCGCTGTCATATTCCGCTTCGATTCCGGAAAGGCCCTGACTGTCGGTTCCTGTAAAGCCGAGTATGGTGGAAGCCAGCGTTCCGTAGGGATAATACCGTTTATAATCCTCAATTAAGCGGATTCCGTTCGTAATATTGTTTTTGTCCTTAAACGCCACGACCTTGTCCTTGACATCCGATTCCACCTTGCGTTTAATGACGTCAAAATATGTTTTCTTCTTCGTGTGTTCCAGTATGACATTCTTATCCATGCCCAGAATCTGCGCCAGCCCGGTGGCAATCAGGTCCCGGTTGTCATCGGTGATATAGGCGGGTTCCAGAACAACCTGCCAGACAGTGGCGCTCTGCGCCAGAACCTTCATATTACCGTCATAGATCGTTCCTCGCTGAGCGGTCAGGACCGTGTCCTTCACCTGATTGTCGACAGCCCTCATTTTCAGGGTTTCGCCCTCGACAATCTGCAGCCGAACCAGGCTGAAGATCACAGCCCCAAATCCGGCAATTATCATCATCAGCAAAACAAACACCGTTCGGTGCCACATTCTTACGGTCGTCCCTTTTGCCATCCCATGTTCCTCCAATTGCCTGAAAAAAACAGATCTGAATCAAAAATGAGAGTCAAGAACTTTTTCTTAACTCTCCTTCTATCGAACAGCGGAAGATTCCCACAGGCGCCCCGGTCGCGCTATTAATACATATTGGAAAACCGGCCCCTTTATGACAGAAAACGGCGGATCGAACCGATCAGTTCTGAAAACCAGCTCCCGTTTTGTGCCGGCAGTAAGACCTGCGTTTTATCACCGGCGGCAAGAGTGACGTTTTCAATCTGATTCCGATTCACTTTTTCCATGCCGAGCTGATCCGAAGCATAGTTTTCGACCGATTGAAGAGAGGTCTGCGCCTCCGACTTCATTTTCATCTGCGTGTAAACGCTCTGGTCTTCCGAAAGCTGTTTCGTAACCACGCCAAGGGAATCCGACAACTCCGCCAGCTGCACCTGCCCATAGATATATGCGCCGGCCATACCGGCAATAATCAGAAAAGAAAGGATCGTAGGCAGCATTTTTAAAATGCTGCGCTTGGGCCGGCGATTTTCCTCCAGCCGTTCCCGCGGAAGCTCAATGACGTTATTCTGCCGCGCCGGTTCCTGTACTTCCCGGCGTTTTGGTTCAAACATTCCAAAATCGTATGCTGTGTTGCTGGCTGCCATTCTTATTCCGCCCCTTTCGTTTCTTCAAGCTTTTTACAGACTCTGAGCCGCGCGCTGCGGCTTCTTGGGTTCTCTTCCAGTTCCTGCTCCGTGGGAGACAGGCCCTTTTTATAAATCAACTCCGCCCGCGGCTTCTTTCCGCATACGCATACCGGAAAATCCGGCGGACAGGTACATCCGGAACACCATTCCGCCATTCTTTTTTTTACAATACGGTCCTCCAGCGAGTGAAACGTGATAACCGCCAAACGACCGCCCGGCTTGAGGATTGAAAACGCCGCGTCCAGACCTTCCGAAAGCCTGTCCAGTTCGCCGTTCACCTTAATCCGCAGAGCCTGAAAGGTTTTGCGGGCCGGATGCCCCGGTTTCCGGCGCACCGCGGCGGGTACGGACTCTTTGACAATATCGGCAAGCTGAAGAGTTGTCTCGATCGGCGACTGTTCCCTCGCCCTGACAATTCCCGCCGCGATTCTTCGGGCGCTGCTCTCTTCCCCATACCTGCGCAAAATATTCTCAAGATCACGCTCGGGCAGGGTGTTGACCAGGTCCCGCGCGGATACGCCCTCCCGGCTCATTCTCATATCCAGGGGAGCGTCGGCGTGGTAAGAAAACCCCCGTTCCGGATTATCGAACTGAAAGGACGAAACGCCGATGTCGAGAAGAACCCCATCCACCGGTACCAGACCGAATTTTTCAGCCGCTTCGTCCATGCGGGAAAAATTGGTGTGGTAAACCGTCGCACAGGGATAGTCCTTCAGGCGGTCGCCCGCCGCCTGAACCGCGTCCGGGTCCTGATCGAGCGCCAGCAGCCTGCCGGTGGTCAGGCATTTCGCAATCGCGAGGGAGTGCCCGCCGCCGCCGGCCGTTCCGTCAATATAAATCCCGTCCGGACGAATGTCCAGACTTTTAATTGTCTCGTCAAACAATACGGGTTTATGATAGAATTCCATCGCCGCGCCTCTTTACAGTTCCAAAAGATCCATCGCTTCCGCGATGTTGTCCTGAGTCAAAGTGGAGTTGAAGCTTGTCCAGCGTTCGGTATCCCAGATTTCCGCTCTGCTGGAAGCGCCGATAAAGGTAACGTCTTTTTCCAGGCCGGCATAATCGCGGAGCGTCTGCGGCAAGAGGACACGCCCCTGACGGTCCGGCTGCGCTTCAACGGCGCCGGAAAAGAAAAAGCGCTGAAGTCCCCGCGCTTTTGAGATCGGCATGGCGCTGATCTTTTCCTGAAGCCGGTTCCATTCCGCCGGTGAAAGGACAAAGAGGCAGCCGTCAAGTCCCTTGGTGACATAGAAATTATCCCCCAGATCCTCTCGGAATCTGGCCGGAACAATCACACGCCCTTTCAGGTCTATGGAATGCTGGTACTCTCCGATCAACATGACGATCCTCTCTGCCGGGGCAAATGCGGAATACGAATCCACATTCTGCTACTTGCCCCCACCTTTCACCACTTTGTTCTGATTATATCGTAACTCATAAAAAAATGCAACTGATTTTTTGCATTATGTCAATTACGGGTAGATATTTATTCAAATATTTTGTATCAGCTTTTCACCCATAAAAAAAACGCCACAAAATCTTGTGGCGTAAAAATTTTCCTTTTTTATGAATCTGTTCCATTTTGCCTTTGGGAGGCCCGTATGTTCTGCCTGGTCCGCCTCAATTCTGCAAGGATCTGCGAAAGGCCGTCGTCGGTGCGTTTCATCAGGTCGTCAATATAATCGTTGCTGGCTTTGCGCATTTCCCGCACCTTGGTCTGGGACTGCGCTGTAATTTCATTTGCCCTTTGCTGGGCCTGCCTGACGATCTCATCCTGCGCGATCAGCGCCTTCGCGCGTTCCTGTGCCACGTGCAAAACGGTCTCCGCTTCCCGCCGGGCATCGTCAAGAATCTGGGTCCGGTCCGCCACGATTGCCTTGGCCTGCCGGATCTCTTTCGGCATGTTTTCCCGAATTTCATCCAGCACCTGCTTGACCTCTTCGCCGTCAAGAACCGCGCGTCCCCGGCTCAGCGGCAGGCTCCAGGCTTTGTCTACCATATCATAGAGTTCGTTAATTAAGTCGTCTACGCTCATTTCCGTTTTCCTCCTGCGCACAAACGCTGTTCGATGTCCTGCAAAATACATTCCGGTACAAAATTGGAAATATCGCCGCCGAAGCAGGCGACCTGTTTGACTCCGCTGGAGCTTAAAAACATGTTTTCCGCCGTTGTATTGAGATAGATCGTTTCCAGTTCGGGATTCAGCTTTTTATTGAAAAGAGCCATCTGAAATTCATATTCAAAGTCAGACATCGCGCGAAGTCCCTTCACAATCGCGGCGGCGTCCCGGATCCGCGCATAATCCGCAATCAGTCCGTCAAACCCGACGACTTCCACGTCGTCCATGTCCCGGGTACAACGCTCCAACATACTGATTCGTTCTTCCACCGTAAAAGCGGTGTGTTTTTCCGGGTTGACCAGAACGGCAACAATCGTATGGTCAAAGAGTTTTCTTGCGCGATTGATAATATCCATGTGCCCAAGCGTAACAGGATCGAAACTGCCAGGACAAATCGCTGTTTTCACGGCTTATGTCACGTCCTTGTGTTTATATAGGGTCAGCGCAATTTTTCCGTATCTGTAAGAACGGCCGCGGATAAAATCGCCGGCCGATTCCGGAAGTGCTTCGTCCGTCGGGTTTTCGCAGATAATCGTACCGCCTGGATTCATCCGCCCGGCAACAAGAGGAATTGCGCGCTGCAAAAGTCCCGTGCGGTAGGGTGGATCCAGAAAAGCAAGGTCGAAAACGCCGCAGTCCCCCGCAAGGTAAGAGGCGAAATCCATACGCTTCACCTTTGCCCGGTCCGAAAGTCCCGTGCTCTCCAGATTTTTTGCAACAACCGCGGCGGGCTGGCTGGCCGCGTCGACAAAGACGGCTTCCCGCGCACCACGGCTCAGGGCCTCGATGCCCAGCTGCCCGGAACCCGCAAACAGGTCAAGCACGCGCCTGCCTTCCACCTGAAACTGAATAATACTGAACAATGCTTCCTTGACCCGATCCGGAGTTGGCCGAACGGCGCCGCCCGTACAAACGGACAGCCGCTTTCCCCGGGCGGAACCGGTAATGACTCTCATAGTTTCTCCACCTTAATCCGACTTGGTTTTTATTATCCCATGAACCGGCGGTTCTGTCAATCGGTCCGGGCGGGTTCCTCCGGATGAAACGCGGAATAGACTTTCCGGGCCGCCGGTTTTGTCATTCCCGGCGCCGCGGAAAGTTCCTCCGTCGTCGCGTTCCGCACGGCGGCAACCGTTCTGAAATGTTTGAGCAGCGCTTTCGCGCGCGCGGGTCCGATTCCTTCCACGGCGGTCAGCGAAGAGGAAATGGAATTTTTCTTCCTCACCTGCCGGTGATACCCAATGGCGAACCGGTGGACCTCCTCCTGAATGGAAGAAACCAGCGTGAACGCGCTCCGATTGGAGCTGATTGCAATTTCTCCGCCGTCCTTCGCAATCGCGCGGGTACGGTGCCTGTCGTCCTTGACCATGCCGAAGAGAGGAATCGGAAGCCCCGCCTCCTCTAAAACCGGCCTCACGGCGGAAATCTGTCCCTTCCCGCCGTCCAGCAGGATCAGATCGGGCAAACGGCCGAATCCCTCGCCGGATTCCCTGTTTTTTTCGTATTCTTCCAGCCTGCGGGACAGTACCTCCCGCAGGGAAGCGTAATCGTCCTGCCCGACAACCGTCCGGATTTTAAACTTGCGGTAGGCGGACCGAAGCGGCCTGCCGTTTTCAAACACAACCATGCCCGCCACATTTTCCCCGCCGGCAAGATTTGAAATATCATAGGATTCAATGTAGGCCGGCGGTTCCGGCAGGCCGAGCAGACGCGCAAGTTCGTCCAGCGCCGAAGCCTCCCGCCCGGTACGCCCCGTCTTCTGGGCAAGCTGCTCCGCCGCGTTGCTGCGGCACATTTCAACCAGCTGCGCCTGTTCCCCCTTCTGCGGAACCGTAATCGTAACTTTTCTGCCCGCTTTTTCAGTCAGCCACTGGGACAGCAGCTCCTCGTTTTCCGCCGGTCCGTCCAGCGAGACGCGCGGCGGGATTCTGTCGCGCATGGAGTAATACCGTTCGAGAAATTCGCTTCGCGCCTCTTTCGCTTTTCCGGTTTCCCCCATCAGAAAGGTTTCCCTGTCACACAGCCTTCCATTCTGAAAACGGAACACTTCAAAACAGCTTTTTTCAGTCCCCTGCGTCAGCGCGATCACATCCTGCTCCTTTACGCGGGAAGCGACCACCTTTTGCCGGTCGCTCATCTTGCGAATCGCGGCGATTCTGTCGCGCAGCCGCGCGGCGCGCTCAAATTCCAGGTTTTCCGCGGCCTCGTCCATTCTCTCCGTTAAGGCGCGAATGCTTTTGGCACTGCCGCCGCGAAGAAACTCCAGGGCTTCCGAAACGTACTCGCGGTATTCGGACTCGCTGATTTTTCCCCTGCATGGGGCACAGCACTGTTTAATGTAAAAATTCAGGCACGGTCGGCCTTTTCCGATATCCTGAGGGAATTTTCTGGTGCAGGAAGGCAGGCGAAAAATCTTCAGCGCCTCGTCCACCGACTGCTTGACGGACCAGGAGCTTACATACGGCCCGATATATTCCGCTCCGTCGTCGACAACCTGTTTCGCTTCCGAAATTTTCGGCCACGGACCGGAGCTGACCCGAATGTAATGGTACCCTTTGTCGTCCTTCAGCAAAATGTTGTATTTGGGAGAGTATTGTTTAATCAGACTGCATTCCAAGACAAGCGCCTCAAATTCGCTGTCTGTCAAAATGTACTCGAACGTATCCACGTTCGCCACCATGCGGCGCACCTTGTCGTCATGATTTTTTTCGGAGCCGAAATACTGGCTGACCCGGTTTTTCAGCGCCTTGGCCTTTCCGACATAAATAATTTTCCCGGTTTTATCGTGCATCAGGTAAACGCCCGGACTCAAAGGCAGTCTCATGGCCCGGGCCCTGAGCTCCTTTTTATGCTTTTCCTGCTCGGTCAACACCGCCGCTCCTCCTTTCCCGCTTCCGCCCATACCAATACAAAAAAGAAAAAGCACCGCCATCAAGCGGTGCCATATGTTTCAACTGTTTATTCGGAGAAACCGGACTGCACCAGCTGAACCAAGCCGTCCACAGCCTCTTGCTCATCGGACCCGTCCGCGATAATTTTAATATTCGTCCCGCCGACGATTCCAAGGGAAAGAACCCCCAAAAGGCTTTTCGCGTTAACGCGTCTTTCCTCTTTTTCCACCCAGATGGAAGATTTATATTCATTTGCCTTTTGAATAAAAAAAGTTGCCGGACGGGCATGCAGGCCCACCTGATTCTGAACCAGAACTTCTTTCACATACATTCTAAATCCACTCCTACACAAAATCGTATCCGAAGGCATTCCGAAAACAGAACACGATATTATTCGTCACCACATATATTATAGCACGTTTGGACGGGCCGTCAACGTTAATCAAAAACTTTGGATTGATTGCCCAACGGTGAGTCTCACGCAAAGGCTCATTTGTGCATTATGACGTAAATGTTGAAAGTTTTTGTTCTGTCTGCCGATTGTCCCGCCCTAACATGTTCACAAAGCCTGAAAAACGCGGATCTAAAACAGAATTTTTATCAAACGAACCGACCTTTCGAAAACGGAGCTTCGAAAAGAGCGGAAACCTCCAACCGGGCAGACGGCCGTGTGAACACGCTTTTCCTATTCTATGCGAAAGATTTAAGATGTTTCTTTTTCGATATGATTCGAAAGGGAAACCAGAAACCTTCGGTCCTCCTCCGTCAGGTCCGCGGCTGCGAGAAGCTCCGGGCGCTTTTTCGCCGTTCGCTCCAGTGACTGCTCCCTGCGCCAGCGGCGGACAAGGCCGTGGTTCCCGCTGAGCAAAACCTCCGGCGCCTGCCGCCCGCGCCAGTTTGCCGGACGGGTATACTGGGGGTACTCCAGCAGGGAGTGAAAATGGCTTTCTTCCTGAAAGCATTCCGCGTCCGACAAAACACCGGGAACCATGCGGCAGACGGCGTCCGCCAAAATCAGCGCGGGCAGTTCCCCGCCCGTTACGACGTAATCCCCCGCGGAAATCTCCTCATCCGCGTAAGCTTCCAGAACGCGCTCGTCCACGCCTTCGTAATGCCCGCAGAGAAGCACCAATCCGTCCAGCTCCGAAAGCTCCGCTGCCCGGCGCTGCGTCAGGGTTTTCCCCTGCGGTGAAAGATAAACGGTGTGCGGCTTCTTCCCCAGATGCGCAATCAGGTCGTCCATACACAGCGCGATCGGCTCCGCTTTTAAAAGCATTCCCATTCCCCCGCCGAACGGGGAATCGTCCACCGTGCTGTGCTTGTCCAGCGCATAATTCCTGATCTGATGGCAGCAGACCTGCACCGCGCCCTTTTTGCGGGCCCGGCCGATGATGCTCTCCGCCATCACGGCTTCGCACATTTCCGGAAAAAGCGTCAGAAGGTCAATCCTCATCGTCAAAAATCCCCTTGATCGGGCGGATCATCATTTTCCCCTTCTCCAGATCGATCCCCAGAATAAACTCCGGGACCGCCGGAATCAGGTAATTTTTATGGTCCTGCGCGGTGATCTGATAAACGTCGTTGGCACCGGTGCGAAGCACGCGGGTCAGCGTCCCGTAATACAGAAACGTATCCGCGTCGTAAACATCCAGCCCGACCAGATCCTGCATAAAATAGCGGCCGTCCGGAAGCGTGACGTCGTTTCTGTCAAGATACAGGACTTTGTTGCGGTAGGTGTCCGCTTTTTCGACCGAATCCACTCCCTCCAGCACCATCAGCAGGAGCTCCTTATGCACGCGGGAGGAAAGCACGTGCACGGGAGCATTTCCCGCTTCCAGATAAAGAGTGGAAAAGCGCGTCAGAAATTCGGCGGAATCGCACCATGGCTGAACACGGAGTTCACCCTTGATGCCGTGCGTACCCACAATTTTGCCAGCTTCCAGATATTTCTTCTGCATAACTCCTCCAAAAAATAAAGATTCATTTTTTCATATGAAACAACGGTTCCTTTTCCATGACTTTCATAAGGCCGAACAGCAGCAAAACGTCGATCGGCAGCAGAATCAGATTGGTGACGATGCGGGCCGAGAGGACGACAAAAAATGCTTTTGAGTAGAGAATGGAAAGCCACAGGGGGTTCAGGCAAAGGCTGACGAGCACCGTTACGGCAATTTTGGCAAGAACAGACCTGAGCAGAGTAACCGGCTTTTTGTAAAGGAACCAGCCGTAGACGGCCCCCGACAGAAAAGCGTTCAGCGTAAAACCGGGAAAATAGGGGCCCGTCGGATTGATAAAATAAGAAATGATGTCGCCAAGAGCGCCGACCGTTCCGCCGGCCATCGGGCCGAACAGCATGCCTGCGGCCGCGACCGAAAGGAATGAAAACCCGACCTTCAGAATTGGAGACAGGTTGAGAGTGAACATCCCGAGGATGACGTCGAGAGCGAGCAGCATGCCGCATGCGGCAAGAGTCATGACGCCGCTGCGTCCGTTGGATAGTTTGACGGAGTTAAAAAAATTCTTCATAGAAAAGACCTCCTTTTGTATTCATGCTACATAAAGGAGGTTTCCCCCAAACTATGTAGCAGCGGGATGCGAACTCTGCACCGCAAGTTTCCTTTTCGTCCGTCTGGCAACTCCCTGTCCAGGCGGCACTTAACGCGCAAAATTCTACTCTGCATTCTAAATTTTGTCAGGCCCGCGAAAAAAGACCGGGCCTGAAGGAACGAAAGCCGAAGAACCGAATCAGTCGATTTCCACGGCGACCTTGCTGCCGTCCCGGGTTGCGGCAGCCCTCATCACGACGCGGATCGCCTTTGCAATCCGCCCCTGCCTGCCAATCACCCGGCCCATGTCGTTTTCGGCGACATGAAGATGATACACGACCGTTCCGTCCTCAGACGGTTCGTCAGCGTCCACGCGGACGAGTTCCGGGGCCTCGACAAGGCCCTGAGCAATAGATAACAGCAGTTCCCTCATGACAAGGCACCTCCCTGTTTCTTAAAGCACACCGTGTTTTTTGAACAGAACCTTAACGGTATCGGTGGGCTGAGCACCGTTAGCGATCCAGGCCTTGGCTTTTTCAGCGTCAACCTTTACAACGGACGGCTCCTCAAGCGGATTGTAATATCCGATCTCCTCGATAAAACGTCCGTCGCGCGGAAAACGGGAATCCGCCACAACAATGCGGTAGAACGGAGCCTTCTTGGCGCCCATTCTGCGAAGTCTGATTTTTACTGACATTTATTTCACCTCCACGAACCTTGCATCTATCTTCACCGGCCCGAAAGCCGGGTGAATTTAAATTAAAACGGCAGTCCCATCCCGGCAAAACGCCGGCGCATGCCTTTTTTCTTAAACTGCTTCATCAGCTTGCGGGTCTGCTCAAACTGCTTTAAAAGCCGGTTGACATCTTCCACCTTCATGCCGCTCCCCGCGGCGATGCGCCTCTTGCGCGACGGGTTCATCAGCTCCGGCTTCTCGCGTTCCTGCGGCGTCATGGAAAGCAGGATCGCCTCCGTCCGGTCAATCTGCCGGTCGTCGATCTGCACATCCTTGAGCTGCTGGCCCATCCCCGGCATCTTGTTCAGAACATCCTGAATCGGCCCCATCTTCTTCATCTGGCGAATCTGGTCGAGCAGGTCGTTCAGATCCATCCGATTCTGCATCATCTTTTCCGCAGCTTTTTGGGCAGCCTTCTGGTCCAGATTCTTCTGGGCATCCTCAATGAGAGTAAGCACGTCGCCCATTCCCAGAATGCGGGACGCCATGCGGTCCGGATGGAATACCTCAAGGTCCGAGAGCTTTTCACCGATGCCGGCGAATTTGATCGGCCTGCCGGTCACGGCGCGCACCGAAAGCGCGGCGCCGCCTCTCGCGTCGCCGTCCAGCTTGGTCAGGACCACGCCCGTGATATCGAGAAGCTCATGAAACGATTTCGCCACGTTGACCGCTTCCTGACCGGTCATGGCATCCACAACCAGCAGGATATCGGTGGGAGGAACCGCTTCCTTGATTCGGCGAAGCTCGTCCATCAGAGCCTCGTCAATCTGCAGACGTCCGGCGGTGTCGATCAGGACAAAGTCATTGCCGTAGTCCTTTGCGTGCTTCACGGCCTCCCGGCTGATTTTCACCGGGTCGCCGGCCCCCTGTTCGAACACGGGCACGCCCGCCTGGCTTCCCAGAACCTGCAGCTGCTGAATCGCGGCAGGGCGGTAAACGTCGCACGCGACCAGAAGCGGACGGTGGCCCTGATTTTTCAGCATCAGCGCCAGCTTCGCGGCGTGGGTCGTTTTACCGGAACCCTGCAGCCCGCAGAAAAGCACGACCGCCGGCGGGGATGACGGGCTGTTCAGCCGGGTTTCCCCACCGCCCATCAAAGCCGTCAGCTCTTCGTTGACAATCTTAATGACCATCTGCGCCGGAGTCAGGCTTTCCATGACCTCGTTTCCTACGGCGCGCTCGCTCACCTTTGCGACAAAGTCCTTTGCAACCTTGTAGTTGACGTCCGCCTCCAGAAGAGCCAGACGGACCTCCCGCATGGCTTCCTTCACATCCGACTCATTGAGCTTGCCCTTGGAGCGCAGGCGCTTGAACGCCGCCGAAAGTTTTTCCGATAGATTTTCAAACGCCAAAACGGTTCCTCCTATTCGCAGAGCCTGCGGGTAATTTCCAAAATCTGCTTTGCGCTTTCATCAATTTCCCGCGCATAAATATAGTGTTCGTTATATTCCCGGATGCGGCCCGCCGCCTCGTCGATTTTCTGAAGACCGTCCATCATTTCGCGGAATCTGCGGACAAGGCCGAGCTTTTGCTCCATTTCAAGGAGCAGCCCTTCGGAGCGCTTGACAAAGTCGCGCACGCCCTGACGGGTGATGCCTTCGTTTTCCGCGATTTCGGAAAGGGACAGATCGTCGTCGTAATAATACTCGACGATCCGCCTCTGTTTCTCGGTCAGCATTGAACCGTAAAAATCGAGCAGAAGCGAAATATTCAAATTCTTCGCCATCTGACCGCCTCCGTTACGGTGTAAAGTTATTTCTCTTTACAAGCAATGATTATACTATAAAACCAAGGGGCTGTCAAGGGATATTTCACCCGGTGAGCCCCAGCTGGATTGTGAATTGAAGAACAAAAAGCTGATTCAGCAGTTTCATCTGGGTCATCCTGAGCTGCGCGGACGCACCGGAGTAATCCACGCGAAACAGGGAGGCCGTATTGCAGGCCAGCGTGTTGTCCTTGCGGGCAAGAAGGGACGGCAGTCCTTTCTCCAGGTAATCCATGGCAAAGCCGACAGGAACAGGCAGCCGCCCAACGCGCACCGAGTTGACGGCAAACTTCATCTGCTCCGACGCCTGATCGAACGAAGGGGACACGTTCATCAGAACGCCGAACGTTTTGCCGCCGTAGCGCACAGGGGCATAGACCTCCGCCGTGCCGTCCTCTCCCGCCGTGACGGAAACAGCCGTAAATACCGAGCCGCTTTGCGCGTTTTTATCCTTTTGGATCAGAAAATTCAGCCAGCCGCTTACTTCCTCCGGCGTCAGGCTGACCTCTTTGCCTGCAACGGAGGCCGAAATCACCTTGGAAACCGCCGCGTCCGACGGCTGCGGCATAGAGGTTCCCGCGTTCGGATCGTTCAAAATCATCCAGCTGAGAATGCACAAGGCTCCCAACAGTACGACAAGAACCGAGAGAGCCCCCGTCAGGACTCTGCTCCCCGCGCTTTTTCCCCGCATGTGTTTTGGCTGCATGGTTTTCCCTCCCATCATAATAACATTCAAATGGGCCGCTTCGGTTTAACGTCTGCGCTTTTTCTGTTCTGCGTTATTTGAGTTCCACAATCGTTACGCCGGACTCACCCTCTCCGAACGTGCCGAGCCGGTAGCTTCTGACGCTCGGATGATTCTTCAGGTGCTGCTGCACGGCGGCTCTCAGCGTGCCGGTGCCCTTGCCGTGAATCACGGTCAGCTGGTCGACCCCGCTGAGCAGCGCGGAATCAAGGAATCGGTCCAGATTCATGACCGCCTCGTCCGCAGCCTGCCCTCTCAGGTCGCATTCCGTCGTCACTTTCGCCGTCGCGCGGGACGTCACGTTCCGGGTTACCCTGCCAACCGGCGTGCGCTGCGGTTTTTCCCGCAGAAGCCGGAGGTTCGAGACAGGAACGCGCGTCTGGAGAATACCGGCCTGAATCAGCGCTTCACCGGAATCCCCTTCGGGCGGACGGATTACCGTACCTTTTTTATCGAGATCAAAAATCAGCACGGCATCGCCCGCTTTGAGCGGACGCGGAAGGACATAGTCTCCGTTTCCCTTTTCGCGGACCGGGTCGGCTCCGTTTTCCAGTTCCCTCATGCCGGCGTTCATCCTCGCCTTTTGTTCCGCGGTCAGCGCCTTGTTCCGCTGCTTTTTCACTTCTTCCAACTCGTTCAGAATAGAGTCGGCCTGCGCGCGGGTCCTTGCGACCAGCTGGGCCGCTTTTTCCCGCGCTTTCTCCAATTCGCCGTCCGCTTCCTTTTGGACCTGTTCCAACTTTTCCTCCGCCTGACGGCGCATTTCTTCCGCCCGAACCCGTGCTTGCCGCGCTTCTTCGCGCTCACCCTCCAGCTTCTGGCGGCTGGATTCCAGAGTCTGCACCACATCCTCAAATCTTGTGTTTTCCTGAGAAACAAGGTCTTTCGCCCGTTCGACAACCGGATTCTCCATTCCAAGGCGAAGCGAAATGGCAAACGCGTTGGAACGCCCCGGAACGCCGATCAGCAGGCGGTAGGTGGGCCGAAGGGTCTCAACATTGAATTCACAGGAGGCGTTTTCCACCCCCCGCGTTTGCAGGGCATAGGCTTTCAGCTCCGCGTAGTGCGTGGTCGCCGCGATTCTGGCGCCCTTCGCGCGAAGGGCTTCCAAGATTGCCTCCGCTAGCGCCGCGCCCTCCACGGGGTCCGTTCCCGCGCCGAGTTCGTCCAGAAGAATCAGGCTGCCCGGCCCCGCCCGCTTCATGATCTGTATGATATTTGTCATATGCGCGGAAAAGGTTGACAGAGACTGCTCAATACTCTGTTCGTCCCCGATGTCTGCAAGGACCTGCTGAAAAACGGAAATCTCGCTGTCCTCCGCGGTGGGGATCATCAGTCCGCACATGGCCATCAGGGTAAGCAGGCCGACCGTTTTCAGCGAAACCGTCTTGCCGCCCGTGTTCGGCCCGGTAATCACAAGAGTGTCGAACCGTATCCCAAGCTCAATATCCGTCGGTACCACGGCCTTGGGGTTGATCAGCGGATGGCGGGCCTTTTTCAGCACGATCCGCCCCCGGTCGTTCACCTTCGGCATCGTCGCCTTCATCCGGTAAGCGAGGTCCGCTTTGGCAAAGATTACGTTGAGTTCCACCGCCGTGTGATACCCGCGGAGGATGGTGTCGGCGAATCCCCCGGCTTCCGCGGAAAGCTCCGAGAGAATCCGCTCGATCTCCTTTTTTTCCTCCGACTGAAGCACCCGTACCTGATTGTTTAATTCGACGGCGCTCAATGGTTCCACAAACAAAGTGGAGCCGCTGGCGGATGTGTCGTGTACAAGGCCGGGCACTTCATTGCGGTATTCGGCCCTGACCGGAACGACGAAACGCCCCCCGCGGATGGTGACGATCGGGTCCTGAAGATATTTCTGATAGGACGCGGACCGGATCATCCTGTCGAGAACCTCTCGCGCTTTGGAGGACGCGTTTCGGATTTTTCTGCGGATTGCGGAAAGCGCCTGTGAAGCGCCGTCCGCCATTTCCTCTTCCGATAAAATCGCCTGACTGATGCGGTTTTCCAGATACTGATTCGGCATCAGCATGGAGAACCGGTCATCCAGGCAGCTTTTCACTCCTTCGCTTTTGCTTCGCCATTCCACAACGGCCCTCAGCGTGCGCAGAAGCCCGGAAACCCTCAGCAACTCCGCCATGGTCAGCATTCCTCCGGCCTGAGCCCTTCGCAGGGAATTCGTCACGTCGGTAAGCCCGCCGAACGGCGGGGCCCCAAAACGGGCCATCATCACATAAGCGTCGTCGGTTTCCTGCAAAAGCCTTCCGACTTCATCCGGGGATGTTGACGGCACCAGATTTTCCGCAATCCGCGCCGCGTCGTCGCACGCGGTTCTGGACGCAAGCAGCTTTAATATCTTATCGAGCTCCAGAGCCCGCGCGTGCTTTTGTATTCCTTCACTAGGCATGTATTTGTTTTTCCTCCCTTACAGGCCGCTGCGCAGAGAACTCGTAACCATTTTCCCGAAGAGCCGCAACGGCTTGGTTCAGCTTTTCATCCTTCATCAGAATATAATCCGTATCAAAGGTAGAAACCGCGAAAATACTGATTTTATTCTCTGCTAAAATCGCGGAAATCCTCGCCAAAATTCCGATCAAAGAAAAATCGAGAGGGCCGGCCGCTTTCACACAAGCCCAACCGTCTTCTCTGACCGCGCAATGCTCCGGCACATTCTCAGTCGGACAAACCAATGAAATTTCATCCTTTGTCTTTGTAACGGATACAAAATTTCCGGAAAGAGAAGCATCCTTTGCATTTAGGATCTTGCAGACTGTAAATTCACCTTTTATCAGTTCCAGTTTCATCCTTCACCATCCAGAAGTTTTTCGTAGCAGAGAAAAAGCCCTTTGCGATATGTTACATTTCCAGCCCTCTGATAACCCGCAGATTCATATAATTTGATTGCCTGCGGATTTTTTGTAAAGGTGTCGAGTCGTATGTAGCGGTACCCAAGTTCGCGCGCCCAGTGTTCGGCAGCCTTCAGGGTCTGCCTTCCCAAACCTTTCCCCTGTCCCTGCGCGCTGACGCAAAGGCGGTGAATCACTCCAGGCGGGTCCACTCTACCAATATGCCACTCGACCGCTTCATATTCGGGCGATTGCTCCGCGTTCAGCACAGCTGCGGAAACCGGTTTCCCGTCCATTGTCAAAAGCAGCATTTCACCCCGCTCAACGTCTTGCAGCAAATCTGTTTCATGCGGGTAAAATTCGTCCCACTGGTCGATGCCTTCTTCGCGCATTTTCCGCATCGCGCCGGCATAAAGCGATAAAATCTCTGAAAAATCCGCCTGCTCCGCCAAACGGATCTTCAGGTCCTCTCTCCGTTCCATCTTTTTACCCTTTCCACCCGGTGTCCCCGGCCGTTGCGTGATAAAAGTCCAAAGTGGCAAAACTTCGGCTCAGCGTGCTGAGGACATAGGCTTCCGCGGCTCGCCCCAATTCTTCCGTTCCCTGCGGAGAGAGCGTGAAGGAAAAGGCTTTTTCCAGTCCCGCGTAAATCGTATGCCGCAGTCCCGCCATTGCGCCGCGCCCCAGTCGAACAGACGTTTCCCCGCGAGGACAGCCGCATTCTCCGCAGACAATTCTGCCGGAAACCGGAAGGAAATACATAATGTCCGATTCAAACTTCCCGCATTCCGAACACCCGACCAGATCGGGCTGATAGCCCGAAAGAGCCAGCATGCGCATTTCCACGACCGATTTGATGATGCGCGCGGGCCGGTCCCCGCGGCCAAGAAAATAAAGCGCGTTGAGAACCAGGCGGAGATATTCCCCGGCGGGCGAATCCTGCGGAGCAAGAGCAAGGGAAAGCTCACAGAAATATTGGGCAAGCGAAAGACGCTCGATATCCTTTCGAAGGTCAAAAAACACTTCGATCGGCCGGGCGTCGTCGATTATGTATTTATCCCGCCCCTCAAAAATTGTGAAGCGGGAGTAACTGAAAAGCCTTGTCGCTGAAAGCCTGCCGTTTTTGGCCCGGCCCGGCCGCTGGACAAAAGCCCGCAAAACCCCTTTTTCTTTGGTGAGAACGGTGATCAGCCGATCGCTGTCACCCACGCATTTCTCCATGATAACCAAGCCCTCGGCGTCCGTCCTCATTCCGGTCCTCCTGCAACTGTTCCTCCTCGTCAACCTGACGAAGCTGGCTGTAGATCAAGTAATCCTTGACACTTCCCGTATGTTGGAAACTATCCCATGCTGTCTTCTTATCCAAGATTACCGCTCCTTTTTATGATACTATTCAAAGTATTTGCCTTTCGTCAGTATCTATGAGCGGTAAATAAATGAATTTACCCCATAAAATGACACAATTTTCAAGAAAAATGTGCTTTCTAAAAAATTTGTCAGGCGTCGAATCCGGAGGAGTCGTAGCCCATCATCCGCAGCGCGGACTGGCGGTTGCGCCAGTTTTCCTTCACTTTTACCCAGAGCTGCAAATTCACCTTGCAGCCGAAAAACTGCTCCATATCCTCGCGCGCATAGGTGCCGACCCGCTTGAGCATATCCCCGCTTTTGCCAATGATGATCGCCTTATGAGATTCGCGCTCACAGTAAATGGTTGCGGTGATGTCGGTAATCCCGCCGCGGTCCGGCCGTTCCGCCATCCGTTCGACCACAACCCCGATTCCGTGCGGAATCTCGGCGCTCAGAAGCCGAAGAAGTTTTTCCCGCACAATTTCAGAGGCGATCACCCGTTCCGGCTGATCGGTCAGGGTATCGTCGTCAAAGAAATGCTCTCCGGGCTCCGCCAGGGCAAAAAGCTCCTTTTTCAGGTCCGCAACTCCGCTGCCGGTCTTCGCGGATACGGGAACCACCGCCTCAAAGTCATAAAGCCGGGTCGCGCCCGCAATCTGTTCCATCAGGGCAGTCTTGTCCTGCAGCAGGTCGATTTTGTTAATGGCCAGAATCGCCGGCATGTTCTGCGACCGGAACCGGTCGACCAGTTCCAGCGCGGAGCGGGAGGTTTTTCTTCCCGCTTCCACCACCAGCAGACAGGCGTCCACGCCGGAAACGGATTCCAGAACGGAACGCACCATAAATTCCCCAAGACGATTGCGAGGCTGAAGCAGCCCGGGCGTGTCGATAAAAACGGTCTGCGTTTCTTCCTCCGTCAGGACGCCCATAATACGTGTGCGCGTGGTCTGCGGCTTTTGTGAAACAATCGCGATCTTTTGCCCGAGCATCGAGTTCAAAAGCGACGATTTGCCTACGTTCGGCCTTCCGACAATCGCGATAAACGCTGATTTTTTACTTCCCTGTTCCACCAAAAAATCTCTCCCTATTTCCGTTTTTTCTTCTCCGCAGACGGTCGCGGATTCCAAGCGGTCCAAGCACGATATAAAAGACAGCCGCCGCCGTGAAAAGAGGCAGCAGCAAAAACAGAATCGGATGCTGTGTAAAATACCAAAGGATCTGCGCGAAAACATTTGGCTTCCAGAAGAGGCATACGCCGACCGCAACGGAAAACACCGCGCACACGAGGACTCCGCCGGACGCCATGTCCTTCACGATGCGCACAACGGGGTTGAAGCTTGCCGCGTTCAAATCGCACAATTCTTCCGCGACCGTATTAAACAGCTCCGCCGCGACAACCTGAGCAAAGGTTAAAAACAGCACGGCATATTCAGCCCGCGTCAAATGAAAAAAAAACGAAAACACAAACACATACAGCGCTGTTGCTGTGTGTATCCGCATATTTCGCTCATTATTAATGCAGTAAACAATCCCGCGAAACGCGTACTTAAAGCTCTTTAAAAAGCGCAATCCTATTCCTCATCCTCGTCCAGAACATAGCTGGCCGTGCTCGGCAGACCGAGCTGCATCATAACTTCTTCTTCCTTTTCGCGCATACGGACCCGCGCAATACCGCCCTTTTCGTGATCGTATCCCAAAAGGTGCAGCATGGAGTGCGCCGTCAGGTAACCGACCTCACGCTCCAGAGAATGCCCGTAACGATCCGCTTGTTCTACCGCCTTTTCCATGGAAAGGACAATATCCCCAAGAATTTTGGCGCCGGTCGCATGGTTAACATCATAAACTCCGTTTTCCCCCATGGGGAAAGAAAGCACATCCGTCGCAGCATCCTTGTTTCGATACTGGGCGTTCAGCTTCTGAATCTGCTCGTTGTCGACAAAAATCACGCTGATCTCCGCCGGGCCTTCGAACTTTTCCAGTTTCAGAACGGCATTACAGCAACGGCGCACCAGCATACGCAGCCCGGTCGGTATTTTGACCGCTTTCTGTTTATTGTCAATAATTACTCTTATTTTTTCCAACTTCTATCGCCCCGCTTCTTCATTTTTTTCATATGCTTTAATAATATCCTGCACCAGACGGTGGCGCACAACGTCTTTTTCTGAAAAACGAATCTGTGCAATATCATCAATGCCCTTCAGAATATGAAGGACGTCGCGCAGCCCCGACTTTCTGCCGTCCGGCAGGTCGATTTGCGTGATATCGCCGGTGATCACCATCTTGGAATTAAAACCCAGCCTTGTAAGAAACATCTTCATCTGTTCCGGCGTCGTGTTCTGCGCCTCATCCAGAATGATGAAGCTGTCGTCAAGCGTTCTGCCGCGCATATAGGCGAGAGGCGCGACCTCAATGTTGCCGCGCTCTACATATTTCTGATAGGTTTCGGCACCCAGCATATCAAAAAGGGCATCGTAGAGCGGACGCAGATAAGGGTCCACCTTCTGCTGTAAATCACCGGGCAGAAAGCCCAGCTTTTCCCCGGCTTCCACGGCCGGACGGGTCAGGATGATCCGATTAACCTCCTGCGCGCGAAACGCCTTGACGGCAAGCGCCACAGCAAGATAAGTTTTCCCCGTTCCCGCCGGCCCGACGCCGATTGTAATCGTATGGCTTTGAATCGCCTGGCAATAGCGCTTTTGCCCTAACGTTTTCGCCTTGACCGGTTTTCCTTTGGAGGTAATGCAGATGCAGTCGCCGGCGAGAGTTTCGATTTTGCTTTCACTTCCCTCGTTGACAAGGGAAATGCAGTAGCGGACATTCTGTTCGCTCAGCGCTTCTCCCCGGTTAATCAGCGACAGCAGGCTTTCGATCGCGCGGACCGCTTTGCCCACGCCGTCCGGCTCGCCGGAAACCTTCATTTCACCGCCGCGGTAGACGATGGAAACGCCGTACTCCTGTTCTATAATCCTGATATTTTCATCAAAACTGCCGAACAGTGCAACAGCCTGCTCCATGCGGTCTATATTGATCCTCTGTTCAAACATCCCATCACCTAAAGCCCTAAGCAGGAACAAAATTCCTGCCGGATAGATTTTAGTTTATTATAGCACAATTATAGGATTTCGTCACCATAAAATATACAAAATTATATTACGATTTTATTAATATTTCCGACTCTTTTGCAATGTTTTCCTCGCATTTCAGAGTGACGGAATAAATAAGTGTTTCCTTTTCCGTCCTGTCGGACGCGGAGGAGCTTAAAATCTTTGTGCCCTGAGGAAGATTTTTTTCATATTCGGCGAGATCTTTTTTCGCCTCGGCGACAGCCTGCTGCCTTGTGACTGTTACGGGGACAGTGCACATCCCGGTCCAGTCCTCCTCGTAAAGGCTGACGGGGAGAAGAGTGCCGAAAAGCCTCAGATCCGTTTGTGTTCCTGAAACATCGTAATCTCCCTTCGGCTTTCCGGTCAGCGTAAGCGGGATATTCGCCCCAAACAGCCGCAGGCTTCTGCGAACCGCCTTAGAGCCCGTGGATTGCCGGACGCTCTGCCGCAGCGGAATCCGGAACTCGCAGGAGCGCGAAGTTTCCGCGATGATTTCCGCCTTTGCATGAACGAAGGTGCTTCCGCCGAATTCGTCTTCCACCACGCCGCTGACCAAAAGCTGTCCCTCTGCCACGGCGTCTCCTTTTTTAACCTGCGCCGTTCCTGCAAAAATCCGGATTGCGACAACTTGCCCCGTCGACGACGCTTTCACGTTGCAGACGCCGCTTTCCTGTTCAATCTCCGGGCGCTCCGTCTTTTCCTGAATACAGACCTGCATGGTGCAGCCCTGCGTATTAATGGTCATCCAACGGATCTTCGGAAACATCAGCATCAGCTTTTGTTCAATTTTTTTCGTATTGACGTCTGTGATTTTCGCCCCGGGATAGAGGCCGTTTTTGGAAAGCGCCGACAGCAGTGCCTTTGAATCAAGGGTGGAGTTCCCCGTGACGTCAATACACCAGACATGCAGGGAAAGCAGAATCAGAATCACGGTAAACGCGGCTGCGCCACAGATAATCCCCCTGTGGGTGCGCGTTCTTCGAAGCAGAAACGGCATGCCCCGGCGCTCCCTGACGCGAAGGCGGCAGCCGGCTTTGCGCGCCATAAAGCGAAGATTCCTGTACAGACCGGCGGATACGCAGGCTCCGCTGTTACTGCGGGAACTGATGTCCCACAGAATAATCCCGGACCTGGCGCAATAGCTGAAAAAGCGTTCCGGACTGCCGCCGATTACCGAAAAACGGACATATCCCAGAATCCATCTGGTAATTTGAAGCGAAAACATCACAACACCTCAGACCAGAAATTCAATTCCCGTAAAAAAACCCGTTACCACAAGAGATTCCGCGGTCAGACATTTGATCGTCAGGCCTCTTCCGGTGAAACGGACAACCAGTTTGCCCGTACGGATGCGAACCACGTCCGAGTCATACTCCAGCACACCGCTGCACCCGTCCACCACAGCTTCCGTATTCCCGTTAATCTCCATATGAGTTGGCATGCCGAGTCCGGCGCGAGCCAGCAAATTGTTTTTGTTCCCCAAAGTGATCCCCCGCTCCCGTTGTGATTACACCTAATGCTATGCGGAAAAAGGGGTAAATATCCGCAGGGACACATATACATAAACGATGGGAGTGATTCATTATCATGAGGATTAAAACCGGAGCGCTGCTTCTCGCAACGCTGACCGCCGCCTGCGCGCTGCTGATTTTCCCGGTACAAGCGGCACAGGGCGCAAAAAACGGCATCGGTTATTGTCTGGAAGTTCTTGTTCCCTCCCTTTACCCGTTCATGGTGCTTTCCGTTTTTATTGTTAAAAGCGGCCTTTCACGAAAAATCAGCGGGATCTTCGAGGGCCCAACCCAAAAGCTGTTCCGCCTGCCGGGCAGCGCGGCCCCCACCGTGCTGATGAGTCTGATCGGCGGGTACCCGGCCGGAGCCCGCTCTGTCGCTTCCCTTTATGAAGACGGTGAAATCAGCCAAAAACAGGCAGAGCGTATGCTTGGGTTTTGCGTGAACGCGGGCCCGTCTTTTGTGATCACCGCCGTCGGCGCAGGGTTTTTAAAAAGCCCGCGGGCGGGCGCCGTTCTTTTCGCCGCTCAGGGAATCGTTTTTCTGCTGCTTGGCATCGGCAGCGGACTGACCGCCAAAAGAGAGGCGCCGGGGCGCGGCGGGAAAAGGGCAAAAGCATACGGCGCATCCCAGGCCCTGATTACATCCGCAGCCGATGCGGCTCACTCCACAATCAACATGTGCTGTTTTGTCATTTTGTTCGCAGCTTTGATGAACCTGCTCAGGATGAGCTGTTCCGACCCGGCCCGCTCGGCAGCTCTTTCCGCCTTGCTGGAGGTAACGGGCGGATGCTCTGACCTGGCCCGTCTGGGCGTTCCCCCCTGGGTCTTTTCCGCCGCCATCGGCTGGGGCGGAATCTGTGTTCATTTTCAGGTTTTGTCGACCTTGACGGAACTGAAAATCAACAAAGCGCGTTTCGTTCTGTTCCGTTTCTTCCAGGCGGTTCTTTCCGCGGCCGTTTCCTGGGGACTGATGCTTTTATTCCCGGAAACAGAGACAGTCTTCTGCAGTTTCGCGGGTCCTGTCAGCGGCGCGCTTTCGGCCGCTCCTCCCGCTGCCGCCGCCCTCCTTGCTCTCTGCTCCGCTCTGCTGCTGAGTATTCCTCACAAAGGGATGGAAATCGCAGAAAAGGAATGATATAATGAAATCATTATCAAACGGAAAACCGGAGGGATATGAAGATGTTCGGACGAAAAAAGAAACCGCTGTTTGGAAACGACATTCAGCCGGACTGCAGTTACTGCGTCCACGGCCCCGGACCGGCGGAGAGCTGCGACTGCCGTCAGCCCGGCGAGGATGAAAACCCCGGATCATGCCGCGCGTTCCGATATGATCCTCTTCTTCGCGCGCCTTATGCGCCCCCGCCGCTAAAGAAACACGACCCGGGTGAATTTGAGCTATAGAAATGAAAGCCGTCCTTTCCTGATGCTGGAAAGGACGGCTTTTTTAAGTTTCTAGAAAATTGAATTGATATCCTCCACCACGGCCGGTTCAATCAAATGATTTCCCGCCATATCCTCCATAATACGGATGGCGTCCTCATGCGATAATCCCCGGCGGTAGGGTCTGTCTTCCGTCAGGGCCTGATAAATATCCACGCAGGCAAGAATTCTCGAATTAAAATCCAGACGGTCTTCTCCGAGCCCGTACGGGTACCCCGTCCCGTTCAGCTTCTCGTGGTGGTTGGAAGCCCATTCCGTAATATCTTCAAACCCCTTGATCATCTCAAGGACCTTTCTGGTGTAATAAGGGTGCGACTGGATCACGCGGAACTCTTTTACGTCCAGCTTTCCCGGTTTATCCAGAATCTCATTCGGCACCGCAAGTTTTCCAAGGTCGTGCAGGTCGGCCGCAATCCTCATTTTCCAGTAGGTGGTATCGTCAAACTCATAGTACTGACAAATCATCCCGACCTTTTCGCTGATCCCGCGGGAATGAGAGCCGGTAAATGGGGATTTAGCATCGATGATGCTGCTGAAAATCTGTGAAATTGTTCTGATCTTTTGAAAATCAAGTTCGCGGGAAACCTTTGGCAGCATGGATACCAGAGAGCTTTGAACAAACATATCGTCCATCCCAAGCCAGAACTCCATGTATCTGCTCATCTCCAGAAATGCCTCGCGCACGACAGGATCAAAAATGCGCGCTTCCCGGTTAATCTGAGCAATGATTGTGTCCGACGTATATCCGTACGCATACCGGATCGCCACACGGTCGGCGAGCGAAATCACACGGGAATAAAGGGGGATGTCTCTTCCGGAAACGCCGAAAAAACCGCTTCCGTCATAATGCTCATGATGATACAGGATCACGTTCTTTTCCCGGTTCAGAAAAGGAAATGCGGCAATATTCTTTTCGCCCTCCACGCAATGCATGGGGTTTGTCTCCGTATTGAAATTTTCACGGGACGGCGACTCAAGCAAAGCCTTCATAACCCCGTTGTCATGAAGCAGGGAAAATGAAATCAAATCAAACAGATTTTCATCCGGCATGGAAAGCGCGAGCGCGATTCTGCCGGCGATATATGCTACCCTCATTCCATGATTATAGTTATTCCGAAGAACCCCTTTCTCCGCGAAGTCCAGCGTTCTGGATAAAGAAATCAGAAATTCATTCACATTTATTCGCATGATCTCAACATCCTAAAATCTTTTATAGCTAAAGTAATTATAACAGTTTTTCAGGTTTGATATTTCCACAATGTAGATTAAACGACAGCATTCGGCAATAAATGGGAAAAAAACTAACCCGATTTTTTGGAGATATTAACAAATTCGCCTTCTAATTCTAAAAAATCGGTTAATAATAAAGCGAAGAGAAAGGGGGGATTTTCATGCAGCATTACGAAGATTTGTACGGTCTGATACGACAGAACCCGGAAGCCGACCGGTATTTTCGTTCCCTTCCAAATTTCGTCCGCGAATCAATCAGCCAACGGGCCCAAAGCATCAATTCCATAGAAAGCCTGCGCGACTACGCGGAAAATCTAACCAGGGACGACGAATAACGTGCGGAGTCCGACCGTTCCGCACATCCTTACCGCTGCGAATTCCAAAAATTCCAGATAGCTTTCGCGGCTTCCGTTTCTCCATCAATTATGGTCAGCTGTTTCAGTAAGATTTGCATCTTGGAACGGTAGTGAGGGTCCGTGCCGACCGTTTTCAGCGCGCCGCAGATTATGTCGGCCTTCCAGCGCCGGGACGGAAGCCTGACGGCCGCCCCAAATGAAACAATATGCTCCAGATTGATCTGCTGCTCCGGCTGTACCGCAAACCCCACAACCGGAGTACCGCTTGCAACCGCCGTCTGGAGCGTTCCCTGTCCCCCGTGGCTCAGAACCACATCCGCCATTTTATTCACCTTCAGAGCCGGAACAAACGTGTCCGTCAGGTACAGGTCCGGGCTGCCGCCCGCAACGCTTTTCGCTTCCTGAAAAGGGCATACGGAAGGCGGGCACAGGACCACTGAGGTACAGTTTTCCATCCTCTTTAATGCGCGGATCGCCTCAAGTAAAAAATCTTTGCCTCCGGAAGAACCAAGCGTACAGAAAATTCTCAGCTTTCCGGAATCCGGTTTCAACCGCCTTTGTATTTCCGGATCAATCTCCGCATCCCGGGTCCCTTTCGGAAACAGCGGTCCCGTCACGGCAAAATTTTGGGGAAGTGGTTTTCCTTCATAAAAAACCGGAAAATCGTTGATGATCGTAAAATCCGACTTGAGCATATCGAAGAGATTCTCAGGTCGGTTTTCGTTCCCTCCCGCCAGTTCAAACGCCCTGACCAGATTCTTCTGACGCAGAAGCGGCATTTTCAATTTCAGGGATTTGGGAATAGCCGCCATGATTTTCATCCGGACCGTTTTTGGGAGCAGAGTCAGCGGCCCCACGAAATCCGGAAGGTCTTGAAGCAACCATGTAGAAAACGCTTTCGGTTCAAACGGAACCGGAAGATAACATATTTCCGGAGTACCGGTCAGTTTTGCCGCCATTCCTGCAACCGGCCAGAATCCGTGAATCACGAAATCCGGCCGAATCTGCAACATTGCTTCATATTCCCCGCGAAGCAGTTCGGCGGCCAGACCCGCATCCCCCACAAATTCAAGCGCCGAAGTCTTCAGATCCTGCCGGAATCCGACTCCCGGCAATGCGGGCTTTGCAGGTGTGACGGAAAAACCGGCTTCGGCGAAGGCTTCGTCAAAGCGTCCGCCGTGGCTTAGAAAGATAATTTCCGGGCTTAACCCCGGCGGGCACTGCCGCCTAAGTCCCCGCGCCAGCTCCAGCGCGCGAGTCGCTTCCCCGGCATCCTGGAACAAAGAACAAAAAACGATGCGTACCTTCTTTTTCCCCATTTTATAAATCGCCTTTCTAGCCCTCAGAGGTGCCATTATATTTGTTTTCCAGAAGTATATATTACTCCGAGGTGATTGCATTATGATTATTTCCTAAAAAAAATTAAAATTTCATCTGATCTCGATCCTGATTGCGGTCGGGGTTGGCGCACTTGCCGGTTTTCTGACCAGAAACGAGATGGCTGCGTTTGAGGCACTGAAAAAGCCGTCTTTGACGCCGCCCTCAGCAGTATTTCCAATCGTGTGGACCGTTCTTTATGTGCTGATGGGAATCAGCTCAGCCATGATTTATCAATCGGATTCCCCCGGCAGAAAAAACGCACTGATTTTCTACGCGGCTCAGCTTGCCGTCAACTTTTTCTGGACGATTTTTTTCTTTTCCCTGAAAGCCTACTGGTTTTCCTTTTTCTGGCTTCTTCTGCTTCTGGGCCTGATCATCGTCATGGTCGTGACGTTTTGGAAAATTAATAAATCCGCAGCGCTTCTGCAGCTGCCCTATTTGCTTTGGGTCGTTTTTGCCGGCTATTTAAACCTGATGATCGCCCTGTTGAACCGGACATAAGCGAAATGAATGCTCAGGGAAAACAACCGTTTTGTTTTTGGAAAAGCCTGTGATATAATGGTATAAAATTGTAGATAGGAGTATGGATACCATGGACAAAAAAACAATCCTGTTTGATTTTCCCGAAGGCTTTAAGGCGGATGATGCCCACCGGGCAAAGCTGCAGGAGATTGCAACCGATGCCGAACTGATTTTTCAAGATAACAACGAAATCAATCAGGACTTGATTGCAAAGGTTAATATTCTGATTGGAATGCCGCGCCGGTCCATACTGAAATATGCTTCTAACCTTGAATGGCTGCAACTTCTCAGCGCAGGAGCGGATCTCTATACCAAGCCCGGCGTCCTGCCCGACGGAGTCACCCTTACCAATGCCACAGGCGCCTACGGAAAATCCATGTCGGAATACATGATTTGTTCGGTGCTCAGTCTTCTTCTGGATTTCCCCCATTACCGTGACAATCAGCGGCAGCACCTATGGAAAAGCAGCGGAAAATCGAGGCATGTCCTCGGCACCACCGCCCTTGTCGTCGGCCTTGGAAACATCGGCAGCGAATTCGCAAAACGGTACAAAACGCTGGGCGGTAAGGTGATCGGAGTAAAACGCACACCGGGTGAAAAGCCCGATTATTTGGACGAGCTGTATACCGCCGACCGGCTGGACGAGCTTCTTCCCCGCGCGGATGTCGTCACCCTCAGCCTGCCGTCAACCGGCGAAACACAGCATTTGTTCGGTAAAGAAAAGATCGGCCTGATGAAACCAGACGCCGTTCTTGTCAATGTCGGTCGGGGAACCGCAGTCGATACCGATGCTCTCAGCGAAGCCCTTTATGCAGGAAAGCTTTATGGAGCCGCACTCGATGTTACGGACCCGGAGCCCCTGCCGGCGGAGCATCCGATCTGGGACGCGCCGAACACCATCATTACCCCGCACATCTCAGGCGGATGGGACGCCCGCGAAAACTTCGAACGGGTCTTTGAAATTATCTGTACAAACCTGTCCCGCTATTTTGAAAACAAGCCCTTGATCAATATCGTTGATCTGTCCACCGGTTACAAGAAGAACGACTGACAGAAAATAATTGAAGCAATCCCTTCCTGCCCCCGGCTTCTTTGCCGGGGATTTTATTTTCTGATTTTTATATTAAAACGCGTGTTTCCGAAACAAATCGCTTATTACGCCATAATTTGCACGACTATTTATATAAATTGTTTGACAAATTATTTTTAGTTGCTTATAATTATAAAGAAAAGAGGTGTGGGAATGGATCGCAATGTCTACAGTATTGTGCTTTTGGAGAAATTGGTAGACGCGGTGGACCGCCTTGCGTGCGAACAGGGAATCAGCCGAAGCGGAATGATTAACCGAATCCTTGCGGACTACCTTTCCTGTGCCACTCCGGAAGAAAGAATCGGAAATATCTTCAGCTGTATGGAACAATATTTTTCAGCGGCGGATAATTTTCAGGTGCGTTCCCGCCAAAGTGAGACCATGCTGACCATCCGCAGTTCCCTGAAATACCGTTATCATCCGACCGTTCGTTACGCGCTGGAGCTTTTTCGGGAAAATTCGAAGGCTATTGGAGAGTTGCGGGTCACCTTGCGTACGAAAAGTCCTGTGTTGGAAGAGCTTTTGACCGAATTTTTCACTTTTCGGGGCAAAATGGAGCAGCGGTGGCTTGGAGCGCATTTCCCCGGCGACCATGTCCCGTATGAGATCGGACCCGGGCGCTTTACCAGAACGCTAGTCGCTCCCGCTTCCGAGCAGGACCGAACGGCGGAAAAAACGTCGGAAGCAATCTGCGACTATATTCTGGAATTTGACCGGGAATTGAAGCATTACTGCGCCGGTTCCGATTCTCCCATCAAAACGCAGGTAAAACTGGAATGGGAATATCAAAACCACATTAAGAAAAACATAATCATATAAAAATAAGTTTCAGACAGACAAAAGGGGGTTTGGCATTTATGGATACTCAGAAATTTACTCAAAAATCACTGGAAGCGATTCAGCAGGCCCAGAATATCGCGATCGAAAACAGCAATATGCAGGTTGGGCAGGAACACCTGCTGCTGTCCCTGCTGACCCAGCAAAACGGACTGATTCCTCAGCTGATCAAGAAAATGAGCATCGACTCGGAGGCGCTTACCCGCGATGCTCAGGAGCTGGTGAACCGTCTGCCCGGCGTGACGGGTCCCGGCCGGGAACCCGGGAAAATTTATGTTTCCTCCGGTACGGACGCCGCTTTGACCGAGTCGGAACGCCTTGCGGAGCGGATGAAAGACGAATATGTCTCTGTGGAACATGTCATGCTCGCTCTGATTGACCGACCGGATCCGGAAATCCGCAAGCTGTTCGACCGCTATGGGATCAACCGCAATTCTTTTCTCGCCGCGCTTTCCACGGTAAGGGGAAGCACGCGCGTCACCAGCGACAATCCGGAGGAAACCTACGACGCTCTGGCGAAGTACGCACAGGATTTGGTATCCCTTGCAAAGAACCACAAGCTGGATCCCGTCATCGGCCGTGACGATGAAATTCGCAACGTAATTCTGATTCTTTCGCGTAAGACAAAAAACAACCCCGTCCTAATCGGCGAACCCGGAGTCGGCAAGACCGCGATCGCGGAAGGTTTGGCGCAGCGCATTGTACGCGGAGACGTCCCGAACAGTATTAAGGACCACAAAGTGTTTTCCCTCGATATGGGCGCGCTCATCGCGGGCGCCAAATTCCGCGGCGAGTTTGAGGAACGTTTGAAGGCCGTTCTGAACGAAGTCAAGAAGAGCGAAGGAAAAATCATCCTCTTTATTGATGAACTGCACACGATTGTAGGCGCCGGCAAAACGGAAGGGAGCATGGACGCCGGAAACCTGCTCAAGCCGATGCTCGCCCGCGGAGAGCTGCACTGTATCGGCGCGACCACGCTGAACGAATATCATCAGTACATCGAAAAAGACGCGGCGCTGGAACGCCGGTTCCAGCCCGTCATGGTTGAGGAGCCGACCGTGGAGGATACGATCTCGATTCTTCGCGGACTGAAAGAACGCTATGAGGTTTTTCACGGCGTAAAAATTCAGGATCAGGCGCTCATCGCGGCGGCGGTACTGAGCAACCGCTATATTTCGGACCGTTTTCTGCCCGATAAAGCCATTGATCTGATTGACGAAGCCTGCGCGATGGTCCGCACGGAAATCGATTCGATGCCGACCGAACTGGACGACATTTCCCGCAGGATTATGCAGAGAGAAATCGAAGAGGCTGCTTTAAAGAAGGACTCGGATCCGCTTTCAAAAGAGCATCTGGCACAAATTCAAAAAGAACTGGCGGATGAACGCGCCCGCTTTAAAGAAATGAAAGCAAAGTGGGAAAATGAAAAGCAGGCGATCAGCAAGGTGCGCGGACTCCGCGAGCAGATCGAGCAGGTCAACGCGGAGATCGAGAAAGCGGAACGGAATTACGACCTGAACAAAGCGGCGGAACTAAAGTACGGAAAACTTCCGGAGCTGGAAAAGCAGTTAAAAGCGGAGGAAGCGGTCGCGGAAAAGACGCAGAATTCCGATTCTCTTCTGCATGACCGCGTCACGGAGGACGAAATCGCGCGAATTGTCGGGCGCTGGACCGGAATCCCGGTGTCCCGCCTGGTGGAAAGCGAGCGGGAAAAGCTGCTGCGGCTCGGAGAGATTCTTCATCAGCGCGTTGTCGGTCAGGACGAAGCGGTCCAAAAGGTGACGGATTCCATTCTTCGGTCGCGGGCGGGAATTCAGGATCCAAACAGGCCGATTGGCTCGTTCCTGTTCCTCGGCCCTACCGGAGTCGGCAAAACGGAGCTGGCCAAGGCGCTGGCACAGACATTATTCGACGACGAAAAGAACATGATTCGAATCGACATGACGGAATATATGGAAAAATTCTCCGTATCCCGCCTGATCGGCGCCCCTCCCGGTTATGTCGGATACGAGGAAGGCGGTCAGCTGACGGAGGCCGTCCGACGGCACCCGTATTCCGTGGTTCTGTTTGACGAAGTGGAAAAAGCCCATCCGGACGTTTTCAACATCCTGCTGCAGGTTCTGGACGACGGGCGGATCACCGATTCGCAGGGGCGCACCGTTGATTTTAAAAACACCATTCTGATTCTGACCTCAAATCTCGGTTCGGACCGGATTCTGGAAGGGATCAATCAGGAAGGACAGATCAGCGAGGAAGCCAGAAGCCAGGTCACCGCGTTGCTGAGGCGTCAGTTCCGTCCGGAATTCTTGAACCGGCTGGATGAAATCGTCTTCTACCGCCCTCTGACGCGGAAAGAAATAGACAAAATTGTAGACCTGCAGATCGCGGCGCTGCAAAAGCGGCTGAGCGGCAAACAACTCAGCGTCCGCCTCACTCCCGCCGCAAGGGAATTTGTTGTAAACCGCGGCTATGATCCTGTTTACGGCGCAAGGCCGCTCAAACGGCTGATTCAGAGCAATATTGAAACACTGATTGCCAAGATGATTCTCTCTTCCGCTCTGACCCCCCAGACCGAGTTGATCATCGACAGCGACGGAGAACAGTTATTCCCCAAAACCGAAAAATAAATTCCTCTCCACGGGGGAATGAACGAAAAGAGGACCGGCTTTTCAGCCGGTCCTCTTTTCACAGAAAGAAAAAGTGTGCCATTCATGAGTGTTACGCAGAATTCCGCTGAGAAAACGCTCTGTCCTGAAAGACGCCTGTGCACATGCCGCCGTCATGATCAATCAAATGCAGGAGGCATTCAACCTGCACACGAAGCAGGCTGCTTTCACCGAATACCCGATCGCCGATCATAATACTCAACAGCAGAAGCTGAACGGCGGACTCCTTTGCCGCCGAATCATCTTCGTCTTCCGCATCTGCATGCGAAGATGTGGAAAGGATGCGTTTGCTGAAGTCGTGGACAATCGGAGAACACATGACGCTGTACGTAGGGCTGGTCAAAACCTGTATGATGAACTTTGCTTCATCTGCAGTTTCATAACTGAGGTTGAGAAAACTTCTGACCCTGGATTCAAAATCCTCTTCCGGATCGGACAGAACCTGCAAAAGCCGCTCGAGCTCTCCTTCCAGATACAATCTGACGCATTCAACAACAATTTCATCTTTGTTTTTAAAATATTGATAGATGGAAGCTTCATTCATTTTTGCCTCGCCGGCCAATTTTTTTACAGGTGTTCTGTCAATTCCATTCTCTGAAAACGTTTTGATAAAACATTTCAAATACTCTTTTTTGCGTTCTTCCCGGTTCACTTCATTCCCTCCATTTCTTGCTTCTATTTTAATTGTATGACAAAATAATTATTATATAAAAAAGAAAATAAATTATATTTTTCAATATTTTTTTGTTTTTAAAACATTTTTTAGCTTTTTCAAACCAATTCTTGCGAAATAGTTCTAAAAAAGCGATTTAAAACAAAATTAAAAGAAAAATATCAACAAATATAAGCTGATGCAATTATGCTTTATGCACTAATCTCAATTCACTCTGTGAAACGCGGGCTTCTTCCTGTATCGCGCCGCATATGCCCGTCCCAGGTCCGAAACCGGTTCCGGTCTGTCTGAAATTGCCCTCCAAAAAAAAAATAAAGCCCGCCCTTCCGCAATGAAAAGGCGGGCTCATTTGTTTTGACTGTCCTGTTCGGTGCAAAATCAGCCTTTGGTCAGGCGCTCCACCTCGTCGGCCGCGTCCGAAAGCCACGGAGCCTCAATGTCCTCCGCGTTCCCGGCGTCGCACTTTGCGGCGACCTGCGGGTCCAAAGGACATCTGCCAAGAACTTTCAGGCCGAATTTCTGCGCCGTCTGTTCCAAATGGCTTTCTCCGAAAACAGAAATCTCCTTGCCGCAGTCCGGGCATTTGACATAGCTCATGTTTTCGACAATGCCGAGAATCGGAATATTCATCATTTTCGCCATGGAAACCGCCTTGGAAACAATCATGGAAACAAGCTCCTGCGGCGAAGTGACAATGACTATCCCGTCCAGAGGAATTGACTGGAAGACTGTCAGCGGCACGTCGCCGGTTCCCGGAGGCATGTCGACAAACAGATAATTTACATCTTTCCAAACAACATCCGTCCAGAACTGCTTGACCACATTTGCAATAATCGGCCCGCGCCACACGACGGGAGCGTTCTCATCCTCCAGCAGCAGGTTGACGGAAATAACGTCGATTCCCGTGCGGGTTTTGACCGGAACAATTCCATTCTCGTTCCCCATCGCATGCTGATGAATCCCAAACACTTTCGGAATCGAAGGGCCTGTCACGTCCGCGTCCAGCACGCCGGTATGGTACCCGCGGCGGTTGAGCTGAACGGCCAGCAGGGAGGTAACCAGACTTTTTCCCACGCCGCCCTTGCCGCTGACAACGCCGATGACCCGGTCTATTTTACTCTGCGGGTTCGGCTTTGCCAGAAAATCCTGAGGTTCCGTGCGAGAAGAGCACGATTCTCCGCAGGAGGAACAGTCATGACTGCAGTTTTCTTCACTCATTAAAATAACTCCTTTTTTACAACATACGGGTTTCTTTTTCTTATTCTAAGATTCTATACTAAATTTGTCAACTAAAATTCCATTTTGATGCTTCGCAGAAACAGATCGGAAAGAACGCGGTTCGGTTCTTCTCCCTGATTGATCACGCGGTTCACCGCGTCGCTGATGGGCAGCTCCGCCTGATATTGCCGCCCGAGCGTCAGCATCGCCTTTGTGGTCGCGACTCCTTCCGCAAGTTCGCCGTAGTCTTCGCCGCGCACAAACGCTTCGCCGAACCGGCGGTTGTGGCTGTAGGGCGAAAAGACGGTCGCTTCGTAATCCCCAAGATGCGCAAGGCCGTAGGCCGTAATCTCATTGCCGCCCATTTTTCGGATCAACCGGGCGATTTCTCTTGTCCCGCGCGACATCAGCGCCCCCTTGAGGGCGGTTTTGTTCAGGCCGTCCAGCATCCCGGCGGCAATGCCGATAACGTTTTTAGAAGCCGCGCCGATCTCGTTGCCGATGAGGTCGTCCCCATAGTAAAAACGGATCAGGTCGCTGGAAAACGCATTCACCAGCTCTTTTTTCACCTGCATGGACCGGCTGTCGATGACCATACAGTTTGGAATTCCGCGCGTAAAGTCCTGCACATGGCCCGGCCCGACCCAAACGGCAACCGGCGTATCCGGACGGTAATCCTCAAAAATCTGTGTCAGCCGCTTCCCTGTCCCCGCCTCCAATCCTTTCATGCAAAGCACTACGGTTTTTCCGGCAAGATCGCGGGAAGAGAGCTGTTCCATCAGGGAACGAAACGACTGCGCGCCGATTGATATGACAAGAATTTGAGATTTCAAGGCCGCGCCAAGGTCGGAAGTCAGGTTCATTTTCTCATCCAGAGTAACAAGCCCGTTCGTTCCGGTTTTTCGAAGCTCCGTAAACTTCCGGGAGCTTTCCCTTCCATATAAGGTAATCTGATGCCCGATTCCATTCAGATACCATGCCAAAAAACTTCCCCAGCGGCCGCAGCCGATGACGGAAATCTGCAAATAAATCCACCTCCCAGATTTAGTATATCAGTATCATAGCAAAAAAAACGGGGCCGGACAACCGCCCGCTCCCGTTTTTTCACGAAAGATTCTGTTTTCAGTCGAACACGCCGGTTGAAAGATACCGCTCACCGGTGTCCGGCAAAAGCGCAACAATCAGCTTTCCTTTATTTTCGGGCCTCTTCGCAAGCTGGAGAGCCGCGAAAACCGCCGCGCCGGAAGAAATCCCGACCAAAAGTCCCTCGCTTTTCGCCAGACGGGCGGTCGTTTCGAACGCGTCTTCATTCGTCACCGTGATCACTTCGTCCAGAATCTTGACGTCGAGCGTTTCCGGTATAAAACCGGCGCCGATCCCCTGAATCCGGTGCGGGCCCGCTTTTCCCTGAGAAATCACAGGAGACCCCGCGGGCTCCACGCCAACCACCTTCACATTCGGATTGTGTTCTTTCAGCGCGCGTCCCGTACCGGAAACCGTTCCGCCGGTGCCGATGCCCGCGACAAAGAGGTCCACTTTACCGTCGGTATCGCGCCAAATTTCTTCTCCGGTGGTTTTACGGTGCATCTCCGGATTCGCCTGGTTGACAAACTGACCCGGAATCAATGAATTCGGGATTTGAGCGTGCAGCTCGTTGGCTTTTTCAATCGCGCCTTTCATTCCCTTCGCGCCCTCCGTCAGGACAAGCTCGGCACCCAGCGCCGCAACCAGGCGCCGGCGCTCCAGACTCATGGTGTCCGGCATGGTCAGAATCAGTCGATAGCCTTTCGCCGCCGCCACAAACGCCAGACCGACTCCGGTATTCCCGCTGGTCGGCTCAATCAGCGTGGTATCCCGATTGATCAGACCTTTTTCTTCCGCATCCCGAATCAGCGCATAGCCGACGCGGTCCTTTACGCTGGAAAGCGGATTAAAGGATTCCAGCTTTGCCGCAATGGTTGCCTGCGCGCCTTTTTCTTTCTCAAAATTGGACAGCTCCAGCATCGGGGTATTGCCGATCAGTTCCGTCAGATTCTTTGCTATTTTCATCATGTTAGCGCTCCTTTTTCGTTTTTGCTTTTATTTCATAGTATTCATACTATAATTATATGTTATTGGCTTGTTATTATTATAGGCAAGAAACGAAACAATGTCAAGCTTTTTTAGGATTCTGAATCAAATTTTATTCCGAGCAGCAAAAAGGGACGGTCTCAAGCGGCCGTCCCGGTTCTGCTCTGCCCGTTTTTATCCTTCGATTCTAAATGGCGTTTGCAACGATTTCCGCCATTTTCCGGCACCCCGTCACGGTTTCTCCCTGCGCGGCGATGTCCTTTGTGCGGTACCCGCTTGTCAAAGCCGACTGAACGGCGGCTTCCACCGCCCGCGCTTCCTCCTCCATGCCGAACGAGATTTTGAGCATCATGGCGGCGGAAAGAATCGTCGCCAGCGGATTCGCCGCGTCCCTGCCCGCGATATCCGGCGCGGAGCCGTGAATCGGCTCATAGAGTCCGCGCGTTCTGTCCCCCAGCGACGCGGAGGGCAGCATCCCGATGGAACCTGCCGCCATGCTCGCCTCGTCGGAGAGAATGTCGCCGAACATGTTTTCCGTGACGATGACGTCGAACTGTCCCGGATCGGAGACCAGCTGCATCGCGGCGCTGTCCACCAGCTGATCACGGTATTCCACCTCCGGGAACCTCTCGCTCAGGCGGTGCATCACGTTCCGCCACAGGCGGGAGGTGTCCAGCACATTGGCCTTATCCACGCTGACCAGCTTTTTGCGGCGCATCATTGCCTGCCGAAACGCAATGACGCCGATCCGTTCAATTTCTTCCTCACTGTATTCCATTCGGTCAAACGCGGACTTTTTTCCGTTTTCCTTCGTTACCGTTCCCCGCTTGCCGAAATAGATCCCTCCGGTCAGTTCCCGAACCATCATCAGATCAATCCCGCCGTTTACGCGTTCTTCCCGCAGCGGGCAGGCCGCGGCCAGCTCCTGATACAGATAAGCAGGCCTCAGGTTTGCGTAAAGGCCCAGCGCGCTTCGGATGCCCAGAAGGCCGCGCTCCGGGCGGTCTTCCACGGGAATCGAGTCCCATTTCGGTCCTCCGACCGCTCCGAGCAGAACCGCGTCGGCCTGTTTGCAGACCGCAACGGTATCTTCGGTCAGCGGCTTGCCGCAGTCGTCGATGGAAGCGCCGCCGATCAACGCCGATTCAAAGCGGAACCGATGCCCGAATTTTTGTTCCACGCGTTTCAGCACCGTCACGGCGCCGTCCACGATCTCAGGGCCGATGCCGTCCCCTCTGAACAACACAATCGTTTTTTCCATAATTGTCACCCCCACGTATCCGTTTAGCATTTGCTCAATGAATTTAAAAGCCCGTCCGCGTTGATAATCTCACGGATAAATTCCGGAAACGGCTCCGCCTGATAGGTTTCCTGCTTTGTTCTATTTATAATGACGCCGCTGTCGAAATCGATGGAAATTTCGTCCCCCTGCCGGATGTTTTCGGCGGCCTGCGGGCATTCCAGAATCGCAAGGCCGATGTTGATGGAGTTGCGGTAAAAAATGCGCGCAAAGCTTTTTGCGATGACGCAGGATACCCCGCAGGATTTAATCGCGAGCGGCGCGTGTTCGCGGGAGGAGCCGCAGCCGAAGTTGCTGCCGCCGACAATAATGTCGCCCGGCCGCACCTTTTGCGCGAATGCCGCGTCGATGTCCTCCATGCAGTGTGAAGCCAGATGCTTCGGGTCGGAGCTGTTCAGATACCGCGCGGGAATAATGACGTCCGTATCAACATTATCCCCGTAAACAAAGACCGTTCCGTTTGCCTGCATTTTCAGTTTCCCCCTTGTTCGATTTCTTCCGGTGACGCAATCCTGCCGAGAATGGCGGAAGCCGCCGCCACGGCCGGACCCGCGAGATAAACTTCAGAGCTTGGGTCCCCCATGCGCCCGACAAAGTTCCGGTTCGTCGTTGCCACGGTGCGCTCGCCCGCCGCCATGATTCCCATATGCCCCCCAAGGCATGGCCCGCAGGTAGGCGTGGAAACGGCACAGCCCGCCTCAATAAAGGTATCGAGGTAGCCAAGGCGCATCGCTTCCCGGTAAATGTGCTGTGTCGCCGGAATGACGATTACCCGGACATTTTCCGCAACCTTTCTTCCTTTGATGATTTCTGCGGCGGTTGCGAGATCGCTCAGCCTGCCGTTGGTGCAGGAACCGATGACCACCTGGTCAATGGTGATATCGTTTACTTCATCCGCGGGTTTCGTATTGGACGGCAGGTGCGGGCACGCCACGACGGGGCGAAGCTCTGAAAGGTCAATTTCCACCGTTTTTTCGTAGGGAGCGTCCGCGTCGGCTTCGTAAACTTGATATTCCCGATTCACGCGGCCCTTCATAAACGCGATCGTCGTTTCGTCCACCGGAAAAATCCCGTTTTTTGCCCCTGCTTCAATCGCCATATTCGCAATGGCAAAGCGGTCGTCCATCGAGAGCGCCGCAACGCCGTCCCCCGTAAACTCCAGCGATTGATATCTTGCCCCGTCCACGCCGATCATTCCGATCAGTGTTAAGACCACGTCTTTTCCGCCGATCCATTTTTTCGGTTTCCCGGTCAAATGTACGCGGATCGCGGAAGGGACCTTGAACCAGCACTCCCCCGTCGCCATGCCCGCCGCCATATCGGTGGAACCGACTCCGGTGGAAAACGCGCCGAGCGCCCCATAGGTGCAGGTGTGGGAATCCGCGCCGATGACGGCTTCCCCCGCGGCGACAAGGCCCTGCTCCGGCAGCAGCGCGTGCTCAATTCCCATCCGGCCCACATCATAGAAATGCGTGATTCCGTTGCATTTGGCAAATTCGCGGCACTGTTTGGACTGCTCCGCGGCTTTGATGTCTTTATTCGGTGTGAAATGATCCAGAACAATCGCGATTTTATCGCGGTTGAACACGCCGCTTAACCCGTGCTTTTCAAATTCATTAATTGCGACGGGCGTGGTAATATCGTTGCCGAGAACCAGATCGAGCTTCGCGCGGATCAACTGGCCCGCCCGAACTTCGGGCAGACCCGCATGGTCCGCCAGGATTTTCTGCGTCATTGTCATTGCCATGCTGTGTTCCTCCTTAATCCATCCGTGATTCCATACGGTTTAACGCGTTGACATACGCCGCGAGGCTGGCGCCGATGATATCAACATTGAGTCCTCTGCCGCTGACAATCGTCCCCGCCGAATTTTTCAGCCGGACGACAACCTCGCCGAGCGCGTCGTCACCTTCCGTCACCGCCTGAATTGAAAAATTCTCCAATGTGTAATCCTTCCCCGTCACCGCGTCGATTGCGGAAAGGGCCGCGTTGACCGGACCGGCCCCGATTCCGGTCCCTTCCACGATTTTCTTTTGCCCCGATTCCACGACCCCCAATTTTACCATAGCGGAAGCGGAGTTCACGGAGCTTGTGTTGACCACATAGGATTCCAGTGCGTAAATTTCCTCGATTTTCATCTTCGCCGCGCCGGAGAGCAGCGCCTCCAAATCGAGGTCCGTTACGTTTTTCTTCAGATCGGCCAGCTTTTTGAAAGCCGAAAAAGCCTCCGACAGGGCCTCCGAAGAAAGCGCATAGCCGAGCGACTTCAGTTTTTCTTCAAACGCGTGACGCCCGGAGTGCTTGCCGAGAACCATCGTATTATGGGAAATTCCAACGCTTTCCGGCGTCATGATTTCATACGTCAGACGATCGTTCAGCACGCCGTGTTGATGGATTCCCGCCTCGTGCGCAAACGCGTTCGCGCCCACAATCGCCTTGGTTGGCCCGATCGGCACACCGGTGATGGCGGAAAGCTTTTTACAGGTTTTATAAATCTTTGTCGTATCCACGCCGGCCGCCGCCTGATAATAGGATTGCCGGGTTCTCAGCGCCATTACGATTTCCTCCAGAGAGGCGTTCCCGGCACGTTCGCCGATGCCGTTCACCGTACATTCCACCTGAGTTGCCCCCGCCCGCACGGCGGCAAGTGAATTCGCGACCGCCATGCCGAGGTCGTCGTGGCAGTGGACGGAAATTTCCGCCTTTTCAATCCCCTTTACATTCTCTTTCAAATACGCGATCAGATCGTACATTTCCTGCGGCGTCACATATCCCACCGTATCCGGTACATTGATAACAGTTGCGCCGTTCGCAATCGCCGTTTCGTAAACCCTCGCAAGGAATTCCCAGTCCGTGCGGCTCGCATCCTCCGCGGAGAATTCAATGTCCTCCACCAGAGTTTTCGCGTAGCGGACCATTTCGCCGGTCTGGCGCAGCATTTCCTCCCGCGTCATGTGCAGCTTGTGCTGCAGATGAATATCGGAGCTTGCGAGAAACACGTGGATGCGCGGTTTTTTTGCTTTCTGGACCGCGTCAAACGCGGTGTCGATATCCGATTTTGTCGCGCGTGCCAGACTCGCCACCGTTGTTTTCTGCAAAACATCGGCAATCTGCCGGACGGATTCAAAATCCTCCGGGGATGAGACCGCGAAACCGGCCTCGATCACATCGACTCCCAATTCTTCCAGCTGTGCCGCCATTTCCAGCTTCTCCCCCAGATTCATGCTGCACCCGGGGCTTTGCTCGCCGTCGCGCAGGGTTGTGTCAAAAATCTTGATTCTTCTCATGGATTCTGTCATACGATTGCCTCCATCCGTCAAAATGATTTCATCACGATTTGCAGAATCGGGGAAAACAAAAAACACCGCCGTCTCAAAAAGAGACGACGGTGAAATCCTGTCGCGGTACCACTCTTTGTTGGCATTGTTTCCAATGCCCACTCGGCCTGCATCCATCAATGCAGTTCTCCTGTAACGGGGAGAAACCGTTCCGCTCTACTGGGTATGAAAACCGTTCGGCGGACTGCTCTAAGGTGAGTTATACATCTGCCCGGCACCGTTTCGCAGCAAACAACGGCTCTCTGAAACTCGGTTGCAGATGCTTTGATCCCTATCAACGCATTCCGTGATTCAATTAATTGGTATTGTAGCGTAGAAACTGCCGGCTGTCAAGGGGAATTTAATGAATGATTTTATTTTTCAATACATTTTCACAGGAAGACGCAATCAGACGTCATTCCCGTCCTCAATGCTGATCTCGTTGAATCGTTCGGTCAGATCGTGGATTTTCAGGGCATTCTTTTCCCCGTCGCAGACGTCCAGAACCGCTTTCCCGCGGTGCATCATCACAAGACGGTCGCCGTAAGCCAGGGCAAAACGGAGATTATGCGTCACCATCAGGGCCGTCAGCCGCTTCTCCCTGACAAAACGCCGCGTCAGTTCCATCACATTTTCACTGGAAGAAGGATCGAGCGCTGCCGTGTGCTCGTCGAGAATCAGCAGGTCGATCGGCGTCATCGTGCAGATCAGAAGGGACAGCGCCTGCCGCTGGCCGCCCGAAAGGTTCGCGACCGGCAGGTCGAGCTGATCCTCCAGCCCCAGCTTCAGCAGTTCCAGTCTGGAACGGTACTCGTCGATTTTCTTCCGGCTGACCCCGCGGGAAAGCCCATAGCGTTTTCCCTTCCGGTCGGTAAGGGAGAGATTTTCCAGAATCGTCAGCTGCGGGCAGGTACCGATCGACGGGTCCTGAAACACGCGGCCGATTCGCCGGGAACGCACATGCTCCGGCTCGCGGGTAATCTCTCTGCCGCCGAGAAAAATGTTGCCCGCGTCCGGCGTTTCCCCGCCGCAAAGGAGGTTCAAAAGGGTCGTTTTTCCGGACCCGTTGCTTCCGATGATACAGACGAAACGGCCTTGAGGGACCGAAAGGTCAAAATGATCGAACAGCCTCAGTTCGCTAACCGTCCCGCTGTGAAAGGTTTTATCGATCTGCCGGAATTCCAGCAGCGGTTCAGACTTCCGTTCGACTGACATGTTTCTTCCTCCTTCCCGCCGGCACCGTTTTGTAGGCCACCAGAACGACGGTCAGCAGCACCGCCATTAACAGCTTCATGTAGTTGGTCGGCAGACCCATCTGCAGCGCGGCCACCAGAACGCCGCGGTACAGAACCGCGCCCAGGATGACTGCCGTTGTGGAACGCAGAAACCGGATGCCGGAAAAAATATTGACCCCCACAATGACTGCCGCAAGTCCCAGAACGATCATGCCGGTCCCGCTGTAGATATCGGCGGATTCCTCCCGCTGGCAGAGGATGCACCCGGAAAGCGCGGCTAGGCCGTTGCCGAGCATCAGACCCAGAATTTTCATATTGCCCGGGTCCTTTCCAAGCGAAACGACATACCGCGGATTGTTCCCTGCGGCACGCAGCAAAAGGCCGGATTTTGTTTTTAAATATTCATCGAGCAACAGCTTAACGAGCAGGCAGGAAACAAACGCGACCACAAGCGCCCGCAGGCTGTTATGGGAATCCGAAATCAGCGCCGCCGGGCCGGAAGTGTAAATGGTTGGCCGGTTGTAAAACGGCGTGACCGCGCTGCCGGAAGTAACAGCAAGATTGACGCTCCACAAAGCCGTCATGACCAGAATTCCGGAAAGCAGGTCGGTGATGTGCAGTTTCACATGCAGAAGACCCGTCACGCCGCCCGCCGCCGCCCCGCATGCAAACGCCGCCACGCAGGCAAGCCACGGATTCAGTCCGGAAGCGATCATCACACCGGCAACACAGGACCCAAGCGGAAACGTTCCCTCCACCGAAAGATCCGGAAAATTCAGCACCTGATACGTCACATAAATTCCAAGCGCCATGATGCCGTAGACAAAGCCCTCCTGCAACACGCCGGTCAGTAGTCCCAAAAACACATCCAATGCCATCAGCCCCCCGATTGTTTTTACTGCGCGACGTTTTCCGCGCCGGAATAGTCCTTGGGAAGAGAAATTCCCAGCTGCTTCATCACTTTATCGTTATATACCGGTTTGCCGAAATCCACCGTGTAAACCGGAGTCGTCGCCGGGTTCGCCGTGCCGTCCAATACCTTCGCGGCCATCTTGCCGGTTTCTTCCCCAAGGGCAACGAAATCAATGCTGACGGAACCAAGGCAGCCGTCCTTCACCTGTTCCACTTCAGAACCGAAAATCGGGATTTTTGCTTCGTTTGCGGCCTGAAGCAAACCGGGCAAATGGTTGACAACATTGTTGTCCGTAAAGTTATTGATGCAGTCAACCCCTTTGGAAATCAGCGTTTTGACTGCCGGTTCCACATCGGAGGAACCTGTGACCCCGATTTCAACCACTTCAAAACCGTATTTCGGCGCAATGCTCTGGAACTTTTTCAGGCATGCCGTGGAATTCGGCTCGCTGGTCGTGTGCAGCACGCCGATTTTCTTCGCGTTCGGCAGAAACGCGCGGATCATTTTGATCTGATCCTCCAGCGGCAGAACGTCGGAGGATCCGGTGCAGTTGACGCCGGGCTTTTTTAGCGACTTTACGATTCCGGACGCAACCGGGTCATTGACGGAAGTAAAAATGGTCGGAATATCCGCCGACTTCGCCGCGCCGTACAAAGCCATCGCCGCCGGGGTCGCGATGCCCATCACCATGTCATACTTTTTCGCCACCATGGTCTGTGCGATCGTTTTGGCATTGTTGGGATCCGCCTGGGCGTTTTGAAAATCGACGGTCAGATTTTCGCCCTCCTTGTAGCCGGACTCCTCCAACCCCTTCACAAAGCCCGTATGGCAGTTGTCAAGCGACGGATTCACGGCGTATTCGATGATGCCGATCGATTTCGACGTTTTTGCCGAAGAACCGGACGATCCGGCGGAAGAAGCCGGCGCCGCGGAAGAAGCGGAGCCGGAGGCCGAGCAGGCGCCGAGCGCGCCGGAGACAAGAACGGCGAGAGCCGCCGCGCCGATTTTTTTACCAAAGTTTTTCATATGAGATTCCCTCCTGAAAAAGATATTCTTACCAAAGGAACACGAATTCCACCGCCAGCCGTCCGGCATCGGCACCACCTTCTTTCAGGCTATTTTTGTTGAGCTTTTAAGGTTCTTCCTGAACTCCGGGTATTTTCGGCAGGCTGTCAAATCCGCGCTGCAGCGCTTCATCGGTCGGGATCGTATCCGTCATGCTGCCGTCCAAGTAGGACGAATAGGCGGCCATATCAAAATATCCGGTTCCGGTCAGGCCAAACAGAATCGTTTTTGCCTCGCCGCTTTCCCTGCAGCGAACGGCTTCATCCATCGCCACTCGAATCGCGTGCGCGGATTCCGGCGCGGGCAGGATGGTTTCATGCTTTGCAAAATAGACGGCGGCTTCAAAAACCTTGCTCTGCTCCACCGAACGTGCCTCATCCAGATATCCGTCATGGTACAGCTTCGACAGAATCGGAGACATTCCATGGTAACGAAGACCGCCGGCATGATTCGCGGACGGAATAAAGCCGCTGCCGAGGGTATACATTTTCGCCATCGGCGTGACCTTCCCGGTGTCACAGAAATCATAAGCGTATTTTCCGCGCGTCAGGGATGGGCACGAAGCCGGCTCCACCGCGATGAAGTGCGGATTCGCCTTTCCGGTCAGTTTATCGCGCATGAACGGCGCAATCAGCCCGCCTAAATTTGAACCGCCGCCCGCACAGCCGATCACGACATCCGGGTATTCCCCGATCAGCTTCATGGCTGTTTCGCACTCCAACCCGATCACGGACTGGTGCAGCAGAACCTGATTCAAAACCGAACCCAGAACATAGCGGCATCCCTCTGTGGTGACGGCGCGTTCAACAGCCTCCGAAATCGCGCAGCCAAGGCTTCCTGTGGTGTTCGGGTCTTTGGCAAGAATAGCACGCCCCGCATTCGTCAAATCACTGGGGCTTGGAATTACGTCCGCGCCGAACGTCCGCATCACATCTTTGCGGTACGGCTTCTGTTGATAGGAAACCTTAACCATAAACACGGTCAGCGGAATTCCAAAATAAGAGCAGGCTTCCGCAAGCGCAGTGCCCCACTGTCCCGCGCCCGTTTCCGTCATCAGGGAAGTCATTCCTTCGTGCTTCGCATAATACGCCTGTGCGACGGCGGAATTCAGCTTGTGGCTGCCGGAGGTATTGTTCCCCTCAAATTTGTAATAAATCTTTGCCGGTGTTCCAAGCGCTTTTTCCAGATTATAAGCGCGCACCAGCGGCGACGGGCGGTAAATCTTGTAAATATTCAGCACTTCGTCCGGAATATCCACACAGCGCGTTTCGGCGTCCATTTCCTGATGCGCCAATTCCCGGCAGAACACGGGATACAGGTCTTCTTCCACCGCCGGTTTCATGGTCACCGGGTTGATCATCGGGTCGGGGAGCTCCTTCATATCCGCCCGCAGATTATACCACTGCCGCGGAATCTGATCTTCGGTTAAATACAAACGGTATGGAATTTTGCTCATGATAATTCTCCTTTCATTCTGCCAAAAGTTAAAAAAGAGTACAAAAAAAGCCCTTGCCCCTGTAATTACAGGGACAAGAGCCTAAACTCCTGCGGTACCACCCACGTTGGCGAAAATCGCCCGCTTACTCCATGCACCACCATGCACGCTTCCTTGGTAACGGGTGAAGATCCCGTCGGACACTACTCGGCAAAAAAGCCTTTCGTCCCGCCCTCATAAGTCCATTCATCCGGAACATCCCCACCGCAATCTCACCGCCTGCGGCTCTCTTAAGAAAATGTAACCCCGAAGTACTACTCTTACTCGCCGGTTTTTTATGTTGATATTCAGTATATGCCGGGCCGGATTTTTTGTCAAGACTTTCTTTTCTTTTGCGCAAGCGTGAGCCGGAAGCTCCGTTCCACCCAGGCGAACAGCTCCGCCTCCGGAACGCCGCCGTCCAGCCGGACGCCGATCCAGTGTTCCTTGTTCATGTGATACGCCGGGGTCACGCTCCGGTAAACTCCGCGCAGAAAATCGGCCTCGGCGGGATCGCATTTCAGGTTAATGTTGAGGAACCCGCCGCGCTCAAAGATCAGCGCAAAGCTCTTCCGGTTTTCCCTGTGCCGCATGACGGTCCAGGCGTCCGGAGAAAGCGGATCGTCATCAAACGGGTAATCTTCATAAGCGCCGGGAAAGCGGAGGCAGCAGTCGGCAAGTTCCCTTCGGGTCAAAACACGGCTTTTTCCCGTCCCGTTCTTATCCCTCATAAAAGGTCAGACTCCTTTTCACTCACCCCCGCCCCCGTTTCATGGAGGCCGCCTGCTTTCGCTTCGAAATTAAAACGGGAGGGGTTTGGGGTAGGTTCGATGCGCATTTTCTGCTCAACGCCCACGCTCTTCTGAGCCCCCCGGCATGGCCGGGGAGTTTCAAAGGGCACAAAAAATAATAATCCGATTTCGCGGGCAAGTCAAGCGGGGACATCCGTGGAAAAAAATGCCTCATTTCTCCCGTTTCATGTTATAATAAAAGTAAATCCAAACGAAGCGGAACTGGAGGGAAATCAGCATGAAGACCGTGATTACCATCGCAAGACAGTACGGCAGCGGAGGCCGGGAGATCGGGCAAAAGCTGGCGCAGCGTTTTTCGATTCCTTTTTATGACAGGGAGCTGATCGCGACGGCCGCGAAGCGAAGCGGATGGAGCCGTGAAATTCTGGAACAGGCGGATGAAAAAGCCGGAAGCAACCTTCTGTATGCAATGATCATGGGAAACAATTATCCCTTTGCGGAAAACGCCATTGCATCCGGGCGTCTGCCGATCAACGACCGCCTGTTTCAGCTTCAGGCGAAGCTGATTCGGGAGGCGGCCGAGGCGGGGCCGTGCGTCATTGTGGGCCGCTGCGCCGACGATATTCTGCGGGGAAAGGAAAACGTATTCAGCGTATTCCTGCGCGCCGACCTTACGTTCCGGAAAGAGCGCGCCGTAACGGAGTACGGTGTGCAGCCTGAAAGCGCGGCGGGCTGGGTCGCAAAGCAGGATAAGCAGCGCTCCGGCTACTACCATTTTTACACGGACGAGAAATGGGGGGACGCCGAAAATTACCATCTTTGCGTCGATACTTCTTTCATCGGAATTTCAGGAACGGAACAACTGATTGCGCGGGCTGTCGAATTGCATGAAAATCAGACTGAGCAGGAATAAACCGCTTCTTCCGGCACACAATAGATAAAAATTAAGATTGAGGTGCCGTAATATGACGAATTTACATTGTGATGTTACAAACTGTGGAAATAACAAAAGCAAATCCTGCTGCCGCCCCGATATTATGGTGGGCGGCCCGCGCGCAAGCGCGAGTACCCAAACCTACTGTGCAAATTTTATTGACACCGAAGAAAACAGAGGAATTCCGAAAAACGCGGTCGATCATCAATCGCCGAACCCGTCGCTGGACATTCACTGCGAAGTGACAAAATGCGTTTATAATGAGAACCGGGCCTGCTCCGCCGATCGCATCGACATCCGGACGACCAATGTCAACAACGGTCAGGTCAAAACGGAATGCGCAACCTTTGAAAACCGAAGCGGCGGCGACGGCGGAAGCCGAAATTCCGTCGGTACCGGCGGTCAGAATTCGCCGGGGAAGGGCTACGGCGCATATTCCGCCGCATTGCACGAATCGAGTGAAGAAAGCAAAGGGTTCGGCTCAACGAATCATCCGACATTTTAATCACGAATCCGGAAGGGGCTGTTGCAAAACAGCGCCGAAAAAAAGCCGGAACAACCATACCAAAAGGTATTGGCTGCTCCGGCTTTTTGCTTTAGAATTTAGTTGTGACACAAAATGAAAAGCTCTTAGAGCATAAC